>NZ_BAAAHQ010000024.1:46172-96617 GCF_039525605.1 Nonomuraea longicatena | reverse complement strand
GATAGCCCCGATCGCGTACGGTCACCAGGCCGATCGGATCCACCGTGCGCCACTTCGGCGGCTGGTCGGCGGCCGGCGGCGAGACGTCGTTCCCCGTCGGCACCCGGGTAACGCTGGGCGGGCGCAACGTGGTGACGCAGGTCTTCGAGACCGGCCGGCCGATGCGGATCGACCACGTCTCCCATGCCTCGGGGGCCCCGGCCGCCTTCGCCCGCGAGCGCGGGTTCGGTGCGATCGTCGGTGTGCCGATCTCCGTCGAGAACCGGATCTGGGGCGTCGTCATGGTGATCTCCATGCCGCCGCGCCCGCTGCCCCCGAGCACCGAGCAGCGGCTGGCCGACTTCACCCCACTCATCGCCACCGCCCTCGCCACCGCGCAGGCCCGCACGGAACTGCGCGCCTTCGCGGAGGAGCAGGCGGCGCTGCGGCGGGTGGCGACCCTGGTCGCCAAGGGGGCACCGCCCGAGGAGGTGTTCGCCGCCGTCACGGCGGAGGTCGGGCGGCTCTTCCACGTCGCTCTGACCGTCCTGACCCGCTACGACCCGGACGGCTCCGCCACGGTCCTCGGCAGTTGGAGCCGGGTCGGCATCCGGCGCTTCGCGGTCGGCAGGCGGCTGCGTCACCAGGACCGGACCTCGCACACGATCGTGCACCAGGCGGGCAGAGCGGCACGGATCGACGAGCCCGCCCCCGACTCCGACGGCGACTTCAGGACGATCGTCGGGGTGCCGATCCGGGTCGAGGGACGCCTGTGGGGGGTCATCAGCGTGGCCTGCTCCGAGAGGACGCTGCCGGGCGGCCTTGAGGACCAGCTTTCCGACTTCACCGAACTGATCGGCGCCGCCCTGGCCAACGCGGAGGCCAAGGCCGCGCTGACCGCGTCCAGGGCGCGGATCGTGGCCGCCGCCGACACCGCGCGCCGCCGGATCGAGCGCGACCTGCACGACGGCGCCCAGCAGCGCCTGGTCTCCCTGGCCCTGCAACTGCGCGCCGCCCAGATGGCGGTGCCGTCCGAGGTCCCAGGGCTCGACGAGGAACTGGACGAGGTGGCCGACGGGCTGGTCGCGGTGCTCGACGAACTGCGCGAGATCGCGCGGGGCATCCACCCGGCCGTGCTCGTCGAAGGCGGGCTCACCTCTGCGCTCAAGGCGCTGGCCCGCCGCTCCCCCGTGCCGGTCAGCCTGGACGTCAGGACCCGGGACCGTTTCCCGGAACCCGTCGAGATCGCCGCCTATTACGCCGTCTCCGAGGCGCTCACCAACGCCGCCAAGCACGCCCGCGCGAGCACCGTGGACGTGCACGTCACGGTCTCCGACGGGACATTGCGGATGACCATCGTCGACGACGGCCACGGCGGGGCCGACCCGGCACGCGGCTCCGGTCTCGTCGGGCTCGTCGACCGGGTCGAGGCCCTCGGCGGGCGGCTGTGGCTGGAGAGCCCGCCGGAGACCGGCACCACCGTACGGCTGGAGCTGCCGGTGTGACCCCATATCCCGGCTGGCCGCCAAATGGCCTTTACCACTGGCCGGTAGTGGAACTGGGCGCTGTCGGCAATGCCGGGAACGACCCGGCTCCCTAGCATTCGTAAGTATGCGGATTTCCTGGGCGGTCGCGGTACCGCCGAAAACGGGCGGCCGGTTTACCGGGCGGCACCTGGTTTCGGATCAATGGTTGATATTCACACCATTGAATATCCAGCGAAAACGCGCGACACCATATGTGAATAATCCCGGAACAATTCCTTGGTAACCGGGCGTTCACCGACCACCGGTAGACAAGGAAGAGCTGGGGCCTCGTCCCGCGACAGCGCGGCGAGGGCGACACAGGTGGTCGACCTGATGACGGCCATCGTCGCGGCCGACGAGATCGACGCCGCACTGCGGCGCAGCGACTACGAGGCAGTGATGGGAAAGGGGCTGGCCCGCATGGTCGAGGTACGGCATCTCCGTACGAATGCCGCGTCGTCCGCAGTACCGCGCGCCCTGCACCCGCGACGGGTCGCGGTGCGGACCCGGCGCGCGGTGCGAGGGCGGCAACAGGAGCGGCAGCGGCTCGCCGCCGTGCTCGACGTGACAGCCGCCACAGGACGCGGCGCGGTCGTCGCGGTGACCGGAAGAGCGGGTATCGGCAAGACCACCGTCCTGTCCGAACTCCGGGCCGTCGCGGCGGACAAAGGGTTCACCGTCGTCGGCGTCGGCTCCGACGAGGACCTGCGGCCGGAGGCGTTCGCCGCGCTCCTCGTGGGCGGCCGGCCGGCCGTCGCGGGCTGCGAGGGCGCGTTCGGCGCCATGCTCGACGGGCATCTCGCGCGCGGCCCCGTGCTGGTCACCGTGGACGGCCTGCAGTGGTGCCACGCGGTGGCCGCCCGCACGCTCGACGCGCTGGCGGCCCAGGCCGCGCTCCGGCCGCTGGTGTGCGTGGTCGCCGAGCGGCCCGAGATGGACCGGCCGTACCTGGACCAGTGGCGCGGCCACCTGCGCCAGCGGCCGGACGCGGTGCGGGTGGAACTGCCCAGGATGGCGGGTCCGGAGGTCGCGGCGCTCGTGGAGGACGTGCTGGGCGTCCCGCCGGACGCCAGCCTCACCATGCTCGTCGACTGCGCGGGCGGCATCCCGGCGACGGTCGTGGAACTGCTCGGCGTCGTGGCGGACGAGGGCGTGAAGGAGTGCCAGGCGGACTTCGCGCGGATCACCCGGCTCCTGGGCGGCGAACGCCACGAACCGCTCCTGAACGGCGGCGCGGCGCTGCCCCACCGATTCAGCCAGGTGCTGCACCGCAGCCTGGACTGTCTGTCGGAGGAGACGCGGCGGGTGCTCGACGTGGCCTCGGTGCTCGGCCGCACGTTCCTGCCCGACGACCTGGCGACGCTGCTCGGCCAGCCGTTGGCCGCGCTGCTGCCCGCCTTCCGCGAGGCGTTCACGTCCGAGGTGCTGGAGAGCGCCGAGCAGAGCATGCGCTTTCGCAACACGCTGCTGTGGCAGGCGCTGCTGCAGAACATCCCGGACGCCGTCCGGGGAGCGCTGCACCGCCAGGCGGCCGCGATGATCATCGCGCGGGGCGGTTCACGCGTCGACTCCGCCTGCCACGTGGCGCGGGGCGCGTTCCACGGCGACGAGGCCGCGATCCTGCTGCTGCGCGACGCGGCGGAGGAGGCACTGCGGCCCGCGCCGCGCACCGCCGCCGAGCTGGCGCTGCGCGGGCTGGAGCTGCTGCCCCCGGGTCACGCGGCCTGCCTGCCGCTGACCGAGATCGCGGTCGAGGCGTGCGCCCGCTCCGGCCCGATCTCGCGAGCCGTGAGGCTCGCCGAGGACGCGCTGACCGGCCCGCTCCCCGAGACCGCCAAAACCGCGCTGCGGTACTGGCTGTCCACCGCGCTGACCCTGGAGGGCAGGCACCGCGACGCCGGGCGCGTCGCCGAGTCCGTGCTGTCCAACCCGGCGGCGCCCGCGGAGCTGCGCCACAACCTCACCGTGAACCAGGTGCTGGTCAGCGTCCTGCGCCGCGACCAGCCGCCGCCCGAGCGCCGGGGCGTCGGCGAGAGCGACTTCCCGGTGCTGGCGGCCATGCGGAGCTGGCGCGAGGGCAGGCTCACCGAGGCGCTCACGCTGTGCCGCAAGGCCGTGGCCGACGACCACGGCGGGCCGGTCATCAGCTGGATCTGCCATCCGCTGATCGGCCTGGCCGAGGTGCTGACCTGCCTGGAGCACCACGACGAGGCGCTGGCCGTGATCGACGAGACGGCCGAGCACGTCGACCGGGCGCTGGCCGCCGTGCCACACATCCTGCGCGCCCGCGTGGAGCTCGCGGTCGGCCGTACCTCGAACGCCACGGCGGAGGCGCTGGCGGGCCTGCGCATCGCGCACGACACCGGCACCCACCTGTACCTGCACGAGGCCCTGTACGTTCTCACGACCGCGACCCTGCGCACCGGCGTGGGCCGCCCGCGCGGGGAGGACCCGCTGGTCGCCTGGGCTCGCGCCGAGACGTCGGCGGTGCGCTCGCTGCCGCTGGCCTGGGCGGAGGCCCGCCTGGCCGAGGCGCACGGCGACCCGGCCCCTGCCCGCGCCCTGCTGCGCGAGGTGGCGCTGGGCGAGCAGCAGCGCCGCGAGCTGTTCGCCAGCGCGGCCGGCGCGGCCGCGTGGACGGTGCGCACCGCGCTCGGCGAGGACCGAGGCGACTGGGCCGCCGCCGCCGTGAAGACCGCCGAACGACTGGCCGCGGCCAACCCGGAGGTCCGCACCATGGCCGCCGCCGCCGCGCACGCACGCGGCCTGCTGGAGCGTGACAGCGCGGCACTGGCCGCCGCCTCGGCCTTCCCCGGCCCGTGGGAGCGCGCCTCGGCGGCCGAGGACCTCGGCCGGGTGCTCCTCGACGCCGACCGCGAGTCGGCCGTACGGCATCTGGAGCAGAGCGCGGCCCTCTACCAGGAGATCCTCGCCGACCCGGACGCCACCAGGGTCCGGAGCGTGCTGCGCGCGGCGGGCGTGGTGCGCAGGCACTGGAGGCAGCGCGGTTCCGGCGAGAGCGCCGACACACTCACCGACACCGAGCGCAAGGTCGCCGACCTGGTCGCCTCCGGACTGACGAACCAGCAGGTGGCGCGGCGGATGTTCATCTCGCACCACACGGTCGCCTTCCATCTGCGGAAGGTGTTCCGCAAGCTGGAGGTCACCTCGCGGGTGGAGCTGGCGCGCCGCTTCCAGCCGTCCCGATAGCGCGCAGGGTGAGCGCGGCCGGGCCGTGGAAGACCAGGTCCTCCGCGTACCGCGCCCCGCTCACCCCGAACCCGCGCAGCAGTTCGAGCAGCGGCGGCAGCGCCAGCTCCGCCTCCGCCCTGGCGAGCTGCGCGCCGAGACAGTAGTGGATGCCCATCCCGAACCCGCAGTGCCGGGAGGTGTCGCGGTCCACCACGATCCGGTCCGGCGCGGTGAAGCGCGCCGGGTCCCGGTTGGCCGACCCGAGAACCAGGACGACCTTGTCCCCCGCCGCGATCTTCCGGTCCCCGAGTTCCTGCGCCTCGGTGGCCCACCGGGTGATCATCTGCACCGGCGCGTCGAAGCGCACCAGCTCCCCCACGGCGGAGGGGACCAGCGCGGGCTCCTGCCTCAGCGTCCGCGCGAGGTCCGGGCGGGCCGACAGGTGCAGCACCGACTTGCCCAGCAGGTTGGTGGTCGTCTCGTGCCCCGCCGTCAGCAGGTGCACGCAGGTGGCGGTGATCTCGTCGCCGGTCAGCCCCGGCGCGGCGGCCAGCAGCGAGACGAGGTCGTCGCGCGGGGCGGCGCGGCGGGCCCGCACCTGCTCGTCGAAGTACTCGGTCAGCTCCCCTGCCGCCGTCTCGGCCCGCGCGAGCCCGCCCGAGGCCCGCGCGAGCCCGCCCGAGGCACGCGCCGCCCGCGCGGAACTGGCCTCCTGCAGCCACTCGGCCCGCTCCCGGAACCAGGCGTGCCGCTCCCCCGGCACGCCGAGCAACGCGGAGATCACCAGCACAGGCAGCGGCGCGGCGAACTCCCGCACCAGGTCGAACTCCTCCCGCCCCCACAGCGGACGCAGCAGCGACGCGACGATCGAGGCGATGCGCGGCCGCAACCCCGCCACGACCTTCGGGGAGAACTCGGCGGCCAGCAGGCGGCGCAGCCGGGTGTGCCTGGGCGGGTCCAGGAACACCAGCCAGTCCCGCACGCTGCGATACAGCGCGTCGTTGCGGCCCGGCAGGTGCGCGGGCCGGTTACGGCCGAAGTCACGGCGCGACAGGGTCTGCGCGACATGCTCGTGGTCGAACACGAACCAGGTCCCGGGACCGGCGCGGTGCACCGGGTCGGCCTCGCGGTAGCGGCGGTAGATCGGGTACGGGTCGGCGAGATCGGCCGGGGACCAGCCCAGCGGGGAGAACGGCTCCATCACCCCGCCCCTCGCACGAGATCCGCCAGGTTCGCGGGAGCCGCCTCCAGGTCGTCTCCGCGCCAGGCCACGTGCCCGTCGGGGCGGACCAGGACGAAACGGTGACCGTACAGGGCGGCGGTGTCCGGGTCGCCCACGAGCACCGACCGGAACGGCACGCCGCGCTCGGTGAAGGCCGTAACGAACGCGGACAGTGCGGGCGAATCGGCGAAGCGCAGCAGCGTGAAGCCGTCCCCGAACAGGTCCAGCGTGGACACCCCCGGGCGTACCCACGCGTGGGCGGCGCGGCAGCCCGGGTCGCTGCCCGGCCGCCACCTCGGGCCCTGCTCGGCCGGCCCGTCGGAGACCACGATCGGCGAGCGGTAGTGGAACCCGAAATGGACGCGGGGGGCGTCGAACTCCTCGCGCGCGCCGCTGTTCACCAGCCGCTCGGCCATCTCCGCCCGCAGCCGCGCGCCCTTCTCCGTGGACGCGGCCAGCTCGGCGGGGAGGTCGCGGTCGACCGTACGCCGCAGGTTCGCCTCGGCCGCGTCGAGGCCGGCGATCGCCACCGGGCGGCGTTCGGTCTCGTAGGTGCCGAGCAGGCCGTCGCCCGCCCAGCCCGCGACGGCGGCGGCGAGCTTCCAGCCCAGGTCGGCGGCGTCGCCGATGCCGGTGTTCATGCCGAACCCGCCGGACGGCGACAGCGTGTGCGCCGCGTCGCCCGCCAGGAACACCCGGCCCGCCCGGTACCGGTCGGCCACCCGGTGGGTCAGGTGCCACAGGCCGTCGGCGACCAGCTCGACCGGCACGTCGAAGGCGATGGCGGAGCGGATCAGCTCCAGCGCGCCCTGGTCGGAGCGGCCGTCCACGACCATGTTGTAGAGGCCGCGCCCGTCCAGGGAACGCATCGGGTAGCGCAGCGACCAGGAGTGCATCAGGTAGTACACCAGCGCGCTCCGGTGGCCGCGCTCCGCGAGGCGCGCGGGCAGCCCCGGCGCGCGGAAGAGCACGTTGCGGAAGACCTGCGCCTCGTGGCGGGCGGGCGAGTCGATGCCGAGGGCCTTGCGCACGACGGAGGAGCTGCCGTCGCAGGCCACCAGATAGCGCGCCCAGACGACCGATTCCTCGCCGTTCGAGGAGATCGTGGCCCGCACGCAACCGGCGTCCTGCTCGAAGTGCTCCAGGCGGTGCAGGTAGCGCAGCGGCCTGCCCACCGCGCCCGCCAGCACCGGGTTCAGCAGGTGGGCCGGGCACACCTGGTCCGGCTCCGGCGTGTGGCGGAACACCGGGCGGGCGGCGGCGGTGCCGCGCTCGAACCGGTGGATCTCGTACTCGCCGACGCGGGTCACCCACGCGATGTCGAGCGGGTGACCGGGCGGCCAGCCCGCGTCCCTGACCCGCCCGGCCACCCCCCAGCGGCGGAAGTGCTCCATCGAGCGCGGCCCGACCGTGCTGACCTTCGGGTGGCGCACCACGCCGTCGCCCGCGTCGATCACGATGTGCCGGACGCCGCGATGGGTGAGGTCCAGTGACAGGGCCAGGCCCACGGGGCCGCCGCCCACGATGAGGACGTCGGTCTCTTCGCTGCGAGTCATCTCACGCTTCCCCTCAACTGTTCGGCCAATAGGGTGCTGATCTCGGCCACGCGTGCGGGCACCGGCGGGCAGGCCGAGGCCGCCGCCGCCACGTCGTCGAGCTGCCGCGCGACGCGCAGCGCCGCCACGTCGGGGCGCGCGATGAAGGCGGGCGGCGCGTCGAGCTCGAAGGACGGCCCCGCCGTACGGCCGCGCAGCCCGGACGGCATGGTCGTCAGCAGCTCGCCCAGCGGGCGCAGCACCCCGGTCATCACGTCGATGGCGGCGTTCATGAGCTTCGAGCGGCGCAGGCTGGTGTCCGGGCCCGCGCCGAAGTGCTGCACCATGAGCTGCAACGCCACCGCGTAGGCGGCGTTGAACAGCCGCATCACCCGGCGCGCGTCCGGGTCCGGTATGTATTGGCGGGCGCGATCCCCCCGCCGCAGCGTCGGGTTGCGTGCCGCCGGGTAGGACGGGACCCAGTCCGACCGGCGCAGCGCCTCGGCCACTCCCAGGAACGCGGCGTGGTGCGACTCCTCCGACGGCTCGTCCCCGTCGGTCAGTTCCCCGCCTTCGCCCTGCTCGGTGATCACGTCGATGGCGAACAGCGCACTGGCGAGGTCGTCGACCTCAAGCTGGTAGTCCGGATGGTGGTCGTTCACCCGTTTGCGCAGGAACAGATGGTGCTCGCCGCCGCCTCGGCCGGGCTCGGTGAGGAACAGGCCGGGGATCGTGGTGAGCGCCCGTCGGATGTCGCCGTACAGCTCACTGATCGACGCGTAGCCGGGTTCTCCGCCGTCGCCGTCGGCGTCGGCGTCGGCGTCGGCGCTGGTGCTGGTGCCGGTGCTGGTGCGGGTGCCGAGCCGTACCGGTGTGACCAGGCCGTCCGGCTCCTCGATGCGGACGAACCGGGCGACGCTGGCGACGTCCAGGCGTTCCAGTGAGAAGTCGAGCGCGATCGGGAGTTCGGCGTTGAGCGTGCCGAAGTCCAGGTGCGGGAGGTGGAACGGCTCGCCGATCGCCATCAGGATGTTGTTGGCCAGCAGGAAGTGGATCATCTCCTCGCGGGCCACCCGGATCAGCGTGCCCCTGATGCCGCCCGCGAGCGTCTCGCCGCCGTCGCCGCAGGCGAGCGCGAGCTGCTCGGGCGTCCAGTCGCCCCGGCGCACGTACTCGCGGCCGGCGCCGTGGTCGGGCACGGTGTAGGCCGCGTACAGGTACTGGATCATCACGGCCAGTTCGAGCTTCACCGCGTCGCGCAGCGCGGCGACGAGTTCGGCCCGGGTCGCGAGGCCGGGCCGCGCGGCGGGCGTCTCGGCCCGCAGCAGGACGTGGTCCGGCCGCTGCACCCGCCGCAGGTACCTGAGCAGCAGCGCGGCCTTCGGCGCGGTGAGGTCGCGGGTGGGCGGCATGTAGTACGTCGTCGCCTTGTTGCGCGGGTCGCACATCTGCCAGACGAGCTTGGCGTACGTCTCGACCTTGCAGCGGTCGGCGAGGCTGAAGACCTCCTCGCGCATGAACGAGTACTGGGCCTCGTACGGGGCGAAGACCTCGCGGTAGACGGTCTCGAAGGTCACCTCGTCGTCGCGCAGGTCCGCCAGCCGCCAGTCGTCGGGCAGCACCCGCACGTGCACGCCGCCGGCGCCCGCCCAGAACCCCAGCTCGTCGTCGTTGTCGTAGTGGACTCCCGTGGCGTCGCCGCCCAGCAGCAGGCGCGTGGACCCGGGCCGCAGCCCGCGCAACGTGAGTCGGCCGAAGCCGCCGGCGTCGGTGCTCACAGTGTCGATGCTCGGGGGGTCGATGCTCAGAGTGTCGGTGCTCAGAGTGTCGGTGCTCAGAGTGTCGGTGCTCAGAGTGTCGGTGCTCTCGGGGCCGGTTCTCTCGGGGTCGGCGACGTGCACGATCTCGGCGGTGGCGGCGTCGGGGGCGAGGGGCAGCGCCCTCGGGTTGGGGAACTGCCGCACCCGCACGACCGCCACGGGCGCCGGGCGGCCGCGTACGAACGACCGGAACCCCACCTCGGCGTCGCACGAGTCGTCGCCCGCGTGCCTGGGGTGGTCGAGCACCTGGCAGGCGTCGTCGGCCTGCAGTACGACCTCCTGCTCGCGGGCGAGCACCCGCCCGTCGCGCGCGGCGACCAGGACCAGCGCCTCGTCCTCCGCCTCGCCCAGGCGGGTCGCGCAGACGAGCCCGCCGTGCCGCGCGGACTCCCGGCAGGACCGCACGGGTACGGCGGCGACCAGCTTGCCGGTCCGCGCGGTCCGCAGTTCCACCTCGCCGGGCGGCAGCGACGCGGCGGCGGTGACCAGGTTCAGCGTGACGTACTCGGCACCGACGTCCACGGAGAACACCCGGACGCCCGGCTCGACCGGCAGCATCAGCCGCCCGGCGGGAAAGGTCCTGGGCTCGGCGCGCCACCAGGGCGCGATCGTGCCGCGCAGTTCCCAGCTCCTCGGCGCGTCCGGCAGGCGCGGGCCGTCCGGGGCGAGCAGGGCGAACTGCACGACCAGCCCGTCGGACCCGGCCAGCGCCCGCGCCAGCGCGGCGACCGCCTCGGACCCGGCGACCGGCGCCGGCCAGGCGATCTCCTCGCGGGCCACCGCGAACTGGTGCACGACCGTGCCCCTGCGCAGGTCCTGCCACCTCGGCGGCTGGTAGCCGTGCACATCGCCGACGAGCGCGTACCCGGTGTCGTGCGAGCGCCCCGCCCGCCCGAACCCGAACTGGCCCACCATCACGGTGGTGGTCCAGTTCGAGGCCGGGTCGACGTCGAACACACGGCCCCGGTTCACGGTCGTCTGCAGGTACTCGTTGTAGTGCCCCCACAGATCGACCTGGCGGCCCACCACCGGATCGGCCGTGTCCACCTCGCCCGCGCGCAGTTCGACGCCGGTGATCGCGGCGGACGGCACGGCGAAGTGGCCGTTGCCCGCGAAGTGCTCGCCGCGCGGCCCGTCGTACTCGGCCGGGGGACGGCCGGGCGGGAACGGCGTGCCGTCCGCGCACAGCGCCCCGTTCGTGGCGAGGTCGGTGAGCCCCTGCCTCGGGCCGGTGGGCAACTGGGTCGTCGCCAGGCCGGCGAAGTGCAGGCGGGGCAGGCTGAAGACGCTCATCGGCCCAGATCCAGCCGCATCAGTTCGTGCGGGTCGCGGGTCTCCATGTCGCGCAGCGCGTCGGTGACCGACTCGATCGCGCCCTCGATCCAGGCCGGCATGGACGAGCAGTGCTCGCCCGCGAAGAACAGCCTGCCCTGCGGCCGGGCCGCCGCCCACTGCTGCTCCTTGCGGGTGCCGGCGTCCTGGCCCCAGCGGATGGTGGCCGCGCCCAGGCTCCACCGGTGTTCGCCCCACGCGCGGCCGGCGGTGTCGAGGATCATGCCGCGCTCCCGCAGGCCGGGGTGCATCCGGGCGACCTCGTCCAGGACCACCTGTCGGCGGGCGGCCGGGTCGAGCCTGCCCAGCGCCTCGGCGTCCGGGCCGATGGTGTAGCTGGCGATCAGCACCGCGCCCTGCGCCGGGTCGCCCTCGACGGGCGGGTAGTAGGTCTGGCGGACCAGCCCGCCGGTGAACGAGGCGCCGCCGGCGATGCCGTCGGCGGCCCAGAACGGCTCGCGGCAGCGCAGCGCGATCTTGGTCGCCGGCCAGTACTGGGTCTCGTGGACGGCGGCGAGCTTGTCCGCGTCGAACCCGTCGAGCCGCAGGCCGCGCAGCACGGTGAACGGGATGGTGCACAGTACGTGGTCGTAGTTCCGGTAGCGGATCCGGCCGCCGCGCCGGACGCCGACCGCCACGCCGTCGTCGTGCACCGCGATCCCGGTCACCTCCTGGTTCAGCCAGATGGGGCCCTGGATGCGCGCGGCCAGCGCGTTCGTGAGCGTCTCCATGCCGCCGCGCAGCCGGTAGAGCGCGGGGCTGGTCTCGTCCAGGACGTCGTCCAGCAGCCGCTCGCGGCCTCTGAAGGGTCCTGAGCGGATCTGCGGGTGGTCCTTCACCACGGCGTACAGGTCCGGTTTGGACCCGGCGGGGTGCAGGTACGGCTCCAGGTCGATGCCGTCGACCAGATCGAGCAGTTCGGTGGTGACCTCCGGCCAGTCGTTGAAGTCCCGGGGCGCGATGGCCTCCAGGCACGCGTGCAGCCACGCCCCGAACAGCAGCGTGGCCGGCCGGTAGGAGTGGTCGCCGAGCCGTGCCGCGAGCCTGCCGGTGAGCACGTCCGGGGCCTCGCGCACCCTGATGTGCCGCTCGTCGTGGATCGACAGCAGGTTGCCGTCGTCGGCGAACAGCGTGCGGAACTCGCGGATGTCGTTGTGCAGGCCCAGCTCGACGACGTAGTGCAGGGTACGCGTGTGGTCGGTGCGCAGCCGCATCGCGCCCAGGTCGGCGAACGGGGCGCCGGGGGCCGAACCGAACCGGTGCGTGTGAACACGGCCGCCGACCCGGTCGGCCGCCTCGATGATCTCCACCTGATGCCCGAGCCGTTCCAGCTCGTAGGCGGCGACCAGCCCCGCCACGCCCGCGCCCAGTACGGTGACCCGCCGGGGCTCCCGCACATTCGGTAGACGACTGAACATAGGGGTGTTCCTCCCTTTCGACGGTGTGTCGAACCGCAGGTGAGCCCCATCGTCGGCGGGCCGGGGCGGACCCACATCCCCAGCCGGTGTCCCCAGAGTGAGTAGCGGTTTACGTACCGGGATCGCGTGGAGTGCGGGGAAATCACCAGGACTGGCAGTGTCTGTGGGGGTCTCTTGCCGGGCCGGAGCGCCGGGGGCGACGGTCGGGTCAGCGCGGCAGGCCGGCAGGGCGGTGCCGCCGTACTGACGAGGGAGGGCGGCCTTGGCACACGTTCTGATCGCGACGACCCCGGCTGACGGCCACGTCAACCCGGTGGTCCCGGTCGCGCGGAACCTGGTGCGCGCCGGCCACGACGTGCGCTGGTACACCGGAGACGGCTACCGGAGCAAGATCACCGCCGTCGGCGCGCGGCATCTGCCGATGTTCGCGGCGCACGACTTCTCCGGGCAGAGCAAGGCCGAGGCGTTCCCCGCCCAGGCCCGGCTCACCGGCGCGGCGAGTTTCGTCGCGGGGATGCGGGACATCTTCTACCGCACCGCGCCGGACCAGATGGACGACCTGCTCCGGGTGCTGGACCGGTTCCCCGCGGACGTGCTGGTGTCCGACGACATGTGCTACGGCGCGAGCTTCGCCGCCGAGCACACCGGGCTGCCGCACGTGTGGATCGGCAACTCGATCTACGTGCTGGGCAGCCGCGACACCGCTCCGCTCGGGCGCGGCCTCGGCCCCTCGGCGACGCGGGCGGGCCGGTTGCGCAACGCCGTGCTCGCCTGGGCGGGCGATCACATCATGCTGCGCGGGCTGCGGCGGGCGGCCGACGCGGCCCGCGCGCAGGCGGGGCTGGCCCGCCTGCGCGCGGGCGGGATGGAGAACATCGCCCGCCGTCCCGACCGCTATCTTGTGGGCACCGTCGCCGAGCTGGAGTTCCCGCGCTCCGACCTGTTCGCGGGCACGCACTTCGTCGGCGCGCTCGACCTGCCGCCGTCGGACACGGCCTTCGACCCGCCGCCGTGGTGGGAGGAGCTGCGCGGCGAGCGGCCGGTCGTGCTGGTCACCCAGGGCACGATCGCCGACGACGCGCGCCGGCTGCTCCTGCCCGCGATCCGGGCGCTCGCCGACGAACCGGTGCTGGTCGTCGTGACCACCGGCAACCGCACGCTCGGCCCGAGCGCCGGGACGCTGCCCGCGAACGTGCGGGTGGAGGGCTTCGTGCCGTACCACCGGCTGCTGCCGTACGTGGACGTCATGGTCACCAACGGCGGCTTCAACGGCGTCACGGCGGCGCTCAGGCACGGCGTCCCGCTGGTCGTCGCCGGGGCCACGGAGGAGAAGGCGGACGTGGCCGCCCGGGTGGCGTACGCGGGTGCCGGGGTGGCGCTGCGGGGGGCGCGGCTCGCCCCGGAGCGGGTGCGCGCCGCCGTACGGGCGGTGCTGGACGGCCCGGAGCACCGGGCCGCCGCGGCCCGGCTGCACGACGCCTTCGCCCGGCACGACGGCCCGCGCCGGGCCGCCGAGCTGATCGAGGAACTGATCCCCGCCCGCACCGCGCCCGCCACCGGAGGCCCGCTGTGAGATCCGAAGAGCTGCTGGACGCGCCGCACGTGGACGTGCCGACCATTCCGGCGCCCGTGGACGTCCTGCCGAGCCTGGTCGCGGCGGGCCGCGTCGCGCCGGTCGTCAAGGTCGACTACTACGGGGGCACCGCGTGGGCGGTCACCGACATGGAACTGGCGCGCGCCGCCTTCACCGACCGCAGGCTCAGCAAGGACATCGAGCTCACCCCCGAGTGGATGCGGCGGGTGACCGGTGTCATGATCGGCTCGCAGCCGCGCGCCGACGTCGCCCGCACGATGGTGATGAGCGAGGGCCCCGAGCACGCCCGCATCCGGCGCCTGCACGCGCGTGTCTTCACACCGCGCAACACCGAGAGGTGGGGCGCCCGGCTGGCCGCGCTCGCGGAGGAACTGCTGGACGGGCTGTCGGGCGAGCTGAACCTCATGGAGCGCTACGCCTACCCGCTGCCGCTGGCCTTCATCGGCGAGATGCTCGGCCTGCGGCCCGAGATGTACGCGGTGATGCGGCGGGCCACCGACGCCATCATCTACTCGCCGAAGCAGGAGGAGCGAGCGGGCGGCGTCGGCGCGCTGGCCGGCGCGGTGGCGGGCTGGGCCGCCGACCCGGGCCCCCTGGCCGAGGGGCTGATCACCGGCCTGCTCGACGCCGTGGACGGCGAGGAGGCCATCACCCCCGACGAGGTCGTGACCTGGACGGTCGGCCTGGTGATGGCGGGCTACGAGTCCACGGCGAGCCTCATCTCCGCCGGGATCCTGGAGGCGCTCGGCCGCGACGCCGGCGCCCGGCCGCGCACCCCCGAGCAGATCGACGGGTGGATCGAGGAGACGCTGCGCGTGCACCCGCCGTTCCCGCACGCCACCTGGCGGTTCGCCACCGAGGACGTGAACCTCGGCGGCTACCTGATCCCCGCGGGGGCGCCCGTGCAGATCAACGTGGCGGCGGCCAACCGCTGCCCGCACCACGAGCGCACCGGCGAGTTCGACCCCGAGGCGGGCCGGGGCCACATCAGCTTCGGACTCGGCCACCACTACTGCCTCGGGGCGCCGCTGGCCCGTCTGGAGGCCCGGATCGCGCTCACCGCGTTCTTCCGCCGTTTCCCGCACGCCAGGCTCAGCGAGCGGACCGAGGTCGGATGGGAGTCCGAGTGGATGACCCGCCGCATCAGCGTCCTGCCCGTCGTGCTGGCAGGCCCCACCCCGAATCCGGAAGGGATGACCCCGTGACCGTCACATCCGCATCCGTCGTCGCCGTCGCGGCGCTGCCAGAGCACGAGGCGCACGCCGCCGTGGCCGCCCTGGGCCCCGCCGAGGTCGCCGAGATCGTGCTGGCCGAGGTGGCCGCGCTGACCGGCGTGCTGCCCGGCCCGGAGGAGAAGGTGCCGGTGCAGTTCGACCTGGGCTTCGGCGGCGGACGGCTCGCCTACACGCTGACCGTCGGCGGCGGCGCGGCGAGCGTCGCGGCCGGTCCGCTCGCCGAGCCGGACGTGGTGATCCGCCAGGAGCTCACCGAACTGCTCCGCTCGGTGTACGGCGAGGCCGGCGTCCACGACGCCACCAGGGAGATCTTCCTCAACGCCCCGGACGGCCCGCCCGGCTCGGACCCGACCGGCCGGCTGGCCCGCCGCCGCGCCGCCGCCGTGGCCGCCGCCCGCTCGGCCTCCCTGGCGGCCACGCAGAACCCTGTCGACCTGACCGAGCTGGCGATCCGCACCGGAACCGACAAATGGGGCAGGCACTGGTACACCGGGCACTATCAGCAGCACTTCCGCCGCTTCCGCGACAGCCGCGTGCGGGTCCTGGAGATCGGCTGCGACGGCGGCGAGTCCATGCGCATGTGGACGCACTACTTCCGGCGCGGCGAAGTGATCCGGATGGACGCCAAGGACAAGGCGCTGACCGCCCCGCAGCGCGCCCGGTCGGTGTTCGGCGCCCAGGACGACCTCGACTTCCTGGCCCGGGTCGCCGCCGAGCACGGCCCGTTCGACCTCGTCATCGACGACGGCAGCCACGTGAACGACCACGTCCTGACCTCCTTCCGCATCCTGTTCCCGCATCTGCGGGCGGGCGGCCTGTACGTGATCGAGGACCTCGGCGCGTCGTACTGGCCGGGCTGGGGCGGCAGCAGCACCGAACTGAGCACCCCGGCGACGACGGTCGGCTTCGTCAAGGAGCTGATCGACGGACTCAACCACCAGCAACTCGTCCGCGACGTCGAGCACGACCCGTCGCTCACCGACCGCACGGTGTCCGGCATCTCTCTGCACCACAACATCGCCTTCGTCCACAAGGGACGCAACACCGAACGCGGCGCCCCCGCGTGGGTGACCAGGGCCGAGTCCGCGCTGTTCCTGTGACGGGAGACCGACGATGACACAGACCTGCCCGCTGCCGGAGTTCCCGTTCGTCCGGTCGAGCGCGCTCGACGCCGACGCGCGGGGCATCGAACTGCTCGGCGACGCGCCGGTCGTGCGGGCCCGCTACCGCGACGGCGGCGAACTGTGGGTGGCGCTCGGCAACGAGGCGGCCAGGCAGGTCGTCACCGACCCCCGCTTCTCCCGGCACGCCGCCGTCGAGCCGGACGGGCCGAAGATCGGCAACGCCGTACCCGACCTGCTGATCAGCATGGACGGCAAAGCCCACCTGGCCGCGCGCCGGCTGTTCTCCAAGGCGTTCACCCCGCGCATGGTCGAGAACATGCGGCCGTGGATCGAGGGCCTGGTCGGCGAGCTGCTCGACCAGGTGGAGCGGGCGGGCCCGCCGCTCGACCTGGTCGAGCACTTCACCGCTCCGCTGCCGGTCAGCGTGATCTGCCAGCTCCTCGGCGTCCCTTACGAGGACCGGGGCAGCTTCATGGACTGGACCGACCGGATGCTCGGCGACACCGGCTACACCCCGCAGGAGATCGGCGAGGGCATCGGCAACCTGCGGAACTACATGCGCGACCTGGTGGCCGCCAAGCGCGCCCACCCGGGCGACGACCTCACCACCGAGCTGATCCACGTCCGCGCGGCCGGCGCCCGGCTCACCGAGGACCAGCTCGTCAACAACCTGTTCCTGATGCTCGGGGCGGGCCACGACACGACGCTCAAGCAGTTGTCGAACTCGCTGCTGCTCCTGCTGACGCGCCGTGAGGAGTACGCCCGGCTGTGCGAGCGGCCGGACCTCATCCCGAACGCCGTCGAGGAACTGCTGCGCTACCTCCTGCTGTCGCCGACGGGGATGCTCATCCGCGTCGCGGTGCAGGACGTCGAGCTCGGCGGGCAGCGCGTCAGGGCGGGCGAGACCGTCGCCGTGCTGCACCACGTCGCCAACCGCGACCCGGCGCTGTTCGCCTGCCCCAACGACCTCGACCTCGGCCGCGAGGACGCGATCAAGCACCTGTCGTTCGGCGCGGGACCGCACTTCTGCCTGGGCGCGCCGCTGGCCCGGCTCGAACTCGCCACGGCACTGACCGAGCTGACCCGGCGGCTGCCCGGACTGCGGCTCGCGGTGCCCCCGCAGGAGGTGCCGTGGAAGGAGGGCGGGTTGCAGCGCGGCCCGCTGCGGCTGCCCGTCGAGTGGTGAACATCCCTTTCCAGCGAAACCAGAAGGAGTCTTCGATGGTCAACACCTCAGCCAAGGGCGCGTTCGACGGTGTCTTCGACAAGGTCGCCGGCGAGTACGACACCGAGGGCGTGCTGTTCTTCAGGCCCGTCGCCGAACGGCTCGTCGAACTGCTCGGCATCGAGAAGGGACAGCAGATCCTCGACGTCGGCTGCGGCCGGGGCGCGGTGACGTTCCCCCTCGCCGAGGCCGTGGGCCCGACGGGCCGGGTGTTCGGCATCGACCTCTCGGCGGGCATGGTCGAGGCGCTGCGGGCGTCGGTCGCGGCGGCGGGCGTGCCCAACATCGAGGTCCGGCACATGGACGGCCAGCGCCCCGGATTCGAGCCCCGGGAGTTCGACGCGATCACCGGCAGCATGAGCATCGTCATGCTGCCGGACCTCGCCGCCGCCTTCCGTGACTACGCGCGCCTGCTCCGGCCCGGCGGCACGCTGGCCTTCACCGCGCCGGACACCCGCAACCAGATCGGCGCGTGGAAGACCGGCCCGGTCGACATCGGCAGGCTCGCCGCCGAGATCCCCGGCGAGGCGCTGCGCGCGCACCCGATGCTGGCCAGGCTGATCAACGGCGATCTGCTCGACCTGTCGGCCGTGCCCGCGCTGCTGGCCGAGGCCGGGTTCGCCGACGTCGTGGAGCACCGCGAGGAGATCGCGGTCGTCGCCGACACCCCGGCCGGGCTGGTGCGCTGGACGCAGCAGCACGGCATGCGCGCGGTGTGGGACGCGGTCCCCGACGGCCGCCGGGCGGCGGTCGAGCGGGCGCTGACCGCCGACGCGACGGCGCAGGCGGGCGCCGACGGCAAGGTCCGCTTCGGCTTCCCCGTCGCCTACTTCGTGGCCCGAGGCGGGGCGTGACGCCGTGAAGGCGCTGGTGCTCGCCGGAGGGTCGGGGACCAGGCTGCGGCCCATCACCCACACCTCGGCCAAGCAACTGGTCCCGGTCGCCAACAAGCCGGTGCTGTTCTACGGCCTGGAGGCGATCGCGGCGGCCGGGATCACCGACCTGGGCCTGGTGGTCGGCGATACCCAGGCGGAGATCGAGGCGGCCGTCGGCGACGGGTCGGCGTTCGGGCTGCGGGCCACCTACCTGCGCCAGCGGGCGCCGCTGGGGCTGGCCCACGCGGTGTCGATCGCCAGGGACTTCCTCGGCGACGACGACTTCGTCATGTACCTGGGCGACAACTTCATCGTGGGCGGCATCGACGCCCTGGTGGAGCGGTTCGCCCGGGTCCGGCCGGCCGCCCAGATCATGCTCACCCGGGTCGGCGACCCGTCCCAGTTCGGCGTCGCCGAGCTGGACGCCGACGGCCGCGTGGTGAGCCTCGCGGAGAAGCCCGCCCACCCCAAGAGCGACCTGGCGCTGGTCGGGGTCTACCTGTTCACCCCGGCCGTGCACGCGGCGGTGGCCGGGCTGAAGCCGTCGTGGCGGGGCGAGCTGGAGATCACCGACGCGATCCAGTGGCTGATCGAGGCGGGCCTGCGGGTCGACTCCTCGGTGATCTCCGGCTATTGGAAGGACACCGGCAACGTCGCCGACATGCTGGAGGTCAACCGGCTGGTGCTGGAGTCGCTGGAACCGAGAACCGACGGCCGGGTGGACGGCAGCGAGCTGATCGGCCGGGTGGTCGTCGAACGCGGCGCCGTGGTCGAACGGTCCCGGGTCGTCGGCCCGGCGATCATCGGCGCCGGGGCCCGCGTCGAGGCCAGCTACGTCGGCCCGTTCACCTCCATCGGCGCCGGGTGCGTCGTCGCCCGCAGCGAGATCGAGTACTCGATCGTGCTGCCGCGCGCCTCCATCGACGGCGTGGGCCGCATCGAGGCGTCGCTGATCGGCCACGACGTCGAGGTCACACCCGCGCCCTCCACCCCAAGAGCCCACCGCCTCGTGCTGGGCGATCACAGCAAGGTGCAGATCAGCTCATGAAGAAGATCCTGGTGACCGGCGGGGCCGGGTTCATCGGCTCGCACTTCGCGCGCGGGCTGGGCGGCGCCGAGGTGACCGTGCTCGACAAGCTCACCTACGCCGGCAACCGGGCCAACCTGGACGGGGTGCCGCACGCGTTCGTCCACGGCGACATCTGCGACGCCGGGCTGCTGCGCGAGGTGCTGCCCGGCCACGACCTGGTGGTCAACTTCGCCGCCGAGTCCCATGTGGACCGTTCGATCGAGGGGGCGGCCGAGTTCGTGCGCACGAACGTGCTGGGCACCCAGACCCTGCTGCAGGGCTGCCTGGAGGCGGGCGTGCGCAAGGTCGTCCAGGTCTCCACCGACGAGGTGTACGGCTCGATCGGCGTCGGCTCGTGGACGGAGTCGGCGCCGCTTCGGCCGCGCTCGCCGTACGCGGCGGCGAAGGCGGGCGGCGACCTGGTCGCCCAGGCCTACGCGATCACCCACGGCCTCGACGTGTCGATCACCCGGTGCGGCAACAACTACGGGCCCCGGCAGTACCCGGAGAAGATCATCCCGTTGTTCGTCACGAGACTGCTGCGCGGCGAGCGGGTGCCGCTCTACGGCGACGGCGGCAACGTGCGCGACTGGGTGCACGTCGCCGACCACTGCGCGGGCATCCGCCTGGTGGCGGAGGTCGGCCTGCCCGGCGAGGTGTACCACATCGCGGGCACCGCGGAGATGACCAACAAGGAGCTGGTCGGGCACCTGCTGGCGGCGTCCGACGCGGACTGGGGGCGGGTCGAGTACGTCGAGGACCGCAAGGGCCACGACCGCCGCTACTCGCTCGACGACCGCCGACTCAGGGCGCTGGGCTACCGCCCCGAGGTCGAGTTCGACCAGGGGCTGCGCGACACCGTGCGCTGGTACGCCGCCAACCCCGGCTGGTGGGCCGGGTCATGAGATGGCTCGTCACCGGCGGCGCCGGGATGCTGGCCCGCGACGTGCTCGGCCGGGCCGCGCTGATCGGCGACCCGGTGCTGGCGCCCGGCCGGGCCGAACTCGACCTGTGCGACGGCCGCGCGGTGCGTGAGCTGGTGGGCTCCTACCGGCCCCGGGTCGTCGTCAACTGCGCGGCCTGGACCGCCGTGGACGACGCCGAGGCCCACGAGGCCGAGGCGCTGGCCGTCAACGGCCACGCGGTGCGGGTGCTGGCCGAGGCGTGCGCGCGTTCGGGCGCCCGGCTGCTGCACCTGTCCACGGACTACGTGTTCGACGGGGCGAGCGCGGCGCCGTACCGGGAGGACGCGCCGACGGGGCCGGTCAACGCCTACGGCAGGACCAAGCTGGCCGGGGAGGCGGCGGCGCTGGAGCACGGCCAGTACGTGGTGCGCAGCGCCTGGTTGTACGGGGCCGGTGGCGCCAACTTCGCCCGCACGATGATCAGGCTCGCCGGGCAGGTCCAGACCGTGGACGTGGTCGACGACCAGCGCGGCCAGCCCACGTGGACGGAGGACCTGGCCGACTTCCTGGTCAGGCTGGCGCTGTCGGACCTGCCGCCGGGCGTGTACCACGGCACGAGCGCCGGGGCGACCACCTGGTACGGCTTCGCCAGGGAGATCTTCACCCTGCTCGGGGCCGATCCCGGCAGGGTGCGCCCGGTGGCGGGCGCCGCCCTGGGCCGCGTAGCCCGGCGCCCGGCCAGCAGTGTGCTGGCGCACACGCGGTGGGAGCCGATCCGCCACTGGCGGGCCGCGCTGCACGCCGCCTGGCCTGTTCTGGCGACGGAACCCGCCGCCTTCCGCTGAGGTCAGGGGCGGGCCTCGAAGGCCGCCGCCACCGTCTCTCGGACTGTGTCCATCGAGGCCATGGACGCCGGGCCCAGCTCGCGCCGGACCGAGGTCATGTCGACGTCCGGCATGCCGCAGGCCACGGCCCAGCGCCACGGCGTAAGGTCGCCGTCGACGTTGAGGGCGAAGCCGTGGCTGGTCACCCCCCTGCTCTGCCGCATGCCGATCGAGACGATCTTCCGGCTGGTCCCGGTGGTCCAGACGCCGGTGAGGAGTTCGTGGCCCGGCGGGGTGTCGCGGCGCTCGGCGGGCACCCCCAGCTTGCCGAGCGCCTCCACCAGGCGCAGCTCGACCTCGCGGACGTAGTCGACGATGCCCTCGTCCTCGGCGAGCTTGACGATGAGGTAGCCGACCAGCTGGCCGGGCCCGTGGTAGGTCAGCTGGCCGCCCCTGCCCGTCTCGACCACGGGTACGCCGTGGGTCGGATCGGGCAGGTGGGATTCGGGTGTGCGCCGCCCGACGGTGAACACCATCGGGTGGCTGAGCAGCCAGAGTGTGTCCGCCCGCTCGTCTCGCTGGCGCCGGCCGACGAGGTCGGTCATGCGCTCCATAGCCGCGTCGTAGTCGACGAGGTCGTCGTGGATGAGCGTGAGCGGGCGTGGCTTCATGTCATCCAGCGTAGCTCCGGGAACGGGCGGGCAGGACGATCCACAGAATGACGTAGAGGACCCACATCGGGCCGGGGAAAAGCGACAGCAGCAGCCAGAGCGCACGCACGAGCGTCGGCGACCAGCCCAGCTTGTCCGCGATGCCACCGCAGACGCCAGCGATGATCTTGTGCTCCTTGGAGCGGTACATCTCGTTCCTCCGTGTGGTTTGCGAACTCATCCGGTAGAACGACTTACCCACTTTCCCGCGTTCCTTCAGCGACCCTGAGAAAACCCTGACAGGGTCAGCCATTCGGCCGCGAGGTCAAGATGCCGCTGGTCAAGGCCCTGCCTGGGGTCCACCTGGACCAGCAGGAAGGCGCCGACCCCGGGGTGCGCCCGCAGATAGGCGTCGTCGGCGGCGTGGATCATGTCGTCGAACCAGACGAACGGCCGCCCCGCCACGTAGTCGGCCACGCCCGGCGTCTTGAACATCTCCCCCCGCGTCGTGCCGTGCGCGGTCCCGACGGGGATCACCGGCAGCCGGGGCAGCCCGATCCGGGGCGCGATCCACTCGTTGGCGTGCTCCTCCCAGGTCGTCGCCCACACCAGTTCGGCGCCGGTGCGCAGGGCGAGTTCGAGCAGCCGGGTACCGTGCCGGTGGTTGAGATGCACGGTGTACACCTCGCTACCGAGGGGGCCTTCCAGGGGGCAACGGTAGCGGCGGAAGTCCGCGCTGAGAGGTCCCAGCGGGTTCAGCACGCCGTCCACGTCCACCAACAGGAGGGGTCTCATCCTGCTTTGTACTCCTGTGGGCTCACTCCGCGCACCCGTTTGAAGGCGGCGCTGAGCGCGAACGGGGTGCCGTACCCGACCTTGCGCGCCACGGAGCCGACGGTGGCGCCGGGCTCGCGCAGCAGGTCGGCGGCCAGTGCGAGCCGCCAGTCCGTCAGGTAGGACATCGGCGGCTCGCCGACCAGGTCGGTGAAGCGCCGGGCCAGCGAGGCGCGGGAGACGCCGACCTCGGCGGCCAGCGCGGCGACCGTCCAGGCTCGGGCGGGGTCGTCGTGGAGCATCCGCATCGCCCGGCCGACGACCGGGTCGCCCATCGCGCGGTACCACGCGGGCGTCTCGTGCTCGGCGAACCAGGTGCGCAGCGTGGAGATGAGCAGCAGGTCGAGCAGCCGGTCGAGGACGGTCTCCTGCCCCGGCTCGTCCTTGACGACCTCCTGCCCGAGCAGCCCGATGAGCGGCCCGCCCGGCAGCACGATGAGCTGAGGGAGCGCGTCGAGCAGCCGCCTGCTGACCTCTCCCTCCAGTTGGTAGGTGCCGACGAGCATCGCCGTGGCGCCGCCCGCGCCGCTGTTGCCCCAGGTGCGCACGCCGAGGAGCATCGACTCGAAGAGCGACTGCCCGTCGAGCGTGGTGCAGCGCTGGCCGGGGTGGATGACGACCTGCGGCGGGGTGCCCGGCCGGTCGGCCACGACGTACGGCTGCGGCCCCCGCACCACGGCGACCTCACCCGGCCGCAGGCGGGTGGACTCGCCGATCCACGCCTCCCCCTTGACGACGGCGACCAGCGTGAGAGGGGCCTCGTCCTGCACCCGCATAGACCAGGGCGGGTCGAGGTGGGCGCGGAGCAGGAAGGCACCCCTGGCCCTCGGCCCGTCGAGCAACGCGGCAAGCTGATCCATATTTGAGACGATTGCATATGGAATCGCGAGTTTCAACTATGTCAAGTCTCACCCTGTGGCGATTCACTGGGACACATGACGAACACCACCTTGGTTCTGGGATCGAACGGCAAGACCGGGCGCCGCGTGGCGGAGCGCCTGCGCGCGACGGGCCGGCAGGTGCGGGCGGGCTCCCGTCCCGCCTTCGACTGGGAGGACGAGCGCACCTACGCGCCCGTGCTGCGCGACGTCTCCGCCGTGTACATCACCTACTACCCCGACCTGGCCTTCCCGGGGGCGCTGGGCCGGATCGCCGCCCTCACCGAGCAGGCCGTCGCCGCCGGGGTCGGCAGGCTCGTGCTGATGTCGGGCCGCAACGAGGAACTGGCGCAGCGGGCCGAGCGGATCGTCCTGGACGCCGGGGTCGAGGCCACCGTCGTGCGCTGCTCCTGGTTCATGCAGAACTTCAGCGAGGGCTGGCTGCTCGACCCGGTGCTCAGCGGCACGGTCGCACTGCCCGCGGGCGCGGTGACCGAGCCGTTCGTGGACGCCGACGACATCGCGGACGTGGCCGTCGCCGCCCTCACCGAACCCGGCCACGCGGGCAAGGTGTACGAGCTCACCGGGCCGCGCCTGATGTCGTTCGCCGAGGCCGCGGCCGAGATCTCGGCCGCGAGCGGGCGCGAGGTCCGCTACGCGCCGGTGACGCCTGCGGAGTTCGCGGCGGGTGCCGTGGCCGCAGGCGTACCGGAGGACACGGCGCACGGCCTCAACGCCTTGTTCGCCGAGGTCCTCGACGGACGCAACGAGAGCCTCGCGGACGGGGTACGGCAGGCCCTCGGCCGGCCGCCGCGCGACTTCGCCGAGTACGCGGCGAAGGCCGCCACGACCTGGCAGAGGTGACGCCTGGCGCCGATCACGCTCCGTGGCGGATACCCTCGCCATCGTCACCGGGACGACGGAGAGGGGCGAAGACGTGATCAGCTGGTTCGAAGCGGTGATCCTGGGGTTGGTCCAGGGCCTGACGGAGTTTCTTCCGATCTCCTCGACCGCGCACATCCGGGTCGTCTCCGCCTATGCCGGCTGGGGCGACCCGGGCGCCGCCTTCACCGCGGTCATCCAGCTCGGCACCGAGGCCGCGGTGCTCATCTACTTCCGCAGGGAACTGTGGGAGATCCTGTCCACCTGGACCAGGTCGCTGTTCGACCGCGAGCTGCGCCACGCCTTCCCGGCTCGGATGGGCTGGTACATCATCCTCGGCACCCTGCCCATCGGCGTTCTCGGCCTGGTCCTCAAGACGCAGATCGAGACCGTCTTCCGCGATCTGCGGATCGTCGGCACCACGCTCATCGTCTTCGCGCTCATCCTGTGGTTCGCCGACCGCACCGCCCGCAACAAGCTCACCCTGGAGAAGCACCTGAGCCCGGTGCACGCCATCGTGTACGGCTTCGCGCAGTCGCTGGCCCTCATCCCCGGCGTCTCGCGCTCCGGCGGCACCATCACGGCGGGCCTGCTGCTCGACTACCGGCGCGAGGACGCGGCCCGCTACTCCTTCCTGCTGGCCATCCCCGCCGTGCTGGCCTCCGGTTTCCTCGAACTCGCCGAGATCGGCGGCGGTCGCGCGCCCGACTGGGGTCCGACGCTACTGGCGACCGGCATCTCCTTCGCCGTCGGGTACGCCGCCGTGTCCTGGTTCCTCAAGTACATCAGCACCCACCGCTTCACCGGGTTCGTCGTCTACCGGATCGTCCTCGGGCTCTTCGTCATCCTGTCCGTGAACCTAGGCTGGATTCCGGCTCAGGGAGGCTGACCGCCTGCGGCCGGTAGGTCACCAGCGTGAACACCACGCCGACCGCGCCGAGCGCGACGGCGAGCCCGATCACGCCCGCTCTGCCGTACTGCTCCAGCGCCACGCCGCCGCCGAGCGCGGCCACGAACATGCCCGCGTACTGCGCCGACGACAGCAGGCCGAGCCCGACCGGCACGTTGCCGGGCAGCGCGGCGAGCATCCGGTACTGCTGCGCGGGCGCGATCAGCCAGCCCACCATGCCCCACAGGAACGCCCAGACCAGGGCGATCGGCAGCGCCAGGTTCGCCACGGGGATCAGTCCGATGAACGCCGTGGCGACCACGATGCCGATGAAGACCATGCGCCGGGGCCCGTACCTGTCGGTCAGCCTGCCGCTGACCTGGTTGCCGACGATGCCGCCGATCCCCCACGCCCACAGCACGGCCGCGAGCGGCAGGTCCAGCAGCGAGGCGATGTAGGTGTAGGCGGTGAACCCGCCGCCGAACACCAGCAGCTGGGTGGTCAGCACCGCGAGGACGCCCCGGTCGGCCAGCGGTGTGAACCGGTCGCGCAGCCGGGCCGAGCTCTGGATCCGGATCTCGGGCACCTGGGCGAGCACCCCGGCGCCACCGACCACCGCGAGGCCGACGACCAGCCAGATCGTGACCCGCCAGCCGTACTCGCCGCCGAGCCAGGTGCCGAGCGGCACCCCCAGCGCGGACGCCATGGACAGCCCGCCCATCACTAGTGCCAGCGCGCGGCCTCGGCGCTCGGGCTCGGCGAGCTCGGCGGCGACCGCCGACGCGGTGGGGGTGAACAGCGCCGCGCCGGCCGCCGCGACCACCCGCGTGGCCAGCAGCAGCGGGTACGTCGGCGCCAGGACGGTCAGCACGTTGCCGATGACGAACAGGACGAGCGCGACGAGCATGAGCCGCTTGCGCGGGACGCGCGCGGTCACGGCGGCGAGAAGGGGGGACAGGACGGCGTAGGCGAGTGCGAACACCGTGACGAGCTGTCCCGCCACGGCGGCGGAGACGCCGAGGTCACGGGAGATCGCCGGGAGGACACCGGCGATGACGAACATTCCCGTACCGACGGCGAAATTTCCCACCGCGAGGGGATACAGCCTGGATCGCATGGATAACAACGCTCGCGCATTGGTTGGATTTTTGTCAAACAATCCAACTGAAGTAGGCTGACCGACATGCGACAGCTACCCGAGCCCTCGGTCGCGGACATCCGGCTCACCGAGGTACTGCGCGCGCTGAGCGACCCCATCCGGCTCGTGCTGGCCGCCAAACTCGCGGCGGTGGAAGAGCTGCGGTGCACGGAGGCGGGCATGGACCTGGAGATCCACAAGTCCACGCTGTCGTACCACTACCGCACGCTGCGAGAGGCGGGGGTGATGCGGACGTACGCCGTGGGACGCGAACGCCACCTCCGGCTCCGCAGGCAGGACCTGGACCTCCGCTTCCCCGGCCTGCTCGACGCGATCCTCGCCGCCGCCCGGAACAGCCGGTGACGCCGATCGCGGCGGTGGTTCCCGCGCTGCGGGAGGCGCTCGACTCCCACGGCTGCGCCGTCCTCACCGCGCCGCCGGGCACCGGCAAGACGACCGTGGTCCCGCTCATGCTGGCCCAGGCGGGGCTGCGGGTGGTCGTCGCCGAACCGCGCCGCCTCGCCGTACGGGCCGCCGCCCGGCGGATGGGCGCGAGTTACACGATCCGCGGCGAGCGCGGCACCGGGACGCGCGAACCCCGCGTCGAGGTCGTCACCACCGGCGTTCTGCTGCAGCGGCTCCAGCGCGATCCCGAACTCGGCGGCGTGGACGTCGTGATGCTCGACGAATGCCACGAACGGCACCTCGACGCCGACACCGCCCTCGCCTTCCTCCTGGACGTCCGCGAGACGCTGCGCCCCGACCTGCGGCTGCTCGCCGCCTCCGCCACGGCGGACGCGAAACCCCTGGCGGCGCTGCTCGGCGACGCCCCCGTCATCGCCGCCACCGGCGCGGCGCACCCCGTGCGGACCGTCTGGGCGCCGCCGCCTCGGCCTATGGCGCCGCCGCACGGGCTGCGCGTGGACCCGGCGTTCCTGTCCCACGTGGCCTCGGTCGTGCGGCTGGCGCTGGAGGAGCACGACGGCGACGTCCTGTGCTTCCTGCCGGGCGTCGGCGAGATCGCCAAGGTGGCCGCGAGCGGCCGTTTCGGGGTGGACGTCCTACAGGTGCACGGCCAGGCGTCCGGCGCGGTGCAGGAGGCGGTGCTGCGGCCCGGCGAGCGGCGCCGGGTGGTGCTGGCGACGTCCGTGGCCGAGTCCAGCCTGACCGTGCCGGGCGTGCGGGTGGTGGTCGACTCCGGGCTGGCCCGCGAGCCCCGTACCGACCACGCCAGAGGGCTCGGCTCGCTCACCACCGTCAGGGCCTCGCGGGCCGCCGCCACCCAGCGGGCCGGGCGCGCGGGCCGCGAGGCGCCCGGCGTCGTCTACCGGTGCTGGGCCGAGTCCGAGCGCCGGTCCGAACACGCCCGCCCGGAGATCGCGCTGGCCGACCTCACCGGGTTCGCGCTCCAGGCGGCCTGCTGGGGGACGGCGGACGCCGCCGGGCTGCGCCTGCTCGACGCGCCGCCGGAGGCCGCGATGGGTGCGGCGCTGGAGACGTTGCGGCTGCTCGGCGGCCTGGACGGGCACCGGGTGACCGAGCGTGGACGCCGGATGGCCGGGCTCGGCGTCCATCCCCGGCTGGCGCGGGCGCTGCTGGACCTCGGGCCGGGCGCCGCCGAGATCGTCGCCCTGCTCTCCGACCCGCTGCCGAGGGACGCTCCCGACGACCTGACCGAGGTGCTGCGCATGGCCCGCCGGGGCGACCTGCCCCGCTGGCGCCAGGAGGTCAGGCGCCTGACCGGCACTTTCCGGACGGCCTCGGCGGAGCCGGCCGATCGCGCAGACCCCGGTCCTCCCGGGCGGGCCTCCGTCGCCCCCGAGGGCCTCGCCGGGGCGGTCGTGGCGCTGGCCTTCCCCGAGCGGGTGGCGCGGCGGCGGGGCGGCGGCTTCCTGATGGCGTCGGGCACGCGGGCGCGGCTCGGCGAGGGGTCGCGGCTGGCGAGCGCCGAGTGGCTGGCCATCGCCGTGGCCGACCGGCCGACGGGCTCCGCGGACGCCCGTGTCCGCCAGGCGGTCGCCATTGACGAGGCGACTGCGCGGCTGGCCGTACCGGTGACGGTGGAGGACGAGGTCGAGTGGCGGGTGCCGCCGGGCGAGCGGCGCGGCGACGTGTCCGCGTGCCGCGTCGAACGGCTCGGCGCGATCGAGTTGGCGTCGCGACCGCTCGACGGCGCCGACGTCAGGGCGGCACTGCTGCACGGGCTGCGCATGGAGGACGTCCTCACCTGGACGCCCGCGGCGAAGGCGGTGCGCGACCGGCTGGCGTTCTGCCGCCGCGCGCTCGGCGACCCGTGGCCGGACGTGGCCGACCTCGTGGCGCTGGCCGACCGGTGGCTCGAACCGGAGCTGTCGCGCGCGCGGCGCCGCGCCGACCTGGCCGGGATCGACGTGGCGAGCGCGCTGTCGCGGCTGGTGCCGTGGAGCGAGCGGCTGGAGGCGGTCGCGCCGGAGCGGGTCGAGGTGCCGAGCGGGTCGCGGATCCGGATCGACTACTCGGGCGAGCAGCCGGTGCTGGCGGTGAAGCTGCAGGAGCTGTTCGGGTGGGAGCGGGCGCCGCAGGTGGCGGGGGTGCCGCTGCTGGTGCACCTGCTGTCACCGGCGGGACGTCCGGCGGCGGTGACGGCGGACCTGGCCTCGTTCTGGCGCGACGGCTACCGGGCAGTGCGCGCGGAACTCCGCGGCCGCTACCCGAGGCATCCTTGGCCTGAGGACCCGATCGGTGCGCTCCCGACGCGCCGTACCAAGCCCCGCCCATAAACTCCCCGTTACGGCCCAGCCCCCGCCCACGCCACCCGCCGCCCTGAGCTGACGGCCTCCAGGAACACGCTCCTCCCCGCTGAGCGGATCTCGCCGTGACGACTCCGCCCTTGCCCCTCTACCACGGCACCGCCGGGGCGCTACCTCTGCCGCACCTCAAACCCGCCCACCCCGGCTCCACGCGCGTCACCGGCGCTCGACCTCGGCCTGGACGTCGCGCCAGGTCGGGTTGTCCGAGACGGTCACCGGGGTCTGCCCCACGCCGAGGTCCTTGAAGCCGCTGGAGGTGGCGATGCAGACGACCGGCCCGTCGAACTCCCGCCCGAGCGCCCGGTATCCGGCATAGCCCGCGACACCCGAGATCTCGTACCAGAGCCCGGCCCCGGCCAGTTCCCGCTGCGCCCTCGACAGCGCCACGTCGTCCACCAGCACCCCGGCGCCGCCGCTCCCCTCGACCGCCAGCACGCCGCGCCGCCCGCCCACCTCGCAGAGGATGCTGTAGGCGGCCGACTCCCCCGTCTCCACGATCGCGGCGGGCGCCCCGGTGGCCACGGCCCTGGTGGTGGGGCCGCCGGCGGCGGGCTCGCAGGCGAACACGGCGGGGACGCTCCCGGCCAGTCCCAGCCGCCGGAGCTCCACGAACCCCTTCCACACCCCGAACAGCAGCTCCGCGTAACCGCTGGGTGCGAACACGGCGGCGGGCACCCGTCCGAGCTGCAGGAAGACCTCGTAGGCGACGGTCTTGTACCCCTCGGGCCCGTACGGGTGCCCGGTGTGGGTGACGGTCTGGTTGCTGACCGGGTGGTAGCCCAGGTTGTCCACGATGTCGCGCAGCAGCGGCCACCGCTGCTCGGCCGCGACGGTGAGGACCGTGGCGCCGTACGAGCGCACGAACGTCTGGACCGCGGGCGGCGACTCGGCGGAGGCGATGACGACGGCGGGCAGCCCGGCGCGCGCGGCGTAGGCGGCGGCCGACGCGCCGTGGTTGCCCGAGGAGGCGACGACCACGCCGGGCGCTCCTGCGGCGAGAGCGGCGCTGACGGTGACCCGGTTGAGGCGGTCCTTGTGCGACCAGGTGGGATTGCGTGACTCGTCCTTGATGTACACCCCGTCGTACTCGATCAGCGGGGTGCCGCCCTCGCCGAGCGTCGGCGCGAGCAGGGGCGGCAGCAGCGGCGCCCATCGCGCGAGGTCGGGTCCGGGTTCCTGGTCGAACAGCGTGGCGGGGACCGCGTCGTAGTCGTAGTCGACCTCAAGCGGCTGGGCCAGCTCGTCGGTGCCGGTCTGCGGGCAGCCCCTGGTCAGGGGCGGCAGCAGCGGATAGGTGAGCGACGGGTCACCGAGCGAGCGCTGGACCGTGGCAAGCGATTTCACACCACGACCCTACTGAGCTATCATCGTGATATCACTTCAATACCAAGGGAGAAGCGATGGCACAAAGGGCCTTCCGCGTCAACGGTTTCCTCGCCCTCATCGTCCTGCTGGTGCTGGCCGGGGCCGGCTTCGCGGCACTGATGACGGCGACTGCGGGCGGCCTCGTGGCCGCGGCCCTGTGTGGCCTGCTCGCGCTGCTGATCCTGACCGGCTTCACCGTGATCAACCCGAACGAGGCCAAGGTCGTGCAGTTCCTCGGCCGCTACATCGGCTCGGTCGCCGACGCGGGCTTCCAGTGGGTGCTGCCGCTCACCACCAAGCAGCGGGTGACGCTGCGGGTGCGCAACTTCGAGACCACCAAGCTCAAGGTCAACGACGCCGACGGCAACCCGGTCGAGATCGCCGCCGTGGTGGTCTTCAAGGTGGTCGACACCGCCCGCGCGGTCTTCTCCGTCGACGACTACGAGGAGTATGTCGCGATCCAGTCCGAGGCGGCCGTCCGCCACCTGGCCACGACCCACCCCTACGACTCGCACGAGGAGGCGCGCACGAGCCTGCGCGACGGCGCCACGGTCGCCGAGGAGCTCACCTCCGAGCTGCGCGAACGCACCGACCTCGCGGGCGTGGAGGTGCTGGAGGCCCGCATCACGCACCTGGCCTACGCCCCCGAGATCGCCCAGGCGATGCTGGTCCGCCAGCAGGCCGCCCAGGTCGTCGCGGCCCGCACTCACATTGTCGAAGGCGCGGTCGGCATGGTCCAATTGGCCCTCAACAGACTGGCCCAGGAGGGGGTCGTCGACCTGGACGAGGAGCGCAAGGCCCAGATGGTCTCCAACCTGCTGGTGGTCCTGTGCGGCGACCGGGCGATTCAGCCGGTGGTCAACACCGGCAGCCTCTATGCCTGACAAGAAGAAGCTCCTGCTGCGGCTGGACCCGGCCGTCTACGACGCCATCGCGAAGTGGGCGGCCGACGACATCCGCAGCATCAACTCCCAGATCGAGTACGCCCTGCGCCTGGCCCTCAAAGAGGTCGGCCGGGAACCTCGCCCCTAACGCCCGAAACCTGCACACTCTAGACATGTTGTGGGCAGGCAAGTCCGCCGTGGAGATCGCGGCCGCCGTACGCGCCGGGGAGGTCACGCCCGCCACCGTCATGGCGGACCACCTCCGTGTCATCACCGAACGCGAACCCCGGGTGAGCGCGTTCCGGCTGGTCAGAAAACAGGCGATCGACGAGGCGCGGGCGGTGGGGGCGCGCGGCGACCTCGCCCGCCTGCCGCTGGCCGGGGTCCCGGTGGCGGTCAAGGACAACCTCGCCGTCGCGGGCGAGACCCCGCGCCATGGTTCGGCCGCCGTCGGCACGGCCAGGGCCGCCGCCGACCACCCCGCCGTCGCCCGCTTGCGCGCGGCGGGCGCGGTGATCGTCGGGCTGACCAACATGCCCGAACTCGGCCTGGTCGGCTTCGGTGACAGCGCCTTCGGCACTGTCCGCAACCCCTGGTCCCCAGCCCGTACGGCCGGCGGCTCCTCCTCAGGCAGCGCCGCCGCCGTGTCGGCCGGAATGGTACCGATCGCGCTGGGCAACGACGGCATGGGCAGCCTCCGCATCCCGGCGGCCTGCTGCGGCGTCCTGGCCGTGAAGCCGGGCCCCGGTCTGGTGCCACCGCCCGACGACGACTGGGCCGGCCTCACCGAGAACGGCCCCCTAGCCTGGAACATCGCCGACCTGTCGCTGGCCCTGTCGGTACTAGCCGCCACCCCCGCCCTCGCCACCGCATGGCGCGACGGCTCCCGCTCCCTGCGCGTGGCCTACGCGCCACAGCCACTGCCATTCGGCCTGCCGATGGACCCCCAGTTCCGCGCAGCCGTCCGCGCGGCGGCCGCAACCTTACGCCGAGCCGGACACACGACCACCCGGCACCGGCGCCGCATGCCACAGTGGCTTGGCCTGTCCACGGCCGCCTTCTGGCTCTCCCGCGCCGCCGCCGCAGTGGACACGGCCGACGCCTCCGACCTCAAACCGGAAGACCCCGATACCATGAGAGCCGCAGCCCAGGTGACAGCACTGGGCGCGAGAGGCACCGCGCTGGACTCCGGGCAGGACCTCGGGAAGGGTCCGGCACAGGACATCGGCGCAGGCGCCGTACACGGCTCGGCGAGGACGGTGACGGTCAGGGTGCTGGAACGGCGCACCAGAGCGTTGGCCCGAGCAGGCCGCATTCTGCGAACGCTCGGCCTGGACGGAGCAAAGGGCCGGGAACGCTGGCGCTCCCAGGCAGCCGACGACTGGTTCGCCGACGCCGACGTAATACTCACCCCGACCCTGGCCGCCCCACCCCCGAACGCGGCCCGCTGGGGCGAACGCGGCCTAATCCGCAACCTACTGGCCAACGCAAGCTACGCCCCGGTAACCGGCATGTGGAACATGTCCGGCTGGCCCGCCCTATCGGTCCCCATCGCCACCCATACGACTGGCGTCCCCATCTCTGTACAGCTGATCGCCCGCCCCGGCTCCGACCATCTCCTCCTGGCCCTGGCCGCCCACCTCACAGACGCCCACCCACCCGTCCGCGCCCCGGGCTACTCACTCTGAGCCAACCGCACCCACGCCCCCGGGGGCTGCCCGTCAGACACCCCAGGGGCTATTCCCGGGCGGGGATTCTGCGGCTTGCGCCGCGGACACCTGTCCGATGCTGCGACGAACGGCCACGTTGCGGTGCTTCAGACAGCGGATATGCGTCCGTGAAGGCGCCCGTCAACAACGAGCACCCGTCCAGGAGCGCACGGCGCAACATGCCCACATACGCGGGCCGCCCTCCCCGGACGGCCCCGCTCCCGCCCGGCCTCCTCGCAGGATCCCCGCGTGCACGGGGGCGACTCGTCCGGCGGGTTGCGGAGCGCGGTGGTCACGGGAACATCCCCGCGTGCGCGGGGGCGACCCACCCGGCGGCGTGAACCGGATACGTGCCCGGGGAACATCCCCGCGCGGGGATGTTCCTACCTCTCTGGGTTGTTCCTTCAGGAGTAATGTGTCGCCCCCGCGCACGTAGGGGTGTTCCCAGCAGGTCGCCGAGCCACTGCGCCTCGATTTCATCGCCCCCGCGAACGCGGGGATGTTTCGCCTAGCCGTCGGTGAAGACCTCATGCCGCTCCCAGCGCGGGCGTGTTCGGGCGTAGGGAGGTGGCTTCGGGGCTTTGTGACGGTCGCTACCGCGCCCGTGCCAGCTACTCCGCAGCCTCCGTGCGCGTTCGTTGGGCCAGGTGGCGGCGGGCGTGGGCTACGAGGGCGCGGGCGGCGGGGCTGGTGGAGCCGTCCGTGCGCCAGATGAGGCCCAACTGCCCCCGCAGCGACGGGCGGGTCAGTTCGATCACGTGTAGGCGGTCGCCGTGCAACCGGGCCTTCGGCAGGGGCAGGATGGTCACTCCGAGACCGTGCGCGGCGAGTTCCGCCAGGAAGTATGGCTCGCTCGCCTCGAAGGCGATCTGTGGCCTGATCCCGGCCTCGGCGAACGCCCCGTCGAGGACGGTGCGCAGTCCGGTCCCGCGCGGCAGCGTGATCAGCGGGAGGTCGTCGAGCTCGGCCAGCGTGATAGACGAACGGCCGTCCAGTTTGTGCCCCGGCCGTACGGCCACCACCAGCGGATGGTCGAGCACGACCTCGGCCGCGACGTTCGGCGGCAGCGGGGCGCCGAGCCCGGTCAGCCCGACGTCCACCCGTCCGGCGAGCAGCGAGTCGAGCAGGGTCGCCGGGTCCATCTCCGTCATCGAGAGCTCCACGGCCGGGTGCCGCTCGTGGAAGTCGGCGAGCATCTCGGCGAGGTCGAGCCGCGCCGGGATGGTGACCCCGCCCATCACGACCCGGCCGCGCAGCAGCCCGGTGAACTCGTCCACGGCCGCCCGTGCCCCGGCGACGGCGCCGAGTGCGGCCCGTGCGTAGGGCAGCACGGCCCGTCCGACCTCGGTCAGCCGTACGGTGCGCCCGGAACGGTCGAGCAGCCGCTCACCGAGCTCGCGTTCGAGTTGCTTGATCTGCGCACTCACCCCGGGCTGCGCGACGTGCATCTTGGCGGCGGCCTTGGTGAACCCGCCCTCGTCGACCACGGCGACCAGGTACTCCAACTGACGCAGCTCCATAACGCACCATGATAGTAGCCATCAGATCCATCTCTTGGACTTATGGGTCGGCATCGGGCCAAGGTTGGGTCATGAACATCACGGCCGACCACGAGAGCTACGACCGGGAGCGGACCGGCTTCCAGCTCGCCGTACGCCACCGCCCTGAAGTGATCTTCGCGGTCGAGAGCGCGGCGGACGTCAGGACCGCCGTGGCGCACGCCGCCGCCCGCGACCTACCCGTGGCGGTACAGGCCACCGGACACGGCGTGCCCCACCCCGGCGAGGGCGGCGTCCTCATCACCACCTCCCGCCTGACCGGGGTCCGCGTGGACCCGGAGGCCGGCACCGCGTGGGTCGCGGCGGGCACCCGCTGGCGCCAGGTGGTCGAGGCGGCGGCGCCGTACGGGCTGGCCCCGCTGTCCGGTTCCGCCCCTGATGTCAGTGTCGTCGGGTACACACTGGGCGGCGGGCTCGGCATCATGGCCCGTCAGTACGGCTATGCGGCCGACCACGTGCGCGCCGTCGAGGTCGTCACCGCCGACGCCGAGCACCGCCGGGTGACCGCCGACGACGACACCGACCTGTTCTGGGCGCTGCGCGGCGGGCGCGGCGCGTTCGGTGTGGTGACGGGCCTGGAGTTCGACCTGTTCCCGGTCCGTACGCTGTACGGGGGCGGCCTGTACTTCGCCGACTTCGACGCCGTCCACGCCTGGCGCGAGTGGACCGCCGACCTGCCCGAGGAACTGACCACGTCGGTGGCGGTGATCCCCTATCCCGACGTCCCCGCGCTGCCGGAGCCCCTGCGGGGCCGCCGCGTGGTGCACGTGCGCATCGCCTATACAGGTACGGTCGCCGACGGCGAGGATCTGGTGGCCCCGCTGCGCGCCTTCGGCCCCCGCCTGCTCGACACCCTGGGCGAACTCCCCTACAGCAGGAGCGAGACGATCTACAACGACCCGACGGAGCCTGCGGCTGTGCAAGGCTCGCACACCCTGCTCCACACTCTCCCACCGGAGGCGGTGGAGACAGCGCGGGCGGCCACGGAGGCGGTCGTGGAGTTCCGCCACCTGGGCGGCGCCCTGGCCCGCGACCCGAAGACCCCCAACGCGGTCGGCAACAGGGACGCGGCCTACCTGGCACAGCGCATCACCCGGGGCGCCGACGTGCCCGACGTGCACGCGCACCTGGAGAAGGAACTGCGCCCGTGGGCGACGGGCGGCCAGATGCTGAACTTCGTCTCGGCCGCCCACGCCACCCCGGAGGCGATCAAGGCGGCCTTCACCGAAGAGGACTACGCCCGACTCCAGCATCTGAAGTCGGTCCGCGACCCGGCGAACCTCCTACGCCACACACACACGATCCCCCCTCGGGGTTGACCGCGACGGCGTCACGGTGGAGCGGGCCCTGTCGAGGAGCGTCATCTTGGAGGAATCCCCCGTTTCGGGGCTGGCCCGGCCTCCGGGGAGACAGAGGGCCTTGGTCAGTTGTGTGTCCGTGCTGCTCCATGAGCAGTGCACCCGCCATAGGCAGCGTTTGAAGGGTGTTGCTCCAACTGATCCCGCTAAATATTGCCTTCAGCTAGCCTGAGAGCGGCACAGTGGCGCGCTCGAAAGGCGGGCATCTCATGTCAGACAAATCTATCGGAGACACCCTTCGAGAGAAGCGCAGACTGCGCGGGTGGACGCAGGAAGAGCTAGCTCATGAAGCCGGGCTGAGCTTGCAGGTCGTAAAAAAGATCGAGCAAGGGGGAACTGCTCGACTTGAAACCCTTCATCAGCTGGCGCGCTCCCTAGGGGTGGTGACACTCACATTTGTAGCGCCCAAGTCGCCCGAACCTCGCGACGATGATCACGATGTAGCGGTTCTATCCGAGATTCGAGCAGCTATCACTCCGCCCATCGGCCTCAGGGGCCTGCCGATGCACGAGACGGTCGACGCGGAAGATCTTGATCTTCCGCGGCTCAACCGTGCGGTGGAGGCAATGGTTCGCGCTTATCATTCCGACCGCTATGACGATCTAGCTGGCATACTGCCCGCACTAGTACATTCAGCGCATCACCACGTTGCAGGGCTTTCGAATCGCTCGCGACACGATGCCCTCAGGACTCGTGCTGCCATCGTGGGTCTGGCGGGGCGATATTTGATCCAGGTACGCGCCCACGACCTCGCGCTCACAGCGCTTCATGCCTCGCTTCGCGATGCCCTGGAGATCGACGACACCCCGCTGGCGGCAGCAGCGATCAGCGGTCAGGCACATGCGATGCTTCGGCAAGGGCGCTTTGCAGAGGTAGAGCGACTGTGCGCCGACACGGCCGACACGCTTGAACCCCGGATTTCGTCAGCTTCTCCGGATCAACTCGCCGCGTGGGGATGGATGCTGCTGCGCGCCAGCGCAGCAGCGGCACGCAACAACCGTCCAGAGGAAGCGCGCGACTATCACCGCGTGGCGGATGCCGCAGCGGCATCCCTCCAGGGCGAGCATCCCACAGTGGATGCGAAGACCTTCGGTCCGCTCACGGTGAAGATGAAGACCGTCGAGAATGCACTGGTGGGTGGCACACCCGCCAAGGCTCTTGAACTGGCTGCGACGCTTCAGCGGACCGTCGGCATCACGAACGAAGAGTGGGGAAGGCATCGTTTGGACGTGGCGCGAGCCCACAGCCTGACGGGGCACCCGGATCAAACCGTCGAGATGCTTATGGACCTACGCCGGCAAACCCCGCAATGGCTCCGATACCAACAAATAGCACGAGATATCTATAGAGATGTCATCAACGCCGGGTCTCGCGCACTCACGGATGATCAGCGCAATCTCGCCGACTTCTTGGGGATTTGCGACTAGGGGCCATGTAGCGTAGTCCCACGACGCGTGGCACAGACAGAAGACTGTGCCACGCGTCTGTTGTTTTCTCCTCCAGGATTTTAGATTTCCTGCGACGACTTCCGGGAGGTGAACAAGGTTGAGGCCGGAGCACAGAAGATCGGAAAGTCTTCACGGTCCCTGGCCGAGCACGCTGGAGGAAATGCAGGCCAGGCACGCTGGCCGTTGGGCCATCTGGCGTGAACTCAATGCCGATGGTAGCCATGGCGATTGGTGTGCGCGCCGAACCGGCACCGAAACGGTTGTCCGAAGTCCGTTCTCGGAGCTGCTTGAGCCTTCGATGGACGACTATGACCGCAGAAATTTCCAGCTCACGTTGGGCGAGACACCCCTGCCGAACGCCTAAAGGTCCCGAGTCACACGCCTGGGACCGGCAATTTTCAGCGGCCCCGGCCGGTGAGGCAAACCACCGGCCGAGGCCTTGATCGCACAGTTGGAGGTGCGACCCGTGACACAGCCTAAGCCCCCGATCATGCCGTGGCGGCACAGATCGATCGATGGGCATTGGTACGACGTAGAACGCACCTGGCTCATCCATCTCGTCCGGTTGGCGCGGGATGTGCACGAACTCGAAAAGCCGGTCTGCATCGACCTGCCATACGGGCGGGAGATGTGCATCCGGCCTCCGAGTCGGAGCATGGCGAACCCCGCACGTGACTGGGCGGTGGAGTCGGGTGGCCGCTGGGGGTTCTCCTGGGCTCTGCAGCGCACGGTGTGGGCCTACACGTCGCAGGCGCCCGCGATCTCGCTGCAGGGAGTCGGGCGGTGACGAGCCGGGCGGGGCCGGCGTCGAGGCTGGCGATGACCCTCACGCTGTCAGGGACCGAGCATTCGGTACGGCTCGCTCGGCAATGTGCGGGGCTCACGCTGCCGGGTGTGGGCTGCCTGCCGAGCGTGGTCGCCGACGCGGAGGCCGTACTCGGCGAGTTGGCCGGCAACGCCATCCGCCACACGGCGTCGGGCGGTCCCCACGGGGAGTTCTCCGTGGAGATCTGGCAGAAGCTGCGCGACGGCCGGGCAGTGGTGTTCGTGGCCGTGCACGATCAGGGCTCGGCCACGTGCCCGCAGGTCCGGCCGGTCTCCGAGACGGCCGAAGGCGGGCGGGGACTGCTGGTGGTCGCCGGTCTCGCGCAGCGCTGGGGGTTCACCCCGAAGGGCACGGGATGCGCGCGCATGGTCTGGGCCGAGCTGGACGCGGGCCACGGTCACGGATGTCCGGCCGGTGACGCGTGACCAGGGGCCGGACGACTGCTCGACCGGCCGTCCGGCGCGAGCTGTCCAGCCGGGCGACTGGGTGGTGGTCGCGAGCATCGAAGACGGCGACACGGCGGCGACGGCGGCCAAGTGGGCCGCGCACCTGGTCGGCATGCACGGCGTGGTCCTGCTGGTCCGTGGCGACTCGTGGGCCCGGGTACGCCTGGACGAAGAGGTGGACCAGCGCAAGGTCTGGCGGTTCTCACTGCTGGATCTGACCCCGTGGGAGCCACCACCCATGTTCGTCCCGCACGCGGAGATCCTCTGCTGCGGCGTGGCGGGCGACCGTGGACGGGTGCTGCACGCCCTCGCGGACCTGCCACGCACGGTCGGACAGTTCCCGACGGTGTGCGGCGTGATCGCCCGCGCCGTATGGCGGGGGCCTCAGCCCATCCGCTGGTCGGCGGCGCTTCCGCGCTCGTGCACGCAGTGCGCGTGGCTGGCACCGCTCGCACGGGCCCGGGGGCCTGACCTCACAGTGTGATCAGACCGTAGACGTCCGGCTCCGTGCTCGTATCGTGAAGCCAGGAGGCGAAGGATGGGCCGGAAGAAGGGCGGCAGGCGGGACAGTTGTCCCAACTGTTACGGGCGCGGCGGTATCAGCAGGACGGTGCGGCGCAGGATTCCGAAGAAGCGGACGGCCGACGGCAAGAAGGGCAGAGTCGTAACCGAGATCTGGTCGATCGACTGCAAGCTCTGCGGCGGCACCGGAAGGGCGGAGTGAGTTCGACCGACAACTTCCACGTGGCGGGCGTCGTCGGCGTCTCGCGCGGCTGGGGCGAGGGTCGCGTTGCGCCACGGTAGCCGAGTGGGCGTAGGAGGAGCCGGGCCGCCAGGCGGCCTGGATACAGGCCAACTCCGTGATCTACCGGTCGTCTTGCCCAGCTCTCCGCTGCGGCGCATATCCTCGACCGTGCCGCCAGGAGCGGTGACTACGCGACCCTCGCCGACCCAGTGGGCGCGGCCAATCCAGCTCGCAGAAGGACGCTAGCCATGCTGCTCACCCATCTGACCGCGCGCGAGCTTCCGGCAGACTGGGCTGCCACCCTGCCTCCTGTTCGCCATCTGGCGGAGCGACGTCTTGAGCTGACGGCCCCGGTCGCCTTCCTCGTCGGGGAGAACGGCTCGGGCAAGTCCACGGTCATGGAGGCGATCGCCGACGTCTCCGGCATCAACTCCGCCGGCGGCAAGGCCGGTACCAAGTATGCGAGCACCGGGCCGATGACCTCGTTGGGGGAGGTTCTGGACGTCGGGCTGACCACTACGGGGTCACGGTTGCTGCATGGCCCTCGGCTCAAGCGGCGCGCGTTCTTCTTCCGTGCCGAAACGCTGTTCAACCTCGGGCAGAACGTGTCCGGAAGGCACGGATTCTGGGAAGAGGACCTGACGGAACAGTCCCATGGCGAGGGGTTCTTCACGGTTCTTGAGCGGATGGTGAACGGGCCCGGGCTCTACTTGATGGACGAACCCGAGGCGGCGCTGTCATTCCTGTCGTGCGTGCGCCTGGTCGGCTTGATGCGACGGGTGGCAGAGCAAGGCGGACAGATCATCTGCGCCACCCATTCACCGATCCTCACCAGTCTGCCGGGCGCACAGATCATCGAACTCAGCGAACGCGGCATGCAAACGACCGCTTGGGAAGACCTCCAACTGGTTGATCATTGGCGACGCTTCCTCTCAAAACCGGACTTCTACCTGCGATACGCGCTGGACGACAGCTGAGGCGCGCGGAGGTGTTCCCCGGAGGCCGGAACCCATGGCGGCGGGTGGGGCCGCCATGGGTCACCGTACAGACTCAGATTCCGGCCGGGTGCCAGACGGTCTTGATCTCCAGGAAGCGGGTCATGCGGGAGAGGCCCTCGGCGTCCGCCCGCAGTACGCGCTTGAGGTTTTCCGCAGCCGCCCGCTCACAGGTGAGCGCCAGGTCGGCGTCGGAGACGCCGCCGAGGTCGAGGCCGTTGACGTCCATGTGCGCGGCCAGCCACGGCGCGATCTCGCCCTGCTGCCCCGTCAGGATGTTGACCACCCCGCCCGGCAGGTCGGAGGTCGCGAGGACCTCCGCGAACGTGATCGAGGGCAGCGGGTTGCGCTCGGAGGCGACCACCACGGCCGTGTTGCCCGTCACGATCACCGGCGCCACCGCCGCCACCAGCCCCAGCAGGGCGTCTTCAGGCGCGACGACCGCGACGACCCCCGTCGGCTCCGGCGTGGACAGGTTGAAGTACGGCCCCGCCACCGGGTTGGCCGCCCCGTGGACCGAGGCGATCTTGTCGGCCCATCCGGCGTACCAGACGAGCTTGTCGACGGCGGCGTCCACCTGCTCGGCGGCGGCCTTCTTCGGCCCGCCCAGTTCCTCGGCGAACTGCGCCCGCCGCCCTTCGAGCATCTCGGCGACCCGGTAGAGGATCTGCCCCCGGTTGTACGGCGTGGCCCCCGACCAGCCGGGGAACGCCTTGCGGGCGGCGACGACGGCGTCACGGGCGTCCTTGCGCGAGGCCCTGGCCGCGTTGGCCACGAACTCGCCCTTGGCCGTGGTCACCTCGTACGACCTTCCACTCTCTGATCGCGGGAACGCCCCGCCGATGAACAGCTTGTAGGTCTTGCGAACGGCCAGCCTACTCATCGCCGCGCCCCCTCCATGTGCTCTCGTGCGACGCCTGCACAGGAGCGAAGATCTGACCGCACCTGCTGACGCCGCAGCGGTGCGCGAACCAGCCGACGCGGATCGGGCGTCCGGCTCTGGCGTAGCCGTGGCCTCTGGTGGTCTGCGCGCGGCGCCGGGCCCGCTTGGCGCGCCGGTGGTCACACCTCAAGGTATGCCTCCAGCCCGTGACGGCCGCCTTCTCGGCCGTAGCCCGACTCCTTGTAGCCGCCGAACGGCGAGGTGGGGTCGAACTTGTTGAAGGTGTTGGCCCACACGACTCCGGCCCGCAGCCGGTCGGCCATCCACAGGATGCGCGAGCCCTTCTCGGTCCAGACTCCGGCGGACAGGCCGTACGGGGTGTTGTTGGCCTTCTCGACGGCCTCGGCCGGGGTACGGAAGGTCAGGACCGACAGCACCGGCCCGAAGATCTCCTCGCGGGCGATCCGGTGTGACTGGGCCACCCCGGTGAAGATCGTGGGCGGGAACCAGAAGCCCTGGGCGGGCAGGTCGCACGGCGGGGACCAGCGCTGCGCGCCCTCGGCCTCGCCGAGGTCGGACAGTTCGCGGATCTTGGCGAGTTGCTCGGCCGAGTTGATGGCGCCGATGTCGGTGTTCTTGTCGAGCGGGTCGCCGAGGCGCAGGGTGGCGAGGCGCCGCTTCAGCGCGCTCAGCAGTTCGTCCTGGACCGACTCCTGCACCAGCAGCCGCGAGCCCGCGCAGCAGACGTGGCCCTGGTTGAAGAAGATGCCGTTGACGACGCCCTCGACGGCCTGGTCGATGGCGGCGTCGTCGAAGACGATGTTGGCGGCCTTGCCGCCGAGTTCCAGCGTGAGCTTCTTGCGGGTGCCCGCTACCGTGCGCGCGATGATGCGGCCGACCTCGGTGGAGCCGGTGAAGGCCACCTTGTCGACATCGGGGTGGGCGACGACGGCGGCGCCGGTCTCACCGGCGCCGGTGACGATGTTGACGACGCCGGGCGGCAGGTCGGCCTGCGCGCAGATCTCCGCGAACAGCAGCGCGGTCAGCGGGGTGGTCTCGGCGGGCTTGAGTACGACGGTGTTGCCGCAGGCCAGCGCAGGTGCGATCTTCCATGCCAGCATGAGCAGCGGGAAGTTCCACGGGATGACCTGGCCGGCGACGCCGAGCGGCCGGGGCGCGGCCCCGAATCCGGCGTACTCCAGCTTGTCGGCCCAGCCCGCGTAGTAGAAGAAGTGGGCGGCGACGAGCGGCACGTCGACGTCGCGCGACTCGCGGATGGGCTTGCCGTTGTCGATCGACTCCAGGACGGCCAGTTCGCGGGCGCGCTCCTGGATGATCCGGGCGATGCGGAAGAGGTATTTGGCGCGTTCTGCGCCGGGCATGGCGCTCCAGACGCCGAACGCCTTGCGCGCGGCCCGGACGGCGCGGTCGACGTCGTCGGAGGTGGCGGTGGAGATCTCGGCGAGGGTCTCCTCGGTGGCCGGGTTGACCGTCTTGAACGGCGTCCCGCCGCCCTCGACGAACTCCCCGCCGATGAACAGCCCGTACGACGGCCTGATGCTGACGACGTCGCGCGACTCCGGCGCGGGTGCATACTCGAACATCGTTAGTCCAGGGTGAAGTAGTCGGGGCCCGCGTAGCGGCCGGTGGCGAGCTTCTCACGCTGCATCAGCAGGTCGTTGAGCAGCGAGGAGGCGCCCAGCCTGAACCAGTCGGGGGTCAGCCAGTCGGCGCCCGCGACCTCGTTGACCAGGACGAGGTTCTTGATGGCGTCCTTGGTGGTGCGGATGCCGCCGGCGGGTTTGACGCCCACCTGGCGGCCGGTGGCGTCGCGGAAGTCGCGGACGGCCTCCAGCATGACCAGGGTCACGGGGAGCGTGGCCGCGGGCGACACCTTGCCGGTGGAGGTCTTGATGAAGTCGGCGCCGGCGATCATGGCCAGCCAGGAGGCCCGCCGTACGTTGTCGTAGGTCGCGAGTTCGCCGGTCTCCAGGATCACCTTCAGGTGGGCGGGGCCGCAGGCGGCCTTGACCGCGACGATCTCCTCGAACACCTTGAGGTAGTCGCCCTCCAGGAAGGCGCCCCGGTCGATCACCATGTCGATCTCGTCGGCGCCCGCCGCCACGGCGAGGCCGGTGTCGCTCACCTTGACCTCCAGTGAGGATCGGCCGCTGGGGAAGGCCGTGGCCACCGAGGCCACCTTGACGCCGGAGCCCTTCACCGCCTGCGCGGCCACCGCGACGAGGTCGGGGTAGACACAGACGGCGGCCACGCGGGGCGCGTCGCCGCCGGGGCGCACGGCCTTGGTGCACATCGCCCGCACCTTGCCGTGCGTGTCGGCGCCCTCCAGCGTGGTGAGGTCGACCATCGAGATGGCCAGGTCGATGGCCTGGGCCTTGGCAGTGGTCTTGATGGAACGGGTGCCGAGCATCGCCGCCCGCTGATCGGCGCCGACCCGGTCGACGCCGGGCAAGCCGTGCAGGAAGGCTCGCAGGGTGGCGCCCGAGGCGGCCACCTCCGCGAGCGAGGTAGTCACAGTTGACACCCCCACAGCATCGCCGACCGGGCACCTTACCTCCAAACCGGACCGCTCAGGCCCGTGTGGCAGGGGCCTTAGGACTCGGCTCGTACGGCTTAGGCCACCGGATCAGCCGGAGATAGGACAACTGCCCGATGTGTCGGCGGGGGCCTTAGCGGCATCGTTAGATGTGCGGACGAAATCCCAGAGGAGAACGAAGATGAACCCGGAACTCACGTTCCAGCTCATGCAGAGCGACGCGAAGGAACTTCGCCAGGCGGCCGCGAGGCATCGCCGGGCGGCGGAGGCCGCGCAGGACAACCGTGCCGAGCGGCGCACCGTGTTCGGCGTGCTGCGCCGGACGAGATGACGACCCCACGAGAGCCCGGCCGCACCCTCCCTCGCGGCCGGGCTACACACCCTCCATAAAACCGTCGAAAGCTACCGAAACGGCATGACATGCTGGATGACATGCTGGGACGTACGGTGAGCCCCGTCTTCGTCGGGCGGGAAACGGAGCTCACCAACCTCGCCGAGGCCTACGACGAGTCCCGACGCGGTGAAACCACCGCCGTACTCCTCGGCGGTGAGGCCGGCGTCGGCAAGACTCGGCTGGTCAGCCGCTTCGTCGAGCAGGCCGCCAGGTCCGGCGCACAGGTGCTCGTCGGCGGCTGTGTCGAGCTGTCCACCGAGGGCCTCGCCTACGCGCCCTTCACCGCCGTCCTCCGGCAACTCGTGAGAGAACGCGGCAGGGACGAGGTCGTCTCCCTGCTGCCCGAGGGCGCCAGCCGCGACCTCGCGCGGCTGCTGCCCGAGTTCGGGGAGCCCACCTTCGACAACGAGACGGAGACCAGCAGAGCGCGGCTGTTCGAGCAGTTCCTGACGCTCCTGGAACGCCTGGCGGAGTCCGGGCCCACCGTCCTCGTCATCGAGGACATCCACTGGGCCGACCGCTCCAGCCGCGACCTGATCGCCTTCCTCAGCCGCAACCTCGGCGCCGCGCAGGTGCTGATCCTGCTCACCTACCGCTCGGACGACCTGCACCGGCAGCATCCCCTCCGCCCCGTGCTCGCCGAGCTGAGCCGGGTCAACGGGGTGGTACGGCTCGACCTGCCCCGCCTGTCCAGGGACGAGGTCGCCCAGCAGATGGCCGGGATCCTCGGCAGCAACCCCGGGTACAGCCGCGTCGAGAAGGTCTACCAGCGCAGCGAGGGCATCCCGCTGTTCGTCGAGGCCCTGCTCGACGACTGCGACGGCGAATTCCCCGACTCGATGCAGGACCTCATCCTCAGCACCGTCGAACGGCTGCCCGAGGAGACCCAGCGGGTGCTGCGCCTGGCCTCCGCCGGCGGCGCCAAGGTCGGCCACACGCTGCTCGCTCGGGTCGGCGGGCTGTCCGACGTCGAACTGGAGAGCGCGCTGCGGCCCGCCATCGCGGGCAACGTCCTCCAGGTCGCCGACAGCCGCTCGTACGTCTTCAGACACGCGCTGATCCGCGAGGCCGTACAGCAGGAGCTGCTGCCGGGCGAGCACCAGCGCCTGCACGCCAGGTACGCCGAGGAGGTCTCCCACGACCGCGATCTCGTGCCGCCCGGCCGGGCCGCCGTCGAGCTGGCCCACCACTGGTACGGCGCGCGCAACGACGAGTACGCGTTGCTGTCGGCCTGGGAGGCCGCGCTCGGCTGCATCAAGGGCTTCGCCTACGCCGAGGCCATCCCCCTGCTCGAACGCGTGCTCATGCTCTGGGACAAGGTCGCCGACGCCGGCGACCGCATCGGCGCCGACCACACCTACGTCCTGGAGAAGGCCGCCCTGGCGGCGGCCAACTGCGCCGAGCCCGACCGGGGGGTGAAGTTCGTCAAGGCGGCGCTCGCCGAGCTGGACGAGGACACCCAGCCGGACCGCGTCGCCAAGCTGCTGGTCCGCTGGGCCGTCTTCAAGATCGCCAAGGCCAAGATGGGGGTCGTCGAGGACTTCCGCCGGGCCCTCGCCCTAGTCCCCGGCCCGACGCACAGCCGCCTTGAGGTCCTCATGCGGCTCAGCCAGCACCTCATGCTGCGCGGCGAGGTCGAGGAGGCCAGCGCGCTCTGCGAGGAAGGGCTGGAACTGGCCAAGGAACTCGGCGACGAGTACTACGAGGGCGAGCTGGAGATGAACATGGCGCTCGGCCACTCGCTCGCCGGCGGGGCCGCCGCCCAGTACGCCACCAACCTGCGCGCCCGCGAGATCGGCGAACGCATCAACTCCGGGCGGCTGATCCTGCGCGCGATCGGCAACAACATCGACTCCCTCAACGAGATGGGCCGCTCGGAGGACGCCCTGGCGCTGTCGGACGAGGGCGAGCAGCTGGCCAAGAAGTACGGCCTGGTCAGGAACACCGGGGGGTTCATCCTGAACAACCGGGCCGAGGCCCTGGAACACCTCGGCCGCTGGGACGAGGCCCTGGAGACCACCCGGCGCAGCCTCGCCCTGGGCCCGACCGTCCGCACGAGGTTCCACCTCCTGCGCGTGCAGGCCGACATCGCGCTCAACAGGGGCGAGATCGAGCACGTCGAGGGCATACTGTCCGAGCTCGGCGTCCTCAGCGAGCGGCCGGAGGACTTCGTCCAGGACATCACCTCAAGCACCCGGTTGCACATCGGCTGGCACCTGGTCAAGGGCGAGCCGCAGGCCGCTCTCGACGTCGCCCACCGGATCCTGTCGGCGCGCGGCCAGTCGAGCAAGCCGACGCTCGGCTGGCGGCTGCTCGCACTCATCGGCTACCTGTGCTGCCAGGCCGAGGCCGAGCATCCCGAGCTGTCTGCCCACGTGCTCCAGCACGCCGACGAGGCGGCCGCGACGCTGCGCATCAGCGGCGCCCCGAGCGAGGCGTACCGGCTGACGTACTCACGCGACTTCGACGCCGCCGCCACCGCCTGGGAGCAGTTGCGGCGGCCCTATCCCCAGGCCAAAGCGCTGCTGTTCGCGGCCCATGAGGCCGCGAAGGCCGACGACCGCGAGGGGGCGACGGCCCGGCTGGAGCTGGCCGCGCCGCTGGCGGCCGCACTGCGCGCCACCCCGCTGCTGGAGGACATCGAGGTACTCTCCCGGCGAATGGGCGGCGGCACGGCGGCCCGCCCGCTGGGCGAACTGCTCACGCCGCGCGAACTGGAGGTGCTACGGCTGGTCGCGACCGGACGCAGCAACCGCGACATCGCCGCCGAGTTGTTCATCTCCGCCAAGACGGTCAGCGTGCACGTGTCGAACATCCTCGCCAAACTGGACGTCAGCAGCCGTGGGGAGGCGACGGCGGCCGCCCACCGCCTGTCCCTGCTGACGCACTGACCCTGCCCAAGGACACGGTGGCGACGGTCTCCCACTCGTACATCCGGCGGTCGCGGCCCAGCACGATCAACTCGGCGGCCTCGACGCGCACGGTCGCGGGCTGCGCCTGAACGCGCCGCAGAGCTTCGGCGATCGGCTCGACCGGTCCCGTGGCGTTGCTGTAGGCGATCGACACGTGGGCGGCGAACCCCTCCTCAGGCTCGGGGACGACGGACCACACCTCCCCGATGGCGCTGCGAACCCCGTCGCGCACGGCGGCCACCGGCTCCTGCGGCCACACCTCCCAGCGGATCGCCTCAGGGGTGATGCTCGGCCGGTCGAGGGCGATGTCGAACGGTGGAACGACGGCAAGGCGACGACGCGCGGCATCGACGACGGCCCGCACGTCCTCCCCGGAGACCTCGTCGGTGAAGCCCATCCCTTGCATGGTCAAGTGCAGCCACCGGTCGGGAATCAGGTCGAGCCCCGGAAACCCGGCCAGCGCCCGCCGGTAGCTCTCGGCGAGGCGGTGAACGGCCGGAGCGTGCCGAAAGGTCAGATGCCAGGTGTAGAACCGGCGCCCCTCGCCCCAGCCCGGCCGCCACCACCAGTGGTCCGCCATCCGCTCGCTCATGATCGCCCTTCGTCGACGCACAACGTATGCGGCAGCGCAGAAAGCCGCCATTCCTCGATCTTCGCCTGGAGGCTGCGGCCGGGGCCGCTGTCGGCCAGCGGGGATCGGGCCAGGCCGAGGGCAAGCTCGCGCGCGCGGCGAGTGACCGTCTCCAGCCGCTTTTCCGGAGGAAGTGCCAGGACTGGACGAAGCGCGTCCAAGGCACCGTCCGGCTGTCCGAGCGCCAGATGCGCGAAGCCCTGCGAGATCTGGACCTGAGCGACGGTGCCGTACGCCTGCGCGTGGCGGTCGGCGAGGGCGGCCTCGGCCTCCCGCAGCGAGGCGGCGACATCGCCGATGCGCGCCAAGACCGCCGCGTTGTAGTTGGCCTGGCGAAAGCCGGTGCACGTGAACAGGCCCCCGATGCCGTCGATTCCCACGATGCTGTCGCGGGCATCGGTTGCGCGATCGAGAGCGGCGCGCGCTTCCTGAGCCGCACCGAGGGTGGACCACGCGTCGGCCTCCTGCAGTGCCAGCAGCACGGGTACGGTGCCCGGGGAACCGTATTCGGCGCCGCGCCGGGCGAAGCCGATCGCGTCGCGGAGTCGCCCGTCCCAGAAGGCGACCTTGCTGCGGGTGGACAGCGCCCAGGCTCGCAGTTCGTTGTGGCCGGCCAGTTCGGCGCACAGCCATGCGGTACGCCCCTGGGTCTCGGCCGCACGCGATTGGCCCAGGTCGGAGCTGATCCAGGCGAGCAGCGTGCACAGGTAGCCGGCAACGGTGTACAAGTCAGTGCTTTGCCGTGGATACTGCCGTCCTTCCAGGAGCCTGAACACCCGGTCGCGTTGCGCACAGACCTGCTTGAAGATCGTCAGCGGGTCGCCGGTCAGGTAACTGCCCGAAAGAGCGCGGACGTCGGCCACAAGTTGCTCAAGTGCGATGTCGCCGACGTTGGAACTCTCTGCCCAGACCACCCATGCGGCCGACTCGTCTGCGGCATGGTGAACGAGTTTCGTGGAGTCGGCGCCGCCTTCCTCGGGCAGCCTCCTGTCGACGACGGGCTGAGCAGTGGGCGGCGGGCCGATGACCGAGCGCGCTTCGCCGTCGGGCAGCTCTCGGAAGTCCGCCAGATCCAGCAGATCCGAAGCCGCGCAGCCGAAGACTTCGGCAAGGATTCCGAGAACACGCGGGGTGGGGCGCCGGCCCCCGGCATGGGGCCATTTCTCCCACTTGGACACCAGAGAGGCGTCAGCCGCGACGGCGTCGCCGGGCCGGGCGGCGGGCGCGTTGATCCGGTCGGCGAGTTGCTCCATGGTCCAGCCGTGGGCGTGTCTCCACGCTTCGCGGGCACGCATCCCCCAGCGAACCCGCATCTCCTCGGCGATCGAGGCGCGGCTGCATCCCAGCGATTCCATTTCTTCGCGCAACGCCACGCGCTGGGCCCGTGAGCCCGGCGCGGAGGATGGAACACCCATCTGCTGCTCCCGCACTGGCCGGTGTCGGCTTCCACCGTAACCCGGAGGCTTCGGACCGTGCCCTGCGTCTGAGGCTCACCTGTCCGAAAACCGGCCGTCCGGTTCGTGTTCCAGCAGCTCAGATCATTTATTCGAGTCCAAGAAACTTGGACACCGGTGTCCATGACACGGGTGGGACCGGCTGCGATCGTTGGCTTACTGCTTCGACCGCCCTTCTCTCCATCAGGAGTCCCAGGTCATGCTCGAAACCTTCCTCCAGGTGCCGGTGCCCGCTCAGCGGGCGAGTGGGCCGGAGACGGCGGGTAGATGCGGTGAGGACGACTGCCCGGCCCCGGCCTCGGCGAGGTCCTATCGGGTGGAGTGGGAGTTCGAGGGCAACAGGTGGCTACTCCGGTTCGGGAGGCTGCCTCGGGTCGTGCGGGTGAGCTGCCGCTGCCAGGTGGTGGAGTACGAACTGCTGGCCATCGGCGGGTTGCAGTGGATCCGCCGCATCGAGCGAACGGGCGACGGTCTCATGGTCCGCGTCAGCCCTCAGGCCACGAACCGCTGGGTGGACGAGCTGTGGAGCTTGATCATGTCCGGAGACGCGAGATGAACGCCCCGCCGAGCTAACGGGAGCGGAGTTGGTCGAGGTAGTTGTAGGCCGTCACGCGCGAGACGTTGAGGCGGCGGGCGACTCGTTCCACGCTGCGTTTGACGAAGAAGGCGCCCTTCTCGTCCAGGTAGCGGAGAACTTCCAGCTTGTCGTCCTTGGTCATCAGCGCCACAGACTTGCCGGTGTTGTCGATGGCCGCCTCGATCAGGTTGTCGAGGACCTCGACGATGTCGCCGGCGAAGATCTCCTCGCGGACCGGCGCCTCCTCTCCCAGCATCCCGTCGATGTGCGCGCGGGCGCCCTGGAGCGGCGTGAGGTCCACGTTGACGCAGAGCGCGGCGATCACCCGGCCGGTCTCGTCGCGGAAGTACACCGACGACGAGCGAAGCTGGCGGCCGTCGCCGGTGCGGCCCCGGTAGCCGAAGGCGTCGTGGTCCTCCTCCTCGGTCCTCAGCATCTCCAGGCCGAGGTTCGTGGACGGTCCCCCGACGCTGCGGCCCGTCACGTGGCCGTGCTCGATCGCCGCGATGGATCGTCGCATGTCGTGCGCGGACAGATCGTGCAGCACCACTTCGCAATGGGGCCCGACCGCGGTGGCGACCGCTTTCATGATCGGGCGCAGGAGAGCCTCCAACTCCGCCATGTCCATCATCCTATTATCCCCCGTACAGAAATTCTGTACAAGGCATTGATTTGTTGTCCGCGCTCTGCTCAGACTTGTGCATGCGAAAACTCGGCGCCTTATCAGCGGTGGCCGTGCTGGCCGTCACCGCCTGCGGCGCGGCAGG
>NZ_BAAAHQ010000024.1:0-46139 GCF_039525605.1 Nonomuraea longicatena | reverse complement strand
CTCGTCTTCGCCAACTTCCAATGGCTCGAACCAGGCCGAGGCGACCAGCTGTGGAAAGCGGTCACCGGCTACCAGCAGACCAATCCCAAGGCCACGCTGAAACAGCAGGCCATTCCCCGCAAAGACTACGAGAGCACGCTGAAGACGCAGCTCGGCGCGCGTGGCGGGCCCGACATCCTGATCATCCCCGACACCTTCTTCCCCGAACTCGCCCAGGCGGGACTGCTGGAGCCGGTGTCGGTCCAGGCCGGCCTCAATTCCACGAACGAGGCCGGGAAATTCAAGGGCGAGCAGCTCGCCTACGCCTGGGAGAACGTCAACTACGCGCTTTTCTGGAACAAGGAACTGCTTGACAAGGCCGGCGTCCAGCCGCCTCAGGATTTCGCCTCACTGCTGGCCGCCGCCAAGGCGATCAAGGAGAAGACCGGTAATCCGGGCTTCGCCGTACGGCACCAGATCAACGAGGAGGCGCCGTGGTGGATCGACTTCTCCAACTGGCCGTACGGCTACGGCGGCGGCTGGTCGAAGGACGGGAAACTCACCATCGACGCGCCCCAGAACGTCGAGGCGCTGAAGGCGTTCAAGCAGATGTACGACAGCGGCGCGATGCCGGTCGGCGATGACGCCTCCACGTTCCGGTCGAAGTTCCAGCAGGGCAAGATCGGCATGATGATCGACAACAGTTCGGCGCTGTTCACCATGGTCGGCGGCAAGCAGGTCGAAGTGGGCGCGCGGGCGATCCCGTTCCCGGGCGGCGGGTCGAGCCGGGCCAGCTTCCTGCTCGGGATCAACAAGAACAGCCCGCGCAAGGCGCTCGCCAAGGACTGGCTGACCTGGTTCTTCACCCCCAAGGCCCAGGAGGCGGCCGCGGCGGCGCTGGGCGCCAGCGTGATCGGCACCGACGCGCAGCCGCCCCAGGACTTCCTGACCGCCAACCCGTGGGTGCCGGTCTTCCGCGAGCAGGCGCCCACCTCGCGCACCGCGGTGATCGCCGGGTTCGAGACGAAGACCCCGCAGATCCGGCGCATCGTGATGCAGCAGGTCGAGCAGGTACTGGTGAAGAACGCCGATCCGGCCGCCGCGCTGAGAGCGGCCCAGCAGGAGGCGGAGAAGCTGGGATGACGGCGCGGCGTCTGCCGTACCTGCTGATCGGGGGTGCGGCGGTCTATCTCGCGCTGCTCACCGCGGCGCCGCTGCTCACCGGGCTCTGGCTGAGCGTGACCGACACGCAGTTGCTGAACCCCATGGGCGGGGTGTTCATCGGGTTCGAGCACTACGTGAAGCTCTTCGGCGAGCCGGGGTTCTTCCGCTCGCTGCTGGTCACGCTGGTCTACACGGCGGCGACGGTCGCCGCCTCGCTGCTGCTCGGCACGCTCGCCGCCGTCCTGGTCAACCGCTCCTTCCCCGGCCGTACGGCGGCGCGCACCGTCCTCACGATGCCGTGGGCCGTCCCCACCGTGGCGGTCGCGCTCATCTTCGCCTGGATCTACAACAACGACAGCGGCGTGCTGAACCGCCTGCTCGGACCGGCCCGGCAGGGCTGGCTGACCGACACCGACTGGGCGCTGGTGTCGGTCACGGTCGCCTCGGTGTGGAAGGTGTTCCCGTTCGTCATGCTGGTGGCGCTGGCCGCGCTGCAGTCGGTGCCGGAGGAACTGCGCGAATCGGCCAGGGTGGACGGCGCCGACCGGCTGAACGCCTTCCGCGACGTGGTGTTCCCGTTCCTGCGGCCGACACTGCGCGTGGTGGCGCTGCTGATGACGATCTGGTCGCTACGGCGCTTCGACATCATCTGGCTGCTCACCCAGGGCGGCCCGGTGGACGCCACCGAGACGGTGGTGATCGGGGTCTACCGGGAGTCGTTCGTCAACTCCGACCTGGGCCTGTCCGCGGCGATCGGGGCCGTAGGGCTGCTCATCTCGTCGCTGGTGACGGTGGCGCACTTCCTGCTCGACAGAAGGGAGGACGCATGAGGGTGCTGCGCGTGGCGGCGGTGCTGGTGCTCGTGGTGGTCACCGCGTTCCCGCTGTACTGGATGATCACCACGGCGACCCGGAAGGACGTCTTCGCCGTACCGTCCTGGTGGCCGGACCTCGGCAACCTCGGCGGCCTGGTCGCCGGGCTCGGGCCCATGCTGGGCTGGCTGCCCAACAGCGCCTTCGTGGCGTTCGGGACGACCCTGCTGAGCCTGATGATGGCGGTGCTCGCGGCGTACGCGCTGTCGCGTTTCCGGTTCAAGGGGCGGGGGGTGTTCGGGTTCGCGCTGTTCGCGACGCAGATGCTGCCCGAGGCGCTGATCGTGGTCCCGCTGTATGCGATCTTCCTGGCGCTGGGGCTGCTGAACCAGCTCTCCGGGCTGGTGCTGGCGAACACCGCGTTCGGGATGCCGGTCGCGGTGTGGATCCTGAAGAGCGCGATGGACCGGATCCCGGTCGAGATCGAGGAGTCCGCGCGGGTGGACGGCTGCCCTCGTTACGCGATCCTGCCGCAGATCGTCCTGCCGCTGGTGATGCCGTCGGTGGCGGCGGCCGCGGTGATCACCTTCTTCGAGGGGTGGAACGAGTACCTGTTCGCCAGCACGTTCATGGTCGACAAGGAGAAGTGGCCCGCCTCCAAGGGGCTGGCCTCCTACGTCGGCGAGTTCGTCACACCGCTGGGCACGGTGATGTCGGCCGCGCTGATCTTCACGTTGCCCGCGATCATCTTCTTCCTGCTGGTCCAGCGCAGGATCGTGAGCGGGCTGACCTCGGGAGCGGTGAAGGGTTAGATGCCGGAGATTCGTTTCGAGGCCGTCACCAAGTCCTTCGGTGACACGCCGGTGATCAGGGACTTCACGGCGGAGGTGGCCGACGAGGAGTTCCTGGTGCTGCTCGGGCCGTCCGGGTGCGGCAAGTCCACCATGCTGCGGATGATCGCCGGGCTGACCGACGTCTCGTCGGGCACGCTGGAGTTCGACGGGGTGCGGGTCAACGACCTGGAGCCCAAGGACCGCAGGATCGCCTTCGTCTTCCAGTCGTACGCGCTGTATCCGCACATGACGGTGCGGGCGAACATCGCCTTCCCCCTGTTGATGGCCCGGTTCCGCTGGTACCACCACCTGCCAGTGATGAACCGCATCATGCGCCACCGGTTCCTGAAAAATCAGGACATCGCGGGGAGGGTGGAGGATGTCGCTGCCATGATGGAGCTCACCGACCACCTCGACCGGCGCCCCAGAACCCTGTCCGGCGGCCAGCGCCAGCGCGTCGCCGTGGCCCGCGCCCTGGTCCGGGAACCGTCGATGTACCTGCTGGACGAACCGCTGTCCAACCTGGACGCCAAGCTCCGCACCCAGATGCGCGCCGAGATCGCGGCCCTGTACCAGCGGGTCCGCAAGAGTTTCGTGTACGTCACGCACGACCAGGTCGAGGCCATGACCATGGGGACGCGCATCATCGTCCTCAACGACGGCGTCATCCAGCAGTACGGCACGCCCAAGGAGATCTACGACCGCCCGGCCAACACGTTCGTGGCCGCGTTCATCGGCAGCCCGCCCATGAACCTCATCCCCCGCGACGGCCGCCTGCTGGGGGTCCGCGCCGAGAAGGTACGGCTGACCGACGCGGAGGGCGGACCGCGCGGCACGGTCGCGGTGGTGGAGCAACTCGGCGCGGAAACGGTGGTCGCCTTCACCCTGTCCGGCGCCAAGGACCTCCATTACGCCCGCATGCCCGGCGACGTCGTCTTCGCCCCCGGCACCGAGGTCCGCGTCGACCTGGACCTCACGGCCGCCAGCTGGTTCGACAGGGAGACCGGCCGGCGCCTCCCCTGACGCACCAGCCCGGGTCGCGCCGTCAGTAGGTGAGGTAGCCGGTGGCTGGCCACAGACGCCAGCGGCCTGGGGGCAGCCCGTAGGCCGCCGGCGTCCAGGTCGGGCGGGCCGACATCGGCCAGAGCAGTCCCCATGAGCGCCCCGTCGCGGGCCGCCCAGGGCAGCAGCGTCCCGGTCAGGAGGTGAAGGCGGTCACCAGCATCACCACACCGAAGATCGCGAAGGCGGCGGCGGCGCCGTACCTGATGGTCTTCTCCGGCAGGTGCTTGCCCAGCATGCGGCCGACCACGATCGCCAGCGCGTCGGCGGCGACCATGCCGACCGTGGAACCGATCCAGGTGCCGAGCCAGCCGTACTGCGTGGCCAGGGTGATCGTGGCCAGCATGGTCTTGTCGCCCAGCTCGCTCAGGAAGAACGCGATCGTCACCGCGACGAGGGCGTTCCTGGTGGTACGGCTGGCCTTCTGCGACTCCTCCTCGCTCAGTTCGTCGCCCCGCAGCGTCCACAGGGCGAAGCCGAGGAAGGCGATGCCGGCCACGATGGAGATCGCGGTGGTGGGCAGCGCATCGCCGATGAGCCCGCCGATCGCGACGCTGCCGAGGTGGACGACGGTGGTGGCGATGGTGATGCCGGCGATGACCGGCCAGGCCTTGAACCGGGTGGCGAAGGTCATGGCCATGAGCTGGCTCTTGTCGCCCAGCTCGGCTACGAAGATGGCCACCAGACTTACCCAGAACGCTTCCAACGGTCCTCATTCCACACGAACCGGACCGGAGCGCCTGCGGTGGGGCACGACTCTTCGGCCCGGCATGGCTGCCAGGCCGAAGGTCTCGTCCGCCTCTGTCAGAGGCCCGCGCGACCGGGCGCTTGAAGCGCCAGTGTGTCGATCACGCGATTAGGACTACTCCCCCTCGGATGTCACCGGCAGCTTACCAGCCGTATGCGAAGCGCCCCAAATGTCCATCGAGTGCAACCGTCAGTCCTCGAACCAGGGCCACTCCCCGAAGATGGCGGACGCGAAGTGGATGCCGCCCTCCAGGTGCTCCACGTAGCGGGCGTCCTTCACGGTGAACGTGAACTCGGCGTACGGCAGATCCGCAAGCTTCGGCCCCCGCCGGCCGAATCGCCGCTTGTACTCCTCCTCCGACAACTCCCAGTGCGGCGGCCAACCACACATCTCGCCGACCTCGTAGTCGGTCACGATGCGGCACGCCTCCGAGTAGAAGGCCCGGCCGTCGCGCCGGCCCTGGATGTAGTGTCTCCCTTCTTGGCTTCCCCAGGCCCTGAGCGGCGCGATTCCGTACTTCTCCCCCAGCGCCACCACAGCGTCGTCCCCGAGGCCGGCGGCGGCGTTCTCCTCCTCGGTGAGGACGACATGCAGGCCTTCGTCCAAGACCTGGAGCCTCTCGAACTCCTCCCGAAACTCCGCCCCTTCGGCGAGGGCCTGAGCCTGGGCGAGATCGAGGTGCATGTGGTCGTCACCGTACGCGTTGCCGACGAAGAAGTGGCCCTTCCGGGCTCGATCCCACACCTCCAGAATCATCCGAAGCGCGAAGTCCTCCCCTTCGGGGACCTCTTCGGCGTCGGGGTGGATGATGTGGACCCGGCCGCGCACCGTGGACCCTGTCTTACCGTCGATGGAGATTCGATAGAGATCGGACACAGCACCGATCATGTCAGTGGGCGGGCGCCGATTTTTTGAAACCCCCGAAACCAGGGCAGATGCGCTCACCTACCTCCGCTGTCAGAGGGCGCAGTTGACCAGGACGGGTTCGTTGGTCAGGGTGACCGAGAACTTCTCCGCCACGCCATCGCGGACCTCACGGGCCAGTGCCAGCAGCTCTTCGGTGGTGGCGGCACGGTCGGGGTTGGTCAGCGCCAGGGTGTGCTTGGTGGAGATGCGCGCCGGGCCGCGCCGGTAGCCCTTCGGGAACCCGGCCTGCTCGATCAGCCACGCGGCCGGGACCTTGACCCGCCCGTCCGGCATACCCCACCGGGGGTGGCCGGGCGCCCGCCGATCGAGTTCGGCGGCCTCTTCTGCGCCCAGGATCGGGTTGGTGAAGAACGATCCGGCGCTGCGGGTGTCGGGGTCGTCCGGGTCGAGGACCATCCCCTTGCCCCGCCGCAGCGCCAGCACGGCCTCACGGGCGGCGGCGAGGGGCACCCTGTCCCCCATCTCGGCGCCGAGGCGGGCGGCGAGCTCCTTGTAGGCCACCGCACCCGACATCCCCGACACATCCAGCGCATAGGTGACGGCGAGCACCACGTGCCGACCGGGATCCCGCTTGAACGCGCTGTCGCGGTAGGAGAAACCACACTCCCGAGCCCCCAGGTCGACCACCTGCCGCGTCCGCCGGTCATAGGCGCGCACCGACCGGACGGTCTGCGCCACCTCCTGCCCGTACGCTCCCACGTTCTGGATCGGCGTCGAGCCCACCAGGCCCGGGATGCCCGACAGGCACTCGATCCCCGCCCAGCCCTCGGCCACGGACCGCTCGACCAGGGGATCCCAGTCCTCGCCGGCGTCCACGGTGACGAGCATCTGGTCGCCGTCGCGCTTGACCCGGACCCCGTCCGACGCCACCCGCACGACCAGGCCGTCGAACCCGGCGTCACCGACGACCAGGTTGCTGCCGCCGCCGAGAACCAGCACGGGCCGTCCCGCCCGGTCGGCCTCGGCGACGAGGGACACCAGGTGCTCACAGGTGTCGGCCTCGGCGAACTCGCGAGCGGCCCCGCCCAGGCCCAGAGTGGTGTACGGCGCCAGCGTCTCCATGAGGCCCAAGCTTATGAGGCCCCCGCCGTGCTGTCGCAGCACGCCCGGTATCCGGTCGGACGTTCAGCGGGTGGTGAACGGGCGGGAGTCGAAGGTGCCGGTCGCGGCCGGGGTGGTGGTCGGGGTGAACGGCGTCCACGACAGCTTCACCGTGTGGCCCGCGATCTTCAGATCGGCCTCGGCCTTCGCTCCGACGCGGATCGTGCCCTGGACCGGGACACCGTCCACGTGGCGAAGCGGTCCAGCTCGATGGTGTCCTTCCCGAAGGTCATCGTGCCGCCGCGCAGGCCGGTCGAGTCCTTCAGCGACTGGTGGCCGAAATGGGCGTGCGGGTTGCGGCGGGCGACCGCGTCCTCTGCGGTGGCCAGGGCCGCCGCCACCAGCGTGCGTTCCCTGCCGGTCAGGCCGCTCGCGCGGGCGGGCGTGATGTCTCTCAGCGCGCGGGGGTAGGCGCCGATCGCCTTGTACGTCTCGGCGGTGCACCGCGCCTCGGGTGCGGGATGCGTGGGCTTGCTCAAGAACTTCTGCATCGCCGCCCGGACGCAGGATCCGGTCGGCTCCGGGGTGAATCCCATGGCGTGCCAGGCGGCCGGGACCGGACGGAAGGTGCCGCGCGGATACCGCTTGATCGCCGCCCTCACCACGTCCGGGGCGTGGAAGTCGAACTCTCCGTTGATCGACATCACCGGGACGTCGGGATGCGGCAGTTCCGGCGGCGCGGGCGGGCGGTTCGCCGCCTGCGGCCAGTACACGCACGCCTCCTCCCGTCCGACGAACGGGTATTCGCTTCTCTCGTACGGCTGGCTCGGCCGCTCTTTCGCGTGATAGCGGGCGAACTGTCGCTTTCTCTCCTCGACCGGGGCGGACCTGTCGAACGGCATCTCAACGTCCGCGCAGTTGTAGGCGAGCTCCGCAGTCCTGTCGGGGAGGTCTTCTTCCGGTTTCCAGTCCGGCGACCCCACTTCCTTGCCCAAGCGGCGCAGCGGGGCCAGATCTCCCGCCAGATAGGCGGTGGCGGCGGCGTTGACCTCCTTGGCGACGACCGAGTGGCTGGCCTGCAGCCCGACGTGCGCGAACACCTTGACCGGCAGTTCTGGGTCCGGCTTGGCCCGCAGCCGGTCGAGCGTGCGTGTCCACGTGGCCACCGGAGTGGACGGCAGGTCACGGCACGCGCGCGACCGGTCGCAGACCACCTCCAGGTTCTTCAGCCTGGGCCGGTGCTGATGGTAGAAGTAACCGCCCTTGCCGATCACTCCCATGCTGTCGAGGAGCATGGCGGAGACCGTCTTCGGATGGCGGGCGGCGAACGTCTGGCCGATGAAGGTCCCGTAGGAGTTGCCGAAAAGGTGCAACTTGTCGATACCGAGTGCGGTGCGAATCGCGTTGAGGTCGTCCGCTGTCTGAGAGCTGCTGAAGTGTGCGGCGCGCGGGCCCAGTTCGGCCGCGCACCTCTTGATGGACTCCAGGTCTCCCATCTTCAGGTAATCGCAGTTCAGGATGGTGGATTTACCGAAGCCCCGGATGTCCATGACCAGCAGGTTCGACCGTTCGAGCAACGGGCCGAGCACCTGCTCCACCCCCGGAAGGGACTCCAGGGACTGGGTGGGCCCACCGAGATGGGCGAAGATCGTGCGTTCGGCCTTCTTGGCGGGAAGCCAGGCGAAGGCGACCTCGATGCGCTCCGAGTTGGGATCGTCCCAGTTGAGGGGGACCGACAGCTTCCCATCGCAGCGTTTGGTGGCGGTGGCGCACGGGTGCAGGTCGGGCACGGGGTCCGCCTGCGCGGGCGTCGTGACGGTGGTGGCGGTCAGCAGGACCGCCGCCGCCAGGGGCATGATCTTCATAGGCACCAGCGTCACAACCGAAGAGGACGAAATCCTCCTCCTCGGGGAGTGATCCGGCCATATGGCCACCGACACGGACCATCAGCCACCCATCCACCCCAGGTCGCACCCACGACTGGCTCCACAGAGCCAGAGGCCGGGGGTTCACCCAGCCAGCACCACTGAGGGAACCGGCCCAGGCAGAGCCACGCAGAGACCGGCCCGGCAGGGCCCGGCGCCGGGCGGCGGGGTGGTGTGCGGTGGGCATGGCGCCGGGGTGCGGCGGGGTGGTGGGGCATGGCGGGGGTGACCGGGCGGCGTCACGGCGGGGAGGGGTCAGAGGGGTGCCGCTCGGGGAGGCCGGGAAGGGGCGCGGTGGGCGGCGGGAAGGGGGCTGGCCGTAACGGATGGGTGGCGTGATGCTGCACACAGAGAAGGCAGGACAACGGAACCTTGTTCTGTTACGGTCGGAAAAGGACGATCAGATGGCACACGCAGATGGCACACGCGAAAGGGCGCTGATGGCCTTGAACCGTGACTTCGTTGGGCGGACGTACGCCGCCGCGCAGCCGTACGAGGTCAGTCGGGTGAAGATCCGCGAGTTCGCAGCGGCGATCGGCGACAACAACCCGATTTATCGTGACAAGTCGGCGGCGCAGGCGGCCGGGCATCCCGACGTCGTCGCGCCGCCCACCTTCCCCATCGTGTTCAGCCTCCAAAGCGGCGGCGAGGCGCTCGCCGACCCCGACCTCGGGCTGAACCTCGCCATGGTCGTCCACGGCGAGCAGCGGTTCGAGTACGCCCGCCCCATCTACGCCGGCGACGAACTCGTCACCCGCTCGACCATCACCGACATCCACAGCGCCGGACGCAACGAGCTGCTGACCCTGCGCAGCGAGATCACCACCCTGGCCGGAGAGCCGGTGTGCACCACGTACAACACGATCGTCGAGCGCGGAGGGGCGGGCTGATGACGGCGACCGTCAGGTACGACGACGTCGAGGTCGGCCAGGAACTCCCCGCCGTCGGCTACCCCGTGCGGCGGGTGAACCTGGTGATGTACGCGGGCGCGTCCGGCGACTTCAACCCGATCCACTGGAACGAGCGCTTCGCCAAGACCGTCGGCCTGCCCGACGTGATCGCGCACGGGATGTTCACGATGGCCCAGGCCGGACGGTACGTCACCGACTGGGCCGGCGATCCGGGTGCCGTCGTCGACTACGGGGTGCGGTTCTCGTCCATGGTGATCGTCCCCGACGACGACCAGGGCGCCACGATCACCGTCAGCGGCGTCGTCGAGGAGAAACTGCCCGACAAGCGGGTGGTGGTCGGGCTCGTCGCGACCTGCGCGGACATGACCGTGCTGTCCAAGGCCCGCGCAGTGGTCCAGCTCACATAGCGGCCCGGTCTTCGCCAAAATCCCACCCCCGAGGTCAAACCGGGGGCAACGAACACCGGACGTTCTTGAAGTGTCGGAATCGCCCGCCTAAGTTGGGCCGTGAATCCCAGGGGTGCTCCACCACAGGTGTTCCGGCGTGGTCTCACCACGACCGAGAGGAAGAGCCGACATGTGGGACAGTGTGCGTTCCAACTGGGAACCGTTCAACGAGCCGCTCGAATCACGTGAGCACAACATGTATCTCGACACCAAGGGATTCGTGAGCACCGGTGTCGGGAACCTGATCGACGCGACCGCGAAACCGCTCACTCCGCCGACGCCCGACGAACGGGCCAGATCCCTGGCCATGGCCGGCGAACTGGACTGGCTGAACGCCGACGGCAGTGAGGCGAGCAGCGACCAGGTCGCCGCCGAGTGGGACCTGGTGAAAAGCCGGATGGACCTGGCTCCGCGGGGCGGCGGCGTCTTCCGCGGCCTCACCACCCTGCGTATCTCCGACGATGAGATCGACCGGTTCGTCGGCAAGAAGCTCGACCAGTTCGAGGCGTTCCTCAAGAACCGTTCGGAGTTCGCGGACTTCGACAACTGGCCGGCGGACGCCCAACTCGGCCTGCTCAGCATGGCGTGGGGGATGGGGCCAGCGTTCCAGTTCCCGAGGTTCCAGGCGCTGGCGGCAGCGGGCGACTTCGACGCAGCCGCCGGCGAATGCCGGTTCAACCCGGAGATCGGCACCATCGTCACCCGCAACAACCTCGACCAGCAGTGCTTCCACAACGCGGCCCAGGTGGTGAACCAAGGGCTCGACCGGTCGGCGCTGCTGACCACGGCAGGCGGCTGAACCGTCTCACGGGGGAAGGAGTCGATCATGACCGCGTTCGACATGGAGCTGGCCAGCCCCGTGCCATCCGGCCTCAGCGGCGGGCTGGGCGGCCCCAACCAGGGCGGCCATCAGCCCCCGGACTGGTACATCCAGTTCGGGATGGACCTCGGTGCCGGCGAAGGCGTGGAAGTGCACGCCGCCTTCGACGCCCACGTCACCAAGTACAGCCCGCACGACCCGAGCGCCGACAGCGGCAAGGTGTACGGCGCGCAGTTGTTCATGCGGGCCCCCAACGACATGATGGGCGGCTTCTACACGCACATCACGAACGTGCCGTCCGAGATCGCCGTCGGCTCCCAGATCAGCAGGGGCGACCTCCTGGGGACGATCATGTCCTTCGACGGTATCCCGTCACACGTCCACGCGGCACTGGTCGAGATCATCGGCGGCGCGCCCAACGGCCAGTACCAGGGGGTGGACCTCTACCAGACCATCCTCAACCTCGCCGACTCCACCGTCACCGTCACGTTCGCGCAGGACGGCTCACCGCCGACGGTCAACTGAGCCGGTGAAATACGACTAACCGGCACCCATCGAGGAGTGCCGGTTAGGTGGTTGGCAGGAGTGCCGCCCTGGAGATCCGGGCCGCGTACGCTCGCGGCGGACACGTGGGCCGAACACGGCCCAGCGGTCTAGAACGCTTAGCGGGTCTCGCGGTGCGCACGGTGGGTGCGGCAGTTGGGGCAGTACTTCTTCAGCTCAAGCCGATCCGGGTCGTTGCGCCGGTTCTTCCGCGTGATGTAGTTGCGGTGCTTGCACTCCTGGCAGGCCAGCGTGATCTTCGGCCTAACGTCGGTGGCAGCCACGTGGGAGTGCCTTTCTACGTTCGGGACATGGACATACCCGTACCCAGATCGATCGACCTGGGGAGGGGCCGTAGCGGAGGCCGGACTTGAACCGGCGACACAACGATTATGAGCCGTTTGCTCTGCCTGACTGAGCTACTCCGCCTGGAGCCGGGCGAAACAACCCGGACCCGTTGAGGATACCCGACGCGGCGAGCACATACGTACTTGGCCCGATCGGGTGAGCTGCCCCCCAGTATGCCGCAGAAGAGCCAGCACAGGGAAACCGGAAACCGTCAGGGGATCTCCCATGACGCGTGCACGCCGAATCCCGTTCCCGGAAGCGGGCCGGCCTCGAAGGTGCCGCCGTACAGCAGGGTCCGTTCGCGCATCCCCACCAGCCCGTGCCCGCCCGACCCACCTGGCGGCACCCGCTGCCCAGGCCCGTCGTCGACCACGGAGATGTGCAACCGCCCATCGACGACCGACACGCTGGCCGTGCAGTGAGCGGGAGCGGCGTGCCTGACGACGTTGGTGATCGCTTCCTGAACGATGCGGTAAACGGCTGACGCCATGCTGTCGGGCACGACCCCGTCCACCGACAGATCGACCCGCACGCCGGACTCCGCCGCCCGGTGCGCCAAGGACGGCAGGTCGGCGAGCCCGGGGGCCGGCGTGCTGTCGGGCGTGCTGCCGGGTGCGCGCAGCACGCCGAGAAACTGGCGCATCTCCACGAGTGAGCCGCGCCCGATCTCCTCGATGGCCCGCAATGCCTCGCGCCCTTCCTCCGGATGCTTGTCCAGGACCTTGGCCGCCACCCCCGCCTTGACGGTGATCATGCTCATCGAATGGGCGACGACGTCGTGCAGCTCACGCGCGATCCGCAGGCGTTCGTCGGCCGGCGCCTGCTCGGCCTGTCTCGTGGCCTCGCGGGCGGCGAACTCGCGGCGGGTGCGCGCCGTCGTGCCGAGACTCCAGCTCGCCCCGACGACCAGCCAGGCCGTACCGAGGATGAGGACGGGGTGGGGCCAGCCGTTCAAATACTGCGGGTCCGGCATCGAGACCAGTAGCGAGCCTCCAGTGACGAGCAGGCCCGACACCAGGGCGATCGCCGATCTCCGCACCGGCAGGCCGGTCGCCACCGGGTAGACGGCCAGGGCCGCCACGACCGTCGGCAGCAACCGGTTGGCCTGCACCGCGAGCACGGCGAGGCCGATCAGGAGCGCACCGTAGAAGGCGGGCTCCGGCCACACCCGCCGCACCGCCACGGGCACCGCGAGCAGCCAGCAGAGCGCAACCGTCACGGCGTTCGTGGGCAGCTCCGGCCAACTCGCTGTGGACACCAGCGCGAGCAGCACCGCGACCACGGTGTCGGCCAGGATGAGCAGCCAGGGTGGCGGCCGCCGGGCGAGCAGATTCACAACCTGACGTTATCGAGGAACGGCCGGAGGCGAATCGGACCAGGGTCATACTCCGCCCGCGTACGCCCGTGCCGTATGACCCTGGTCAGATCCCGAAGATCGGATCCGGCTCCGATGTGCGGACCCACCGCCTGCAGCATCGTTGCCGACATGAACCGACGCAGACTCATCGCCCTGTGCCTGGCGGCCTGTCTCGCCGTGCCGCTCGGCGGTATCGCCCTGGCCTCGGCACAGGCCCACGGCCTCGTGTGGAAGGACTGTGGTGACGGCCTGCGATGCGCCGAGCTGGTCGTCCCCGTGGACTGGGCCGATCCAAGCGGGCCCAGAACCTCGGTGCGCGTGGCCAAACTGCCCGCGACGGGCAAGAGCCTCGGGCCGCTGATCGTCAATTTCGGAGGGCCCGGCACCAGCACCTCGATGCTCAGGCGGACCAGCCTGCCCGACGCTCCGGCGGAGCTGCCAAACCTGCTCGACGAGTTGCGGGGAAGCTTCGACGTCATCGCCATCGATCCACGCGGCCTGTCGGAGCCCGCCGGCGGCAAGAGAGTGAGCTGCGCGGAGCCGGACGCCTCCGTCTACGGGCTGCTCCTGGCCAGGACGAAGCAGGACTGGGACGCCCACGCCGCCAAGAACGCGGCCCATCAGGCGAGCTGCCGCCAGACGGCGGGGGCGGCCTGGCGCGGCATGACCTCCTGGAACGTGGCGCACGACATCGACGCCCTGCGCGCCGCGCTCGGCCAGGACAAGCTCGTCTACGCGGGCAACTCCTACGGCACCGTGTACGCCCAGGCGTATCTGGAGCTGTTCCCGCAGCGGGTCGGACGCATGTACTTCGACGGCACCGCCGATCACACCCAGAAGGAGTTCGAGCCCTGGGTGCGCAACTACGCGCGCACGCAGGAGCGTCATCTCACCCGCTTCCGTGACTGGTGTGCCCGCCGTACCGACTGCGCCCTTCGCGGCACGGACGCCGGCAAGGCGTGGGACGAGCTCGCCGCCAGGGTGCGCCGCGCGCCGCTGCCGGCGTCGGCCGGGCGGACGGTGCACGAGGGGCAGCTGTACGCCGGCGCGGTCAAAGGCATGAATCCGGCACTTTGGCCCCAGCTCGCCACCGCCATCCGCAAGGCCCTCGACGGCGACGCCGGCGACTTCCTGGAAGAGCTGCGCCCGGACGAGGGCGCCACGTCGGTGAGCCAAGACTCCTTGTGCAACGACTTCATGCCGAAGCTGCCGACGTACGAGGAGTTCCTGGGCATCGAGGCCGGACTCCGTGAGATCGCGCCGAGGTTCGGCTGGCTCGAAGGACGCTTCGAGCTGGGGCGGTGCTGGGGCCGCAGCGGGGGCGCGTCCTGGGCACCGCACCCGCTGCAGGTGAATGACGACGTCCCGCCGATCCTCTTCGCGATCGGGGAGCTCGACAACAACACCGACTATCGCGGGCAGGCGCACGTGGCCGAGCAGATCCCGTCCGCGCGCGTCCTGTGGCACGGCGACGGCCACGCGTCGTGGGCGAGGAACACCTGTCTGCGAAGGCATGTCAGCGCCTACCTGACCACGGGGCAGTTGCCCGCGGCCGGCACGCGCTGCCCGGCCGAGATCATCCAGAAGGTGGGGAAATGATCGAGGTCACAGAACTGACGAAGTCGTACGGCTCCACCCGCGCGGTGTCCGGGCTCACCTTCGACGTCAAACCCGGACAGGTCACCGGCTTTCTCGGGCACAACGGCGCCGGCAAGTCCACCACCATGCGCATGATCCTCGGCCTCCACACGCCCACGTCGGGCAAGGCGTTGATCAACGGCGTCCGCAAACGCGACCTGCGCGACCCCATGCGCGAGGTCGGCGCCATGCTCGACGCCGCCGAGGTGCAGGGCGGGCGCAACGCGTTCGCTCACCTCCACGCGCTGGCGTACGCGGGCGGGATCGGGCGCCGCAGGGTCGTGGAGGTGCTGGAGGAGGTCGGCCTGGCCGGGGCGGCACGCAAGCGGATCGCCGGGTTCTCCCAGGGGATGCGCCAGCGCCTCGGCATCGCGGCGGCGCTGCTCGGCGACCCGGGCGTGCTCATCCTCGACGAGCCGACCAACGGCCTCGACCCCGACGGCATCCGCTGGCTCAGAACACTGCTCAGATCCCTGGCGGACGAAGGGCGTACCGTCCTGCTGTCGAGCCACCTGATGACCGAGATGTCCCTCACCGCCGACCGGCTCATCATCATCGGCCGGGGCCGGCTGATCGAGGACTCCCCAGTGGCAGAGCTGCTGGCCCGCTTCCAGTCCGGTGTACTGGTCCGATCCCCCCACGCGGCCCGCCTGTGCAGCGCACTCGAAGCGGCCGGCGCGACCGTACGCCCCGCTCAGGACACCGGCACTGGCGCGGAAATGCTGGTGACCGGCCTGACCGCAGCCGCCATCGGCGACCTCGCCCTGGCGAACGGCTGTGCCGTTCACGAGCTGGCGTCGCGCCGGACCTCGCTGGAGGAGGCTTTCATGGAGATCACCCGATGATCGACCTCGTCGCATCGGAATGGCTCAAGCTACGCTCGCTCCGAGCCAACTACTACGTCCTGGCCGCCACGCTCTCGGCCCTTGCTCTCACCGGCTTCGCCGCCTTCTCGATCTCGCGCAACTTCGACACCAACGGCCCGAGCGGCGATCCCGTCGGCACCGGTCTCAGCCTCAGCGCCGACATTCCCTCTGTGCTGTTCGGCATGCTGGGCGTGTTCGCCATCTCCGGCGAGTACGCCACCGGCATGATCAAGCTCACGCTGACCACGATCCGGAGCCGGTGGACGCTTCTTCTGGCCAAGGCCGTCGTGGTGGCCGCCGTGGCCGCTGTCGCAGGACAGGTGCTGGCGTTCGGCACCTATTTCACCGCACAGGCCGTGGTGGCCGGGCGCCCGATCGGCGCCACGTTCGCCGAGCACGCGACCCTGGCCGAGGTGCTGACCAGTGGCGCCGGCTCCGCGGTCGCCGGGGTGCTGGGGCTGGGCCTGGCCACGGTTCTGCGTTCGACGCCGGGAGCGCTCATCGCGCTGGTCGTCCTCCCTCTGTCCCCGACCGTGCTGGAGCGTTTCCTCCCGGCTCCGTGGAACGACTGGATCAGTTCCCTGACGATTCCGTCGCTGGCCAGGCAACTGGCCGCCGTACCCGACGCCGGAGCCTTCGGCCCCGCGACGGCCGCCGTCATCCTGGTGGGCTACGTCGCGGTCTCACTCCTGCTGGCAACCCTGGCGATCAACCACCGCGACGCCTGACCGGATGGAACAAAGAAGCCCGATCTCGCATTCAGTGAGATCGGGCATTTATCAGAAAGAGCCCCCAAACGGAATCGAACCGTTGACCTTCTCCTTACCATGGAGACGCTCTGCCGACTGAGCTATAGGGGCCTTGTCCGCGCTGCGGACAGGTGTAACCATACACGGCGCCAGGCCGTGATGCGAACTCGTCGGCCCGCCCTGCACGGGCAATCGGACGACCTCGCACAGGTCGGCCAGATCGACGTGGCGGGCGACCTCGGCGACGCTCACGCAGTCGGCCACGAGCCGCCCGTGCCGTCGCACCCTGAGGACCTGACGCCCAGCCCGTACGGCGGCAGCCACCTCGACCCCGCCCGTGCCCACGAATCGCCTGTCCATAGCGGCCCAGCGTAGACCTCAGCACTCTCAATTTCCCCGTCAGTACCTGAAGTACCCGGCGAAACCCTTCTTCTCCGCGACCCGGTCGACGCGGACGCTGGCGCCGGTCTCCGGGGCGTTCATCATCAGCCCGCGACCGAGATAGATGCCGACATGGTTGGTCTTGACCAGCTTCTCGGTGATTTTCCCGAAATAGACGAGGTCACCGGGCCGGGGATCGTCCACCCGGAACAGGCGGCGCAGGTGGTCGTCGGTGTTGCCGCGCCCGAGCACGTCGCGGCCGTACGCGAGCGCGTACACCCATCGGGTGAGACCGGAGCAGTCCAGCCCCCTGGTCCGCTCGGCCGGGCACGGCCGGATCTTCCCGTTGTAGCCGAGGCAGGTCCCGGTGGACGGCCCGGGGCGTTCGGCGTGGCCGCCGCCCCAGGAGTACTCGATGTCCTGCCGTTCGATCGCGTAGGCGAGTCGCACGATGCTGTTCACGGTGTCGCCCACGGGCGGCCTGTCCACCAGCGGGGCCGACGCGACCGCCAGGAACAGCAGTGTCAGCGCGGCAAGCGGAACCCGAAGAATCGCCCTCATTACGACATATCCTCATCGATCGGCGACCCGATCGCGCGCTACCGGGGCTTCAGGTCCAGCGGCTGGTCGCCGACCACGAACCGCACGCCCACCTTGCCGCGCGCGGTGGCATTGGTGGTGAAGGTCAGCCGGACCTTCCGCCCGATGCCGAGCTGGGCGATCGTGCACTTGACCGCGGTGCCGCTGTACTTGCAGCCGGGCGCCTTGACCACGCGGTGCCCGCCGTACGCGCGCCCGCTGACCTTGATGTTCGTGACCGGATACGGCCCGGTGTTGCTGATCGTGACCGAGTACGTGCGCCGCGAGTGCGCGCGTCCCGAGAACGTCACCTCGGGGACGGCCGTCGCCAGTTCCCTGAGCTGGTCCTCGCTGCCGTTGAAGTAGTTCTGGCCGCCCACCAGCGGGCCCTTGTCGGCCGACTGCCAGAAGGTGTGGGCGCGCCAGCTCTTCGGCGGTTCGCCGGGGTCGGTGCCCCAGCGGGCGAGCCACAGCGGGTTCGCGCCGAACGCGGCGGAGTCGCCGGTGCAGGTCCGCCACCAGCTCGTCGTGGTGTAGACGATCGCGTTGCGGCCGGTCCGCTTCTTGTAGGTGGCGGTGAAGTCCTTGATCCAGGCGACCATGTCCTTGGCGGACAGGTCGTAGCAGTTGTTCTTGCCGTTGCGGTTTCCGTACGGGTTGTCCTCCAGGTCGAGGACGCCGGGCAGGGTGATGCCGTCGCGGTGCCAGGTGCCGCCGTTCTGCACGAAGTGCTCGGCCTGCTGCGCGCCGTCAGACTCGTGGGGCTGGGCGAAGTGGTACGCGCCGCGCACCAGCCCGTTCTGTGCGGCGCCCTCGAACTGCGCGTCGAAGGTCGGGCTGCGGAAACCGGTGCCCTCGGTGGCCATGACGAAGGCGAACTTGGCGCCTCCCGAGGAGACCGCGGCCCAGTCGATCTCGCCCGTCCAGTTGCTCACATCGACGCCGGGTACGCCGTTGGCCGCTTGGGCGGGGGCCGCAAGCGCCCCGCCGAGGCCGAGTGCCGCCAGGGCGGCTGTCGCTAATGTCCGCTTCACGGCCAGATCATCCCGAACAGCGAGCCTGACATGTCATTCAATAACGGAATAGATCTGGAAACGTTAGTTACCTCAATTGTCGGAGGCGACTGATATCCCTGATCTGCACGCAGGCGATTCAAACAAGGGAGACACCCATGTCGAGTGAACGCGCCGACCTCATCCAGGCGCTCGACCGGCACCGCGACCTGCTCAAGCAGACCGTCCAAGGGCTCGACGACCAGCAGGCCGCGCTGACCCCCACCGTGAGCACGCTCTGCCTGGGCGGTCTCATCAAGCACGTCACGCTCGTCGAGCGCGGCTGGGTGCGCTTCGCCGTCCAGGGCACCGAGGGCCTGTGGGCCCCCGGCGACGACTGGGAGAACGGCTTCCGCATGGTCGGCGACGAGACCCTCGCGAGCCTGCTCGCCCAGTACGACGAGGTCGCCGCCAGGACCACCGAACTGGCCTCCACCCTCGACCTCGACGCCGCCCACCCGCTGCCCGAGGCCCCCTGGTTCGAGCCCGGCGCGGTGTGGTCGGTCCGCCGGGTGCTGCTCCACGTCATCGCCGAGACCTCCCAGCACTCCGGCCACGCCGACATCATCAGGGAGGCCATCGACGGTCGGCGGTCGATGGGCTGATCAGGGGCTCACCGCGAGGAACAGGAACGACGCGAAGAGCACCAGATGCACACCGCTCTGCAGCAGCGTGGCGCGGCCCGGCACCACGGTGAGCGTCGAGACGGCGACCGTCAGCGCGAGCAGGACCATGTGGGTGCCGCCGAGCCCCAGCAGCAGCGGCCCCTCCAGCCAGAGCGAGGCCACCGCGATCGCCGGGATGGTCAGGCCGATGCTGGCCATCGCCGAGCCGAGCGACAGGTTGAGGCTGACCTGGAACTGATCACGCCGGGCCGCGCGCACGGCGGCGATCGTCTCGGGCAGCAGCACCAACAGCGCGATCACCACACCGACGACGGCCTGCGGCAGGCCGGCCGACGACACCGCCTTCTCGATCAACGGCGACTCCACCTTGGCCAGTCCCACCACCGACACCAGCGCGACGAGCAGCAGTCCGAGGCTGACCATTGCGGTACGCCCCGACGGCTGGGGCGCGTGGTCGTCGGGGGTGACCGCCTTGCCGTCATGGGTGACCGGCAGGAAGTAGTCGCGGTGCCGTACCGTCTGGGTCAGGACGAACAGCCCGTACAACGCGAGAGAGGCGACCGCCGCGAAGATCAACTGGGCGGAGGAGAAGGCCGGGCCCTGCGCGCTCGTCGTGAACGTCGGCAGCACGAGGCTGAGCGTCGCCAGCGTGGCGACGGTCGCGAGCGCGCCGCCGGTGCCCTCGGCGTTGAAGACCGCGACGCGCCGTTTCAGCGTGGCGAACAGCAGCGATATTCCGACGATCCCGTTACACGTGATCATGACGGCGGCGAACACGGTGTCGCGGGCCAGCGACGACGTGTTGGCGCCGCCCGACAACATCAGGCTCACGATCAGCGCCACCTCGATCACGGTGACGGCCACGGCGAGCACGAGCGAGCCGAACGGCTCCCCGACCCGGTGCGCGATCACCTCGGCGTGGTGGACCGCCGCGAGCACGGCGCCGGCCAGCACGATCGCCGCCAGAATCGCCGGGATCAAAGGAAGCGGTCGCCCCCAGGCCAGCGCCAAAGCGAGCAGAGCCAGAACGGGAACGGCCACGGTCCAGTCGAGAAATCGGCGCATGTAGTAGATCATGCCTTACTGTCCGATTGAACCACCGCCACGACCCAGGACGGACAACAGGATCATGGCTTTATCGAAGCGACTGAGCCCGGCCGAGCAGCGGGTGTGGTCGGCGTTCCCGACCGGCGAACTCGTCGATCTCGGCGGCGAACCGGCCCAGCGCGACCTGCCCGCCGGCGAGAACGCGCCGAAGGACGGCCACACCTGGGGCCCCGAGCGCACGGTCCGCGCCGAGGTCATCGCGGCGCTGCTGCTCGGCGCCCACGAGCACCCTCCCGGCTCGCTGCCGTCAGTGCGGCTGCGCGGCGCGCGGATCACCGGGCAACTCGCGATCCGCGACGGCACCGTGGAGCACGCGCTCGTCCTGAGCGGCTGCCACCTTGACGAGGAGCCGCTGTTCAACGGTTCGAGCACCCGCATGCTCCGCTTCACCGACTGCCGGATGCCCGGTTTCAGAGGCACCGGGCTTCGGGTGGCCGGGCACCTCAGCCTGTCCGGTTCGTGGATCACCGGGACGGTCCGCACCGCCCGCGCGCAGTTCGACAGCGGCTTCTGGCTGGCCGGAACCAAGATCGTCACCACCGACGAGTGGGCGCTGTACTCCGGCGCGATGGTGGTCGACACCGGCATGTACCTGAGCAACGCCGACGTGACCGGCGGCGTCCGCCTGGTGGGCGCCCGGCTCAACGGCGGCCTCTTCCTCGCAGGCACCACGCTCCGCAACCCCGGCAAGGAGGCACTGGCCTGCGACAACATGGTCGTCGAAGACATCATGGAAGGCCCGTTCACCGCACTCGGCTGCGTCCGGCTGCGCGGCGCCCGCGTCAACGGCAGGCTGTCGGTCACCGGCGTCATCCGCAGCCCCGACACCAGGTACGCACTGCACGCCAGCCACGTCGAGGTCCGCGAGTTCCACCTCAAGCCCGCCGAGCCCATCGACGGACTGGTCACGCTCGGCTACTCACGCATCGGCACGCTGCACGACGACCTCACCACCTGGCCGGAGCGCCTGCGGCTCAACGGTCTCGTGTACGAAGGGCTGCGCGGCGGCGGCGTCAGGCACCGCGTCGACTGGGTCTCCCGCGACCCCTTGGGCTACCGGCCGCAGCCGTACGAGCAGTTGGCCGGCTGGTACCTCCGCGACGGCAACGACGTGCTCGCCCGCCGTACCCTGCTGGCCAAGCAGCGGGCGCGGCGCCGCACGATGTCGCCGGGCGGGCGGCTCTGGAGCGGCATGCTCGACCTGACCGTCGGGTACGGTTACCGTCCCTGGCTGGCGGCGCTCTGGTTCGTCCTGCTGCTGGTCGTGGGCACCGTGTCGTACGCGCTCGTCCCGCCCCGGCCGCTCAAGCCGGAGGAGGCGCCCGGCTTCGACGCCTTCGCCTACACCTTCGACCTGCTGCTGCCGATCGGCGCGTTCGGCCAGCGGGCGATGTTCGATCCGGCCGGATGGACACAGGGCCTGGCATACGTCCTGATCGCGGCCGGTTGGATCCTCGCCACCGCGCTGATCACGGGCGCTACCCGCGTGCTGCGTCCCACCTGATCGAGCGCATCAGCGCGGGGAGGTCATGGGGGAAGACGACCTCGTCCGTGGCCTCCAGCTCGGCGACGCTCCACCAGCGGTGGCCGAGCGTGGTCTCCTTCTCGATCGCCTCCATCCGGTCGAAGGAGACCGTGCCGGAGTCGACGCGTACGGCGAAGAAGGTCTGATCCTGGGTGATCGCGTAGTCGGCCCAGCAGAACTCGATCGTGCTGGTGCCGAGCGGGCCGGTGAACCGCTCCCCCGCCATGCGGATGCCCGCCTCCTCGTACAGTTCCCTGACCGCCGCGTCGAGCAGGCTCTCGCCGTCCTCGGCGGCGCCGCCGACCGTGAACCAGAACGGCGCGTCCGGCAGGGCCGGGTCGAACCCGTTGAGCAGCAGCACCCGCCCGTCGGAGTCGATGGGCAGGACGCGCCCGGTGTAGCGGCGCAGCGGGATTCGTGTCACACGTACTCCTTCAAAGGATGATTTTTCACCGAACCCATCATCGCCTTCATCAGGAAGCGGTGCTTGAACACCCGGTTGCGCACCCGGATCCCCAGCGCGGTCCTGGGGGCGAGGAAGCGGCCCGCGTTGGCGGCCTTGGAGATCGCGGTGCCTGCCCGCATGACCTGCTCGTAGCGGGCGAAGGCCGTCGCGTGCGCGCCGCCCGCCTGCCTCAGCTCCCCCGCCAGCACGTACGCTCCCGTCAGGGCCAGCCCGGTGCCGAGCCCGGCCAGCGTGTTGCCGTAGGCGGCGTCGCCGAGCAGCACGACGCGGCCCCGGGAATAGCGGTCGGCCTTCACCCGGCTGAGGGAGTCGAGGTAGAGGTCGGGGCTGCGCCGTACCGCTTCGGCGAGTTCCCGCCCGTGCCAGGCCAGCCCCTCGTAGGCGGCGATGACGTGCTCTTTCATCTCCTCTGTCACGTGGCGGTCGTAGGCGAGTTCGGGGGCGGCGAAGACGAACAGGGCTGTTCCTCCCGTGGAGACCATCCGGCCGGGTTCGTTGTACATCGCCGCGAACGGCATGCCGGGCAGGTCGCACAGCGCGTAGTAGTAGCCGAGATGAGTGACATATCCGGACTCGGGGCCGAAGGCCAGGCTCCGCACGTTCGAGTGGATACCGTCGGCGCCGACCACCAGGTCGAACAGGCGTGGGCCACCCCGTTCGAAGTGCGCACGCACCCCGTCGGGCGTCTCGGTCAGAGAGGTGATCGAGTCACCGAAGACGTACTCGGCCGCGCCCGCCGTCCGTTCGTACAGCACCTGGACCAGGTCGCCGCGCAGGACCTCCAGGTCGCCCGCCGTGAACTCGGCGGGCATCTCGGTCAGCTTGCGCCCTGCGGCGTCCACGATGTCCAGATCGACGGCGTCCGTACGGCGTCGCCGCAGCTCCTGAAGGATGCCCATCCGGTCGAGCAGTTCCAGTTGGGCCGCGCCCTTGAAGTCCACCGCCTGACCGCCTTCGCGCGGGGACGCCGCCTTCTCGACGACGGTCACCGCGTGGCCGTCGCGCAGCAGCCAGTGGGCCAGCGCCGGGCCTGCGATGCCCGCGCCCGAGATGAGGATGTTCGTCATGGCGACGAGCCTGGCCGTCCGGGCTGACCACCGGCTGACAGTTCACCACAACACGGTCAGCGCCTCGTCCCCGCTCATGGCCGCGCCCTGAGCGAACAGTTCCGCGCAGGCCGTCGGCCCGAGGATCTGCCGCGCGGACGCGTACACCCTGGCGGTGTCCCGATCGCCCGCGACCGTCGTGCCACGCAGCGCCACGGAGACCCCGAGCAGCAGCGCCGCATGCTCAGCGCCCTTGAGCAGACCCGGGTTCACCGCCCTCTCAGGACGGCCCGGCTTCGCCGTACCCTCAGTTGTCCCCTCGGCCGGGCTTTCGGCGATGCGCTCAACCCCGCTCTCGGCCGGGCTCACGGCCATGCGCTCAGCCGCGCTCTCGGCTGTGCTCTCGGTCGCGCTCTCCAGCAAGGCCAGGCCGGCCTGGCCGGTGGCCACCTCGGCGAGGTCGGCCGAGGACGTGAGCAGGGTGCGGGCCGTGCGGTGGTGCCGGCGGGCCGCGATGAGGTCGCCGTCGGCCTCCGCGAGCCGCCCGAGCGCGAGAGCGGCGAGCCCCTTCACCCCGTCGACGACGTACCCGCTGCCCTTGGCGGCCAGCGCGGCGCGGAGGTGCTCGCGGGCCCGCTCCGGCTCGCCCCGGTGCCGCGCGAGCTCGCCGAACCACAGTGGCACCTGCGCCGACCTGCCCCGCGTCAGCGCGGCGGCGCGGCGCAGGTCGGACTCGGCGGCGGCCAGATCGCCCTCGCGCATCGACCCGGCGGCGCGGCGACACAGCACATCGGCCATCTCATCCGAGTCGCCCAGTTCGGCGTGCAGGTCCACGGCCCGGCCCCACCGGTGGTGGGCGCGCGCCCACTCGCCACGCCAGCTCGCGATCAACGCCAGCCATTCGAGCGCCTGCGCCGTCCCCCAGCGTTCCCCGAGCGTCGTGAACACCGACAGCGCCTGCTCAAGCTCCGCCTCCGCCTCCGCGACCGCACCGTCGAGCAGCCGCACCAGCGCGCGTCCGAGCACCGCGACCGCCTGGCTCCACGGGTCGCCGCCCAGCGTCGCCTCCTGCCAGCCGGTGTCGCGGGCCGGCGGCCCCACGACCATCCCCCACAGCACCGTCAGGAACGGGTACCGCAGCTCACGCCCCAGCGACCAGATGATCTCCGTGGCCCGCGCCCACTGCTCCTCCGTCGCCTCCGGCGCGGCCCGCAGCACGCAGATCGCGTACTCCTCGTCGAGTCCGTCCGGCACCGGACCGGCCAGCAGCCGGACCGCCTCCCGATCGCGCCGCCCGCTCAGCCACGAGTACGCCGCCAGCGCCGCGATCAGCCGGAACGCCTTCGGCCTGTCGTTCTCGACGGCGTACCGGAGCGCGGCCCGCAGATTGCCGTCCTCGCGGCCGAGCCGGGCCAGCCACTCGCGCTGCTCGGCCCGGCGCAGCCACGGCTCGGCGCGTTCGGCCAGGTCCAGGAAGTACGTCAGATGCCCGGCCCTGGCCTGGGCCGCCTCCGCCGGGTCGAGGCGCCCGGCGCAGAACAGGCGGATCGTCTCCGACATTCGGTACCGTCCGCCCTCCGCCTCCACCAGCGAACGGTCCACCAGGTCGGCGAGGACGTCGGCGCTTCCGCACACCCGCTCGACCGCCTCCAGGGACGCGCCGCCCGCGAACACCGACAACCGCTTGGCCACCACCCGCTCCTCCTCGGTGAGCAGGCTCCAGCTCCAGTCGACGGCGGCATGCAGGGTTCTGTGGCGGGCGGCGGCCGTACGGTCGCCTCGGGTCAGCAGCGCGAACCGGCCGTCCTCGGCCAGCCTGGCGGCGAGGTCGTCGGCGGTGAACGTCCGCAGGCGGGCGGCGGCCAGTTCGATGGCGAGCGGGAGACCGTCCAGGAGGGTGCAGATCTCGGCGGCACGGTCCGGATCGGGCGGGTCGGAGCGGACCGCCGCAGCCCGGTCCAGGAACAGGCGCACGGCCGGAAAGTCGGAGATGTCCTCGGTGGTTCCCGGCGGGGGCACCGGCAATGGCGCCAGCGTGAGGAGCCTTTCGCCGGTCAGGCCGAGCGGCTCCCGGCTCGTCGCGATCACCCGGAGGCCGGGGCAGGCGTCCAGCAGGCGTCTCACCAGGGCGGACACCGGGTTGATCAGGTGTTCGCAGTTGTCCAGGACCAGCGTCAGCCGCTGGTCCGCGAGGGCATCCAGCAGCCGCCCGGTCGCGTCCGGCCCACCGGCGGCGGGGCTGTGCAGGCCCGTCTCCCTCAACCCCAGCGCGACCAGCAGCGCCTGCGGCACCTGGGCGCCGTCGTCCAGCGCCGCCAGATCCGCGAAGTAGGCCCCGGGCGCGCTCTCCACGGCCAACCGGGTCTTGCCCACTCCGCCCGGCCCAGTGATCGTCACCAACCGGACCTCACCCAGGTCGGCGAGTCTGCGCAGTTCGGCATCACGGCCGACGAACGCCGTGAGCTGCGCCGGCGCCCGCACCCCTTTCCGCCCGCCACCGGTGTCGCCGCGCAGCATCGCCACGTGCAGTTCGGACAGTTGGGGCGACGGATCGGCGCCGAGTCGCTCGGCGAGCAGCCTCCTGCCGTCCTCGTAGACGCCCAGCGCCTCGGCCTGGCGGCCTTCGGCGTACAGGGCGCGCATGAGCTGGCCTCTGAGCCGTTCCCTGGTCGGGTGGGCGGCCGTCAGCGCCATGAGCTCGGGGACCGAGGTGCCGGTGCCCGCCGACAGTTCGGCCTCGGCCAGATCCTCCCGTACGGTCAGCAGTACCTCGCCCAGTCGCGCCCGCTCGTCCTCGGCGAACGGGATGTCCGGAACGTCGGCCAGTGCCGGGCCCCGCCACAGCCCGAGCGCCTGCTTGAGCGTCCGTGCGGCCCGCTCGTACTCCCCCGCCGCGAGCTGCGCCCGGCCCTCCCGGCCAAGGCGTTCGAAACGGTACGCATCCACCTCGTCCGGGTCCACAGCCAGGACGTAACCCGCCCTCCGGGACTCGACCACCCCTTCGGGCAGGCCCCGGCGCAACCGGGAGACGGCCGCCTGGATCGCGTTGGCGGCGCCGTCCGGCGGGGCTTCGCCGTACTGGCCGTCGATCAGCGCGCTCATGGGGACCACGCGCCCCGGCGACAGCATCAGCATGGCCAGCACCGCGCGCGGCCGGGCACCTCGCACCTCGCCGTCGCGTACCTGGACCGGCCCCAGGATGCCGAACCGCATACCTGCAGTCTGCCAGCTCGCAGACCCAGCAAAGTGATCATACTTTTTGTGCGAATGTCAGAACATTCACCGCCAACCTCACGTCACACCCGATTAAGGCAGGCCCTGGGCCATCTCACAGGGCACCCCGAGACGATGTGAGGTCAGAGTGACATTAGGGGCAAAACTCCTCGCGGCAGCGGCGCTCGTCACCGCGGCCGTCGGCGCCGAGACCGGCGCGGGCGCGACCATGAAGGCGGCTCCACCTGCGGTGATCGCCATCCCACCACCCGCCGTCGCCCCCGTCGCCCCCGTGTCCGCCGTGGGCAAGACCGCGAAGGCGGAGCGCGAGCCGGAATGCATGCGCATCCGAGGGGCCGTGGCCTGCGTCGGCGCCGACGACAGCGACCGGCCGGGGATCACCATCGAGGACACCGAGCCTGACAAGTCCCACGGGGTCGTCGAGTACTACCTGAACGGCTACCTCGGCACCAAGTACATGATCCACCACCTCGCGGGCTCCGGTGAGCTCAAGGGAACGCGCGCGCTCGGCCGGGTCGTGACCTTCCGCGTCGCGCGCTACGAGGGCGGGCACCGGGTCAAGACCAGCCGCTGGAAGACCGTCCGCAACCTCACCAAATACCCCGTCCCCCGCCACACCCAGATCACCCCGGCAGGCGCCCGAGCCCAGTCCAAGGCCTGCACCACTGTCGCCGGCGCCGCCCTGACCTGCTTCAACGAGCGCTCCACCAAGATTTTCGCGTGCGACACCAGCGCGGACAAGCGTGAGGTGCGCGCCGAGTACTTCGTCGGCGGCGACCCCACGGCCCGCTACGAGATCCACCAGCTCGCCGGTCCCGGCACCTGTGGCAAGGCCCAGCACGGCAAACTGTCGATCAGCAAGTACCGCGCCGCCGTGTTCGGCGAGCGTTACCGCTACTCGACCGGCGACTACCGCTACAACTGAGACCTCCGCGCGGCGGGGCCGTCCGTCGGCTCCGCCGCCCAGCGATACGAGTCCATCGGGGGCCGCCTTCGCTCCGCCGTTCGGCGGGGGCCGTTCGCTCCGCTGCTCAGCAGGAGTTGGCCCACCAGAGGACGTTCGCTCCACTGCTCAGCAGGAGCAGTTCGCCGGGGATCGTCTTCGCTCCGCTGCTCAGCGGTAGGAGTTCACCAGACGTGCGAGGTGCTTGCCCGCGATCAGCAGTGGCGTCTCGCTCTGGGACACCTGGGCGGCCATCTCGGCGCCTTCGATGGTGTTGATGATGGTGTGGGCGAGTTCTCCGGCGACCTCGGCGGAGAAGCCCGAACGGCGAAGCTTGTCCTCGACCAGCGCCCGCCAGTTCGCGAACGCCTGGTCGGCGGCCCGCTGGATGTCGGGTGCCCGTCCCGCGCTCTCCAGTGCGGTGGTGGTGACCGGGCACCCGTCCAGCCACTGTGATTCGCGCAGCCCGCGCGCCAGTTCCCCGGTGCAGGCGACGATCGCCCCGGCCGGGTCGTCGTCGCCCGCGAGCGTGTCGCGCAGCAGGTCGGCGAACTCCCGGTCCCCGTGCCTGATGGCCTCGATCGCCAGTTCCGTCTTGCCACCCGGGAAGAAGTGGTAGACGGAGCCGAGCGTGGCCTGCGCCTCCTGTGAGATCTGCTTCAGGCCCGTGGCCTCGTACCCCTGCCGCTGCATCAGGCGGGAGGTGGCGCGGACGATGCGGTCCCGGGTGCCCACCTCGTGCTTGGTCTTCATGCTGTCCCATCGTAGTTGATAGAGCGTTCATTCTAGTGTTACAGTCCCATTCTAAATAGAACGTTCGTTTTAGGAGACCTGATGACCGCCCGATCCGTCACCCTGATCGGCCTCGGCCCCATGGGCCTGGCCATGGCCAACGCCTACCTCGACAACGGCTACGACCTCACCGTGTGGAATCGCACCGCCGGCCGGGCCGACGACCTGGTCGCCCGAGGCGCCCGTCGTGCCGACACCGTCGAGGACGCGCTCAAGGCCAACGACCTCGTCGTCATGAGCCTGACCGACTACGACGCCTTCTACGCCATCCTGGAGCAGGCGCCCGAAGCGCTCGCCGGCCGTACGGTGGCCAACCTGACCTCCGACACCCCCGACCGGGCGCGCGAGGCCACCGAGTGGGTCGCCGCGCGCGGCGGCGTGCAGCTCACCGCCGGTGTGCTGGTCCCGCCCCCGGGCATCGGCACACCCGACGCCGTCTCTTACTACAGCGGGCCCAAGGACGCGCTCGAAACCCACCGGGAGACTCTGGAGGTACTGACCCAGATCGACTACCTCGGCGACGACCCCGGGCTGGCCGCGCTGTACTACCAGATCGGGATCGACATGTTCTGGACCGGCCTGGTCGCCTACCTGCACGGCCAGGCGATCGCCAAGGCCAACGGCATCTCCGCGCAGCAGTTCCTGCCGCACGCCGTGAAGACCATGGACTTCAGGTACTTCCTGGAGTTCTACGCACCCCGCCTCGACGCGGGAAACGACGAGGGCGACGTCGACACCCTGTCCATGGGCGCGGCCAGCCTCGAACACGTCATCCACACCGCGAAGTCGTCAGGCGTGGACGTCTCACTCCCCTCAGCGGTGCTCGATCTCTTCCACCGAGCCATCGCCGCAGGTCACGGCCGGGACAGCCTCACCAGCCTGACCAAGGTACTCACGCGCTAGCCGCCCCGAGCCCGGCGGCACCCACCCCCACTGGGCGCCGCCGACCGCCCGGCCAGGCACTAGCGGTAGTTCACGAACTGCAGCGCGATGTCCAGGTCCTTGCCCTTGAGCAGGGAGATGATCGTCTGCAGGTCGTCCTTCTTCTTGGAGCTCACCCGCAGTTCCTCACCCTGGATCTGCGCCTTGATGCCCTTGGGCCCTTCGTCGCGGATCAGCTTGGCGATCTTCTTCGCGTTCTCCTGGTCGATGCCCTCCTTGAGGGCGACCATCATGCGGTACTCCTTGCCGGACAGCCTCGGCTCACCCGCATCGAGGATCTTGAGGGACAGGCTGCGCTTGACGACCTTGTCCTTGAAGACGTCGAGGACGGCGTTCGCCCGCTCCTCGCTGTTCGCCTTGATCTCGATATTCTCCTGCCCCGACCAGCTGATCGCGGCGCCGGTGCCCTTGAAGTCGAAGCGGTGCCCGATCTCCTTGACCGTCTGGTTCAGCGCGTTGTCGACCTCCTGATGGTCGATCTTGCTGACGATGTCGAACGACGAGTCTGCCAAAGCCTGAAACCTCTCTGACTGGCCACAGCCCTGTTCACTACGGCGCCCGACAAGCCTAGCCAGCATCCGCGAACCTGTGTCATCGACGCATGCGCCGGTCAAATGTCATTTACCCGCTCCATTCCCGGGGAGCACGGGAGGAGCTGCGGGAATACCAGCCTGCGTGTACAAGCAGTCGTTGCCCGCCCTCGCCCGTGAGCAGCTCAAGACGGCCCACGCCGCCTCCAGCGGCCGCTCGGCCAGCACGCTGTACGGTGGCCACGACCAGGCCCTGCGCCAGACCATGATCGCCCTGGCCGCGGGTTCCCGGCTGGATGAGCACCACAACCCCGGCGAAGCCACCCTTTTCGTGTTCTCGGGGCGGGTGCGGCTGCTGTCACAGGACGTGTCCTGGGAGGGGGCGGCGGGAGACCTGCTGATCATTCCGCAGGCCGTGCACTCGCTGGAGGCCCTGGAGGATTCCGCTGTGGTGCTCACGGTCGCCCGGCGGCGGTGAACAGGGGCGGAGACCATGATCGACACAGCGGGCGAGGGGGACAAACCGATGTCACGCTCACCTCGAAAGTCCGCTATTCTTCTACCTGTCGCCGCGAGAGCGGCCGACAAGGCAGGTTGCCCGAGTGGCCAATGGGAGCGGACTGTAAATCCGTCGGCTTAGCCTACCCAGGTTCGAACCCTGGACCTGCCACAACAGGGAAAGTGCCCTTCGTCTACGGATGAAGGGCACTTTTCATTGTGTGGGGCTACCGACCAGTGAGCCGGAACCGAGCCACGCGGGTCGCATCCAGGCCGTGGATCAGGGCACGCGCTTCCGCTGCCCCTCGGGGTGCGGTCGATCGCCTTCCGGGGCTTCAAGATTCCTTGGCCGCTGAGCGTCGATGCGCTCGGCATACACCGTGAACCCCACGCTCGACTCCGTTCACCGGGGCCGTCCCTCCGACAGGAACACTCCCGCGCGCGCGGCGGTCGCGGCGGCCTCGGCGGCGCGGTCCGCAGCGGCTACGTCGATACGGCCGCCGCCGGCCAGCAGGCGGTAGTAGAGAGGGGCCGACACCGCACGGATCACCTCATGGGTGTCGGTGCCCTCGGGCACCTCCCCCCGATCGATGGCCTGCTGGACGCAGGGGGCCCACTCGTCGACGCGGACGTCGTAGAAGTGACGCAGGGCCTCGGCCGTCCTCGCCTCGCCGGTCGCGGCCGCGATCACGGCCTTGAACAGCGGCCCCTGCCGGGAGTCCGCCAACGTACGCTGCACCAGCCGGGCATTCGCCTTGAGGTCGCCGAGCAGCGAACCCGTCTCGGTGCGCGGCAGCGACTGCTCGGCCATGTCCGCCAGCAGGTCGGCCACCAGACCGGTGACCGTACCCCAGCGACGGTAGACGGTCGTTTTCCCCACTCCGGCGCGTCGGGCGATGTCAGCGAGGTCCAGGTGGGAGTAACCCCGCTCGGCGAGGATGTCCCCGGCCGCCTGCAGCACCGCCGTCCGCACGCGTGCGGTACGCCCTCCCGGCCGGACGGTCCCCGGCTCCATCGACTCCATAACGGGACTCCAGTTTCGTTAATAGGGGCAGGCGTGCTAGCTTGAACCATGTTAACGAAACTCAAGACCCGTTAGCTATCGGGAGGCTGACCATGGAATACAGACGGCTGGGCGCATCCGGGCTCAAGGTTCCCGCACTGACCTTCGGCGCCGGCACCTTCGGCGGCCGAGGACCACTGTTCGGCGCCTGGGGCAACACCGACGCGCAAGAGGCCCGCCGCCTCGTGGACATCTGCCTGGACGCCGGGATCACCATGTTCGACACCGCCGACGTCTACTCCGGCGGAGCCTCCGAGGAGGTGCTGGGCGCCGCCGTCAAAGGCCGCAGAGACCAGGTGATCGTGTCCACCAAGACCGGACTGCCGACAGGTGACGGCCCAGCCGATGCCGGCACCTCCCGGTCCCGCCTGATCACCGCGTGCGAGGACGCGCTGCGCCGCCTGGGCACCGACTACATCGACCTGCTCCAGTTGCACGCCTTCGACGCCGGGACACCCATCGAGGAGACCTTGTCCGCGCTCGACGACCTCGTCCGAGCAGGCAAGATCCGCTACCTGGGGATCTCCAACTTCGCCGGCTACCAGGCGATGAAATCCCTCGCCATCGCCGACAGGTACGGCCATCCGCGCTACATCGCGCACCAGGTCTACTACTCCCTCATCGGCCGGGACTACGAGTGGGAACTCATGCCTCTCGGACTCGACCAGGGCCTCGGCGCGCTCGTCTGGAGCCCGCTCGGCTGGGGGCGGCTCACCGGCAAGGTCCGTCGCGACCAGCCGCTTCCCGCCCGCAGCCGACTCCACGACACCGCCGACTTCGGCCCGCCGGTCGACGACGAACTCCTCTACCGCGTCGTCGACGTCCTCGACGAGATCGCGCAGGAGACCGGCAAAGCCATCCCGCAGATCGCCATCAACTGGCTGCTGCAGCGGCCGACCGTCTCCTCCGTCATCATCGGCGCCCGCGACGAGGAGCAGCTCCGCCAGAATCTCGGTGCCGTCGGCTGGACGCTCACACCCGACCACATGGCGAAACTCGACGCGGCGAGCAACAAGGTGTCGCCTTATCCGTACTTCCCCTATCGCCGCCAGGAAGGCTTCGCCCGCCTCAACCCACCCGTGGTCTGACCACCGCCTGGCGATGGCCACCGGAACGCCCGCAGGCACGCGACGACGACCTCCGATGTGAAAGCAGGATGAGATGCCGATCCGACGACGAGGTGGCGGCCTGGCTCCTCGTCGGAGTGGCCTCAGCCTGTTCCACGCCCCCTGCAGTCGCACCGTACCTGAGCCCGGTGCCGGAGCACAGCGGCTCCTGCTGCTGTTCGACGCCTACAACTTCAGCCCGGCCGAGGCCATGACCTTGGACGTCGCCGAGGATCTCCTTGTCCGCGACTGCATGTTGCGTCGCGGACTGGCCTGGCAGGCGCTGCCGGCTCCTGCCTAGAAGGAGGACGCCCCGCTACGGCGTCATCGAGCCGCGAATCGTGGAGATCTTCGGCTACCAGTCGCCTCCCGACCGGCCCGCTGTGGCATTCCGCAAGGCAAGCGACCGCGCACAGATCAGCAGGCACCGCCCAAGCTCCGCGAAGCTGTGGACGAATGTCTGGACCGAGCACGCATCCAGCTGTCAGCAGGAGTTCCGAAACCGGGCCGCCGCTGAGACCCGCATCCAGAACGACGCCATTCGTGCCCATCCCAAGAAGTTCAACGCCTTGAGGACCGCCAAGGTCCGGCAACTCGAAACCGCGCGCCGGTTCATCGCCCGAAGGTAGCCGGGGCTCGATGTCAGCGGCGGTAGCCGGCCATGCGCTCCAGGCGGGCCACCCGCTCCGACGTGGGCGGGTGCGTGGAGAACATCCGGCCGAGGCCGCAACCGCTGAACGGGTTCGCGATCATCATGTGGGACGCCGAGGTCAGGCGGCTGTTCTCCGGAAGAGGCAGACGACGGGCGCCCATCTCGATCTTCCGGAGGGCGGAGGCGAGCGCCAGCGGATCGCCGGTGAGGCGGGCGCCGGCCTCGTCCGCTTGAAACTCGCGGCTGCGTGAGACGGCCAACTGCACCATCGTGGCCGCCACCGGCCCGAGCACCATCATCAGCAGCGCGCCCAGGAATCCGGGCCCCTCGTCGTCATCCGAACCGCCGAAGAACACCGCCACATAGCTGGCCCAGGTGATCATCGTGGCGAGCGCGGCCGCGACCGAGGTGATGAGGATGTCGCGGTTGTACACGTGGGACAGCTCGTGCCCGATGACGCCGCGAAGCTCTCGTTCGTCGAGAAGCCGCGTGAGACCGTACGTCACACAGATCACCGCGCGACGCGGGTTGCGGCCGGTGGCGAAGGCGTTCGGCTGGGCCGTCGGGGAAATGTACAGCCTCGGCATCGGCTGCCGGGCCTCCGTCGACAGCTCGCGGACGACCTTGTACAGCGTCGGTTGCTCGACCTCGCTCACCGGGCGGGCGCGCATGGCCGACAGGGCGATCCGGTCGGAGAAGAAGTAGGCGATGCCGGTGGTCGCGAGGGCGACGACCAGCGCGATCCGCAGACCCGTACCGCCACCCAGCCAAGCTCCGGCGAGGAGGGTCAGCCCCGACAGCCCACCCAGCAGCGCGGCGGTGCGCAGACTGTTGTGGCGCATGACTCCCCCCTTCGCGGTCCGGGTTTCACCAGCTCCAACGTCCACCCCCCACCTCATCGTTCCCACCCCGCCTTGCCGGAGGCCGATCCGGAACTCCCTGTTTCCGAACAACACCAACCGACCCCACCCCCGCCCTCGGCAAATCCCCCAACCAACGACGGCCACCGACACACGCACCCACCAACCCCACCCACAAGCACCCAGGAACCCGACACCACACCCACCGACCGAACAACCCCGCCCCCAACCTCAGCAAACCCCCAACCAGCAACAGCCACTGACACACTCACCCACCAACACCACCAACTCGGACCTGCCCGCCGCGCTGCCGAACTTCACCTGGCCGGTCGCCGTGGTGTCCGGTGCCAGGGACCTGCGCTGGGTGCGGGCCGTGGCCGAGCGGATCCGGGACCTCACCCCGCACGGCGTCCTGGTGCCGTTCGACGGGATGGCGCACAGTCTCCTCGACTTCCATCCCGCCCGCGCGCAACACCCAGAAACCCGACACCGCACTGGCGGCACACCCGCTGGCAGTGACGGTGGAGATAGGTGCTTCCCCTCCAGGGTCTGCCCAAGCCGTCGAAGCAACCGGTGATGTTCGACCGACCGTCGAAGGACCGGCCGTGCCCAACCGACCATGGGGAGAACCCTGCCGCGCTCAACCCGCCATCGAACAACCGGCGACGGTCGACCGACCATCGCAGGCTCAACCGACCATCGAGAGAACCGATTGAGGTGCGGCGGAGAACACGATCGCGACAGCGACAGCTCCCACCGCCGCCACCCAGGTCGCGGGCTGCGCGCGAGGCGCCACAGCAGTCGCCGCGCCGGGCGAGAACAGCCGCGCCGTCCACGCGATGTAGTAATAGAGCCCGATCACCGTGTTCACCGCCATCACCAGGGCGAGCCAGCCGACACCCCCGCCGATGACCTCGCGAAACACGATCACTTTGGCGAACAGCCCGGCGAGTCCCGGCGGCAATCCGGCCAGGCAGATCAGGCAGAACGCGAGCACCAATCCCGCCACCGGGCTCCGGAACACCAACCCACGGTATTCGTCCAACTCGTTCCGGACCACCGTACGTGAGACCAGCATGACCACGGCGAACGCACCGAGATTCATCGCCGCGTAGATCACCAGATACGCGACTGCGGCGCTCACCGGCCGACTGCCTTGCGCAACCGCCAAGGGCGCGAGGATGTAGCCGGACTGCGCGACGGACGACCAGGCCAGCAGCCGTACGGCAGAGCGCTGCCGCATGGCGAGCAGGTTGCCGACCGTCATGGTCAGCGCGGAGATGATGGCGACGATCGGCGTCCACGTCGCGGCCTGGCCGGACAAGGCAGTCATCATGATCAGGATGAGTCCGGCGAATCCGGCGGCCTTGGAGATCACCGATAGGAGTGCGGCGATGGGGATGGGGGCGCCTTGGTACACATCGGCCGCCCACGAGTGGAACGGCACCGCCGCGATCTTGAAGGCGAACCCGGCGATCACCAGGATCACTCCGACGGTGACCACCTCGGGAAGTCCGCCGGGCGCGCCGGGTGCGGCGATCTGGCCGCTGAGGATGACCCCGAGGCGGGAGAGGAACACCGTGCCGCTGATGCCGTACAGGAGAGAGACGCCGAAGAGCATGATCGCGGTGGAGACCACCGAGACCAGGAAGAGTTTTACCGCCGCTTCCGAGGACCGGCCGTCGTAGCGCCTCAGGCCCGTAAGAGCGAACACCGGTAGCGAGACCAGCTCCAGAGCGACCACGAGCATGATCAGGTCACGGGCGGCGGGCAGGGTGACAGCGCCGACCAGCGTGCAGAGCAGGAGGAAGTACCACTCCCCCACGGGAATGCCACCTGCGGCCAGTTCTGTCATCGACATGAGGACGATCACCAAGGCAGCGGCCAGGGCCAGCCCGGCGAACACGAGCGTGAACCGGTCCACCACGAACGAGCAGAGCGCCGGGCCCTGTACGACTTCCGGCCCCGGCGAGGCGAGCACAGACGGTACGCAGAAGGTGGACATCGCACCGCGAGCCTGGGTCGCCTGGAGTACCACGAACGCGAGAGCACCGAACAGTCCGGCGATCGTGACGAGGCCGAGACCGGTCCTGACGCGCGGGGTCGCGGGCAGGAACGCGTCCAGCAGAAGCACCAGCCCTGCCACCAAAGCCAGGATCAGCGGCGGTGCGATCACGAAGAAGTCGATCGACTGGATCACGGGCCGACCCCCAAGAGCGCTTGGACGGCAGGTGTGGTGAGGGACAGCAGCAGCTTCGGCCAGAGCCCGAAGAGCAGCGTCAGGGCGATCAGGGGCACCCAGGCGACCAGTTCGTATCCCCTGATGTCCGGCAATCGCCCGCCCACTCGATCGCTGACCGCCACCGCCAGCCGCTCATCACCGGCTTCGCCCCCAACCGCCGCCTCCCCAGCGTCAGGACGGTTACCGGCCTCCCCGACATCAAGGCGTTGATCGGCCATGGAATGATCGTTCCCGCTGGCGCCCCCAGTACCTTCAGGTCCCGCTGGACCATGCTCCTCGGCGGGACCATGCTCCCCCGCAGGGAGCCTCGCTGAGACCTCCGCGCGGCTTACGGCCGAGGACCCCGCCGGAAGATCCCCACCTGCACCAACCCGGGATCTCGCTGGAAGGTCGTCAGCAGCCCCGGCCCGAGACCCCGCCGGAAAGCCCCCACCCGCACCAACCCCAGACCCCGCCGGAAAGCCCCCACCCGCACCAACCCCAGACCCCGCCGGAAAGCCCCCACCCGCACCAACCCCAGACCCCGCCGGAAGGTCGCCACCTGCACCAGACGACGAACTCGCCGAGGTGGTCTCGCCAGCTCCATCGGGGGTACTCGCCGAGGTAGCCCTGGCGGTTCCAGCGGATGAACTCGCCGAAACGTCCCTGACAGTTCCGCCCGCCTCTTCATCAACCCCCGGCGACGCACCCTCACGCCCGCCGGCCATCGCAGGGCCCGGTTCTTCACCGGCCCTTACCTCCGGACGGTCTCCGACAGCCCCCTCGCCGACGCCCGCACGGCCAGGCGCCAGCCGTTCACCGGCGCCCGCAGGACCGGTCGCGCCGACGGTGACCGTCTCAGGGCGGCTGGGCACCCCATGAGTCACACGCGAGAGCATGAGCAGGAAGTAGGCCGCAGTCAGCACCGCCCCGAGCCCACCGATCACCATGTACACGAGGAACAGCCCTCTGGGCAGGATCTCGGCGGGCTGGAACGCGCCGAGCAGCGCGAGCATCTCACCCCAGAATCCCGCCAGTCCCGGCAATCCCAGCGACGCGACAGCCGCGAAGGTGAGCACCGAGCCCAGGCGAGGGACGGTCGCCAACATGCCGCCCCCGATGGCCGACATGTCTACTGTGCCGTACCTCTCCTTGATCGCTCCCGCCGCGAAGAACAGCAACCCGGTGATCAGACCGTGGGCGACGTTGGCGAAGAGCGCCCCATTGATGCCGACCGTGGTCAGCGTCGCGAAGCCGAGCAGGACGAAGCCCATATGGCCGACCGACGAATAGGCGATCATCCGTTTGAGGTCGCGTTGGGCGAGGCAGGCGAGCGCACCGTAGATGATGCCGACCACGGCGAACACACCGAGCCACGGCGCTACAGCGGCCGCTCCTTCCGGCAGGACGGGGATGGCGATTCTCGCGAAACCGTACGTTCCCATCTTGAGCAGGACACCGGCCAGGAGCACCGAGCCGACCGTGGGCGCCTCGGTATGCGCGTCGGGCAGCCAGGTGTGCAGCGGCCACATCGGCGTCTTGACCGCCAAACCGATGGCTATGGCGATGAACGCGGTCGTCTGCACCGCTCTGGGCATCCCGGCACCGTGCTGCGCGGCCAGTTCGACGATGTCGAGGGTGCCGGTCTGCGCCCAGAGGTACAGCAGGCCGAGCAGCATCACCACGGAGCCGAGCAGCGTGTAGAGGATGAACTTGAACGCGGCCGCGCGACGGGCCTGGCCGCCCCAGACGGCGATGAGGAAGTACATCGGGATCAGGACGATCTCGAAGAAGACGAAGAACAGCAACAGGTCGAGCGCGAGGAAGGTGCCGATCATGCCGACTTCGAGAACCAGGAGCGTGAACACCAGCGCTCTCGGCCTGGACCGCAGCAATCGGCCCCCGCCGACGCAGAGGTAGGCGAAGCAGAGAAAGGTCAGCAGGGCCGTCAGTGCGATCAGCGGCAGGGAGATGCCATCGACGCCCAGATGGAACCGGATGCCGAGGCCAGGGATCCACGGTAGGTCGAGCGTGAACTGCATCCGCGCCGCCTGGCCGTAGTCGAACGCCGCCACCATGACCACGGCCAGGGCGAGCACGACACCGGACACGATCAACCCGTACAGACGCAGCGACGTCCTGAGTGCGGGTGACAGGACCGGCAACGCACCCAGCAGTGGTACGGCCAGCAGCGCGGCGGGCAACCAGTTCATGCGAACATCACCGCCCCGACCACGATCAGAAGGACTCCGGCGAGCAGGCCGCTGATGTAGAGCTGAACGTTGCCGTTCTGCGCGAACCTCAGCGTTCCGGACAGTCCTCGGGTGGTCTTCCCCGAACCTCGGACCGCGCCGTCGACCACGTGGGTGTCCGTCGCCACCACCGCCTTCGCCAGCGCGAGGACCGGCCGGGCGAACAGGGCCGCGTACACGTTGTCGAGGTAGAAGGCCCGCTCGCACGGTACGCGGAGCGGTCCGAGCAACCGGGCAGGGTCGGCCAGCGGGGCACTGCGCCAGGCGGCGTACACGAGACCCGCGCCGGACAGGGCGAGCACGAGGCTGGTCAGCGCCACGCCGATGTCGAGATGCAGCCCCCCGGCGAAGCCGAGCAGCAGCGCAGGAACCGCCAGCAGGACAACCGGGACCAGCATCGTGAGAGGCGCTTCGCGTGCGTCGACGACATGGGCGGTTCCCGGCGCGGGTTCCGCGAGTGCGACGGCTCCGGGCTCGCCGAGGAAGGTCCGCAACCAGGCCCGGGTGGCGTAGGCACCGGTGACGGCCACGGTCGCGAGCGCGCTGCCGTACAGCGTCAGAGCCACACCGTACGTCAGCGTGCCACCGCCGAGCGCCTGGTCCATCGCCGCCAGGACGCTGTCCTTGCTGAAGAAGCCGCTGGCGGGCGGCAGTCCCATGAGGGCGGCGAACCCGATGGTCGTCGCCGCGAACGTGAGCGGCAGTGCGCGCCGCAGACCACCCATCCGGCTCATCAGGTTGGAGCCCACATGGTGGATGACCACGCCCGCGCAGAGGAACAACAGCGCCTTGAACGCCCCATGTGTCACCAGATGGAAGATCGCAGCAGTGTCCGACCCTGCGGCCAGGCCGCCTGCCATAAAGGCGAGTTGGCTGATGGTGGAGTAGGCGAGCACCCGTTTCAGGTCGTCCTGGGCGAGAGCGGCCAGCGCGGCGCCGAGCATGCCGAGCGCGGCCATCACGGCCAGCACGTCCATGGTTGGCCCTGCCTGGGCGAAGACCGGGAAGAGCCGGGCGACGACGAAAATGCCGGCGGCGACCATGGTGGCCGCGTGGATGAGCGCGCTGATCGGCGTCGGGCCCGCCATGGCGTCCGGCAGCCAGGTGTGCAGCGGCATCTGGGCGCTCTTGCCCGCGACTCCGGCCAGGAGCAGCAGCGTCGCCGTGACCAGCGTTCCGGAGGACAGGTCGGGCACGCTGGCCAGGACGTCCGCGATACGGAAACTGCCCGCCGCCGCCCCGAGCACGAAGATCCCGAACAGGAACCCGACGTCGCCCAGGCGGGTGACGAGGAACGCCTTGACCGCCGCCCGCGAGTTGGCGCGGTCCTCCCACCAGTGGCCGATCAGCAGGTACGAGCACAGTCCCATGACCTCCCAGCCCACGTAGAGGAGCAGGAGATCGCCGGAGAGGACGACGAGCAGCATCGCGCTGGTGAACAGGCTGATGAACGCGCTGTAGGAGGGGTAGCGCGGGTCGCCGTGCAGGTAGCCGACGGAGTACACCTGGACGGCGAGGGCCACGAGCGTCACCAGTACTCCGATGACCGTGGACAGGCCGTTGGCCTGGAGGGTCAATGAGATCGCCAGGCCGCCGGTGCCGATGGTGCCGTACTCGGCTGTCAGGGGCTGCGGCTCGGCGCCGGTGAAGAACGCGAAGCCTTGGGCCGATGCCAGGACGAGGGCCAGGGCAGCCGAGACGGCTGTGGGAGCGATGGCGAACCATGCGGCTCGCCGGTTGGCGACCGCCGACACCTGCCCCGCGCTGTCGGCCCGGCGGTGCGGCCAGCGGGACAGCAGCAGCCCCGCTGCCGCCGCCGCGAACGGGAGAACGACGATGAGGAGGGGAAAGGACGTCATGCCGTGCCTCCTCGCCTGTCGGTGTTCTCCGGCCGCCCCTCGCCGGAGGCGCGCCCGGTCCCTCCCTCTGAGGCATCCTTGCCGGGCTCCGGCCCTGCGTCCTTGGCTTGTCGGCCTTCCGGTGCGTCGTCTGCTTCGCCCTCGGACGCCCCGATCGCCGCTACTTCACCTTTGGGTCCGGCCGCCGCCACTTCACCTTTGAGTGTTCCGGCCGCCGCCACTTCGCCTCTGGGTGTTCCGGCCGCAGTCTGATCTGCTGGCCCCTGCCCTCGGCCGGCCCGATCATCTAGGTCTGTTCCAGATCGGCCGGTTTCGACTGGAGGCGCCCCCTTCTCACCTCCGGTCGGGCCGTACTGCCCGCTATGCGCCCTCGCGGTTCCTCCAGCGGACGAGCCGACACCGACCCGTGCCGGGGTGAGGGCTCCGTCGACGGGTGCGTGATCGTTCGGCTCGGCCAGTGTGCGGAGGTGGTCGATGTCCACGGTCTGACGGTTCCGGAACAGAGCCAGCACGATGGCCAGCCCGAGGCCGACCTCTGCGGCGGCGATCACGATGACGAACAGCGTGAGCACCTGTCCGCTGTGCAGCCGGTCCCCCAGCCAGACGTCGAACGCCACCAGGTTGATGTTCACCGCATTGAGCATCAACTCGACGGACATCAGGACCAGGATGGTGTTGCGCCGGGCCAGCACGCCGTACACACCGATGGAGAAGAGCAGGGCTGAGACGATCGCCGGATAGACGATGTGCACTATTGCCCCCCGTCATCATCGGTTGAGCTGTTGTGCGGTCTGCCTTCCGTCGGCTTCGTTGCTTCAGGGCCCTGTATGGAGGGCGTGGTCGTAGTGGATTGACCTGAATCGCGTGGCGAAGGGCCGATGGTGTCGCGGTCCGGACTGGATGCCACGCCGGGCACCGAGCCGTTCGGAGATCGCGAACGCGTGGGCGCGCCGCGGATGTCGGTGCGGGAGAGGACGATGGCGCCGATCAGGGCGGCCAGCAGAAGCACGGAGAGAGCCTCGAACGGCAGCACCCACGTGCTGAACACGCTCGCGCCGAGTTGTTCCGCCGCGCCCGCTCCGGGCTTGAGCGGGGAGTACGCGGTGCCGAAGCCGTCGATGACGACCGTGACCAGGATGCCCGCGGTCGCCAGCGCCACGACGGTCGCCACCGCGCGATTACCGCTGTCGAGGTCGGGGGAACGGCCGATGGGCGCACGTGTGAGCATGATGCCGAACAGCATCAGCACCACGATGGCGCCGACGTAGATGAGCACCTGGACCCAGGCGACGAACTCGGCGGTCAGAACGAGGTAGCCGCCCGCCAGCGCGCCGAAGCAGACGACGAGCCAGAGAGCGGCGTGGACGAGTTGTCTGGTGGTGACGACGAGCAGCGCCGTTCCTACGGCCACCGCACCCAGGAGCAAGAAGACGACTTCTTGCGTGGTCGGGGGCAGGAAGGGCGCTGCCTCGGTCACGAATCCTCCTCGGACTCCCGTGTCTCGTCGGGGCGCAACCGTCCGGGCGGGCGGATGGATCGTGGGTCGGCCATCCTGCGCCTACGTGGGGTCGCGGGAGAAGTCTGCTCTTCGGATTCGGCGGGCGCGGGCGGCTCGCCGGGACCTGTGGACAACTCTTGCGCCCCGGGTTCGCCTGTGGACAACTTCCGTTCAGGCTTCCCTGATTTGTCGGGCGAATCCGTTGAATTCCCCTGCGGACGATCGGATGGTCGCGCTTCTGAGCCGTCCGGTGGCGGCCCCGGCGTCTTGGGCGTACGGCCCGCAGCGGACTCGGGCAGGCGGCCGGGCGGACGAATCCCTCGGACGTTGGCCACGGACCTACGCGGACGCGAGCCCTCCTCGGGGGCGGACGGGGCGTCCTGCCCGCTATCGGGCTCGGGTCGAGGAGCCGGCGCCTGCCTCGCAGGACGGGCCGCTGCTTGAGCGGCAGGACGGCGCGGCGCCGCGGTCAGCTCCTTGGGCGGCTCTGCCCCGGGGTCGTGTGCGGGTGGCGGGGGTACTGTCGCCGCCCAAGACGCTAGTTGCTCCTTCTCGTGGAGAAGTTCGCGGATGTCCCCCTCGGCGTACTCGAACTCAGGGGACCAGAACAACGCGTCGAACGGACACACCTCGATACAGATCCCGCAATACATGCAGAGGGCGAAATCGATGGCGAAGCGGTCGAGGACGTTGCGCTGCCGGGGCCTGCCGCCTTCGGGCGCGGGGAGGGTCTCCTTGTGCGAGTCGATGTAGATGCACCAATCGGGGCACTCTCTGGCGCAGAGCATGCAAGAGGTGCAGTTCTCCTCGACCAGCGCGATCACGCCCCGACTCCGAGGCGGTAGATCGGGTTTGACCTCGGGGTACTGCTGCGTGATGGATTTGCGCAGCATGTGGCGAAGGGTGACTGAGAGTCCCCTTACGAGTCCTACTCCCGGTATCTTCGCCATGACTCAACATCATGACGCACTATCCGCCACAGGTGAATGCGCCGGACCTCTTGTCCCCAGGTTTTCCACAGCCATCCACAACCTGTGCACACTTATCCACAGCGGGCTCACGGCCCCCACCCTGTCGCCCCAGCCCGGTAGTCTTCCCGCCATGTCCCACCCCCACCCCGCAAGTCCAAGCCCCGGAGCCTGGGCCGCCGCCGTGGGTTGGGCGGTCGTCCCACTCGTCAGCTGCGGGCTCGCGACGCCGTTCACGATAGGGTTCGCCGCCTACTGGCGACGCAGCCTCTTCCAGGCCGTCGCGGCCTGCGTCTACACCCTTTGTGTAGCGATCTTCTTGCTCGCGCTCATCGGCTACGGCGACGTGGAGGCCATACCCGAGCCGTTGGCCACCGTCGTCGTCCTGGGGTTCGGGTTCAGCTGGCTGGGCGGCGTGATCCACTCCGGAATCATGGTCCCGATCATGGCGAAGGGTCGGCGCGGCGCCGTCCCCCGGCAGGACCTGCACCAACGCCCCACCGCCCCGGTCTTCCCGCCGCCACCGGTCCAGCCGCCCGCTCCGCCGCAGTCCAACCACCCCGGCTGGGTCGGCGGATACCGGGTGCTCCGCCAACTCGGTCGCGGCGGCCAGGGCGCGGTCTACTTGGCGACGGCCCCCAGCGGCTCACAGGTTGCGGTCAAGGTCCTGCACGACTTGGTCGACGAGACCGCACGGGCCAGATTCGCCAGGGAGGTGGACGCCGCCCGCAGGGTCGCGACGTTCTCCACAGCCAGGGTCCTCGACGTCAACATCAGCGGACAGAACGCCTACATCGTGAGCGAGTACGTAGAAGGCCCGTCCCTTGAGCAACTCGTACGAAAGTACGGCCCGCGCGACCAGGACAGCCTCACTCGCCTGGCGTTATCCACAGCCGGAGCGCTGGCCGCCATCCACAAGGCGGGGGTGGTGCATCGTGACTTCAAGCCAAGCAACGTCCTCATCGGCCCAGACGGTCCGCGCGTCATCGATTTCGGCATCGCCAGAGCCTTCGACCAGGTCACCGTGACCCAGGGCAAGATGATCGGCACCCCGCCGTACATGTCTCCGGAGCAGCTGACGGGCGGGACCGTCGGCCCCCCGTCGGACGTGTTCAGTTGGGCGGTGACCATCCTGTTCGCGGCTACGGGACGACCGGCGTTCGGAGAGGACACCGTCCCCGCGGTGTTCAACCGGGTGCTCAACTTCCATCCTGATCTGTCACCATTGCCGCCCGCCTTGCGGGGGATCGTCGGAGCCTGCCTCCACAAGCGCCCCGACGAGCGACCGTCGGCCTCCGACGTGATGCTGGCGATCGTCCACTGACCGGCGCGACCCGCCATTCTTCCCCGACGGCCCTTTGGGCCTTTGTCTCCTTTACGGCAAAGCCTCCAACCCGCCACCCACCGACGCCACTCACGCTCCCTCAATACCACGCTCCTCGCCCGCACAAAACCTCTCCATAACGACGCATTGTTGAGCCAGAGCCCGTCACCGATAGCCGACAGCTCAAGGTGCAGCCCTAAAGCGGCGTCAGAGTTCGATTACCAATTCCGACTCCCGGAACAATTCCAACTCGCAGCCATCGAGAGCCACCGCTGAACCCGATGTTGTGAGATGTTCGCGCCTAGCGAAGCGCATCGACCTCACCCAGATTTAGGGTGTAGCTTGATGGGACCGAGCGACCAGCGAAATGTAGTCACTTCTCTGCAATACACGAACTTCGAGGACAAGTTCGTGCCGCGCGGCGAAACGATTGACCAGTTCCGGCGCCCACGGACCCGGGATATGATGAAGCGGCTCACCTGAAGCGGACATGAGAACAAGCCCTGCGAGATCCTCATAGCCATAGAGCAGCAGCTTGACCACCGAAGACGACCGAGCAGGCGTTGGTGGTGAGATCCGGTCAACCGGCTCGAAAGTCCAGGGCTGAACATTATCTGGTGAAATCGGAACAGTAGCTGGCGGCGAGGCGCCGGGCGATAGCCAATCGCCAACCGTGAGACTATTCTGAGAGGTCGCCCGTTCAGGGTGGAATATCGACTTGGGCTCAGCGGGCGAGGGCCACGTGAAGTTCTCTCCTGCCATTTGATTCATTACACTTTCCCCTTCGCGGCGAGCAGCGGCTTCCGGCCCGATGGCGGGCGTGCTGGTGGGCTGCTGTTCGGCAACAGACACCGCAGAGGGGTACTCAGAACTAGCTGGTGGATGGGAGCCAAGAGGAGCGGCGGCGATTACTTCTGAACCGCGGTGGATGTGCAGAGTTCTGCCGGTTACCGACAGGTGGATGCCGACCGGCGAGGCCAGAATGACGCCTCGGCGGATGCGACGACGATGTATGCGCGACCGCACCGGGGCGCTCAGCATCAGGAATGGACTGAACAGAAAGACCATCCACTTGAACGCGGCCAACTCCGATAACAACCGGCCGACAGTCGAGAAGACACGCCATACGAACCATGCGTCGATCGATACCAGGATGACCATCGCCAGTGCGGCCGCCGAGCCAAGACCGATCGCGACGGACTTGCCCCAGCGGCGGTACCAGGGAATCGGCAGGCCGGTGAACCTGGACCAGCCGGGTGCCCGTCCGGCGAGAATCGCTCGCACTCGGTGACCGGGCCAGGCTCTCACGTCGTTGAGGGGAATGCCGCAGCCACGGGCAAAGACTCCCAAGGCACGGAGATCCCATTCGCCGGGGAACTCCGCGACAACCAGCCCGGCTGCGTCGAGGATCGCAAGGCCGGTGATGGTTTCCTGATAGGTCCAGCCGTGCTTCGGATGAAGACTTGACCGTTCATACCCGTAGAGAAGAAGCGAACAAGGCGCTGGAGCCGACAACGACCGGCCAGTACGGGTGTCGGCAGCGCTGAGCGTGATGCCGTCCCAGGTGAGGACGAGAGTAAGGACTGGATGACGGAACTCGATCGGCGGCATTCGTTCCTCCTTTGGCCCCCGCCTCCCTGTCGACACCATTCTGCGCGAAAACTAGACGACACGATCGACCGCTGACGGCTTAGAACGGATCTGGAAGCGATGTCGGACAGAAACCCGGGTGCGCGATAACTGTTCTGCAGGACATTCACCGCCTCCCCGAGCTCTCCGGCTCTCCAGCTCTCCAGCTCTCCAGCTCTCCAGCTCTCCAGCTCTCCAGCTCTCCAGCTCTCCAGCTCTCCAGCTCTCCGAAGACCTTGACTGAGAAGCCACTCCAGAGCGCCCGTGCGTGGATGCCGGGGCGATGAGACCACCAACTTGCCGTCTGAACATTCGACCAGATATGCGAAGGCATGACCCATGCCGAGCTGTTTCGGCCATCGACTGGAGACATGTCCCGACCGTGGTCACTGAACCCTGTCGCTGATCGCGGCGGCGGCGACCTGCGCTCGTCGAACGGGAAGATCCGTCGTCTACGGTCAAGGACGCCAACGGCTGCCTCGCAGACGTCCATGGCCGTCGAGGTCGACAGCGGGGGCGATAGCCGTGACTGCGGTTGAGGCAGTGGCAGCGGCAGTGCTGGAGATAGCAGCCGGTTCTCGCCGTCGGTAGTGCGAGCGACGACAGCAGGCACCCGGCCGAGCGTGCTGATACAGGGCCATCGTCCATGAACTTCGGCGGTCGTCTGCGCCATCTCCTCGGCAGTGGGCAGCCTCAAAGGCCCTCGCCGTACTCGAACCGAGCCAACTACTGAGCCCCAGGGAGGACGACAACCCGCAATAGCGGCAAGAAAGGCGAAGGCGAAGGCGAAGGCGAAGGCGAAGGCGAAGGCGAAGGC
>NZ_BAAAHQ010000023.1:463411-517079 GCF_039525605.1 Nonomuraea longicatena | reverse complement strand
GGTTTCCGCAACCCTGAATCCCAACGACTCCGCACCCGCTGCGCCACCACGCGAAAGAGTCGCGGTTGCCGCAACCCCGCTTAACTTCGAAGAGCCGGTTTCAGGGGGTCTTGGTAGCGGTGGCGGGAAATTCAACGGATATGGCTCCGGCCTGCGGCTATTTCAGAGTGAGAGCGACTACGACACCACTCGATGCGATCATTTGATCACAGAGAGTCGCTACATTCGGAGGGATCGTCATGCCCAGCAAGTTCGGAGACTACGCCGTCGGCCGCTACAACGTCCTGCCCAAGACCGCCTCCGCCCCCTACACCGCGCCCGAGGAGTTGTGGCTCACCTGCACCCCGCACCTGGATTGGGAGTGGGATGAGCCCTCGAAGATGGATGCGGCGATGGACCTGTACGTGACCGGGGCGGAGGCCGAGGCCGTGCTGCCGGTGAGCACTGCCCTGGACTGGTTCGAGAAGAACTGCGAGAACGGGTTCCAGCGCTCGAAGGCGACCGTGCACGGGAACTGGATGGAATGGCCAAGCAACACACCCGAGGAAGTGAAGGAGACAGGAAAGGTCGGCGTCTACGCGCGGCTGAATCAGTTCGACTGCGGCTTCATTCACGCCAGCGGCAATTGGGGGACGCTCAACGGGCTCAGGGCCTACGGCCGACTCGTGGGCATCGCACCGCTGGTGTGCGCCGGCACCCCCTACGAGGGGCAGCTCAGCCTCACCTACGACGAGGAGACGACGGTGACGGTCAGCCAGACCATCGAGCAGACCCTGGAGTTCGGCCTGGACGCCCAGACCACCGTCGGCTTCAAGGGGTCCTCACCCAGTATCTCGGGCCACTTCGGCTGGTCGAGGTCGACCACGCGTTCCACGGAGGTCTCGAAGTCGCACTCCGAGAGCCAGACCTACGACATCGCCACCAAGACGTGGGGCCGCATCGACGTGCGGGCCTGCGCTGGCGTCTACGTCGGCTGGATCGCCGGCCGGGATGGCCGGTACATGTGGGACAGCACGTCCAGCGGGTACGACGTGTATCCGTTCCGCGCCCCGATCCAGGTGCCCGACTTCGCCAGCCCGGTCGCCGTCCACCGCATGTCGGCCCCGGTGAACGCCTTCGACCGGGCCGAGGCCGCCCTCATCACCGAGCACTCCCGCATCGCCCGTGAACTTCAGGCCCTCGACGGCCGGCACATGACGCACGACGGCACCCCCGTCCGCGCGCTGCGGCACCGGCAGCAGCGCCTTGCCCAGGCGATGCGGGCGCTGGAAGTCTGACACCGGCACCGACCGGGCCACTTCACCCCAGCATCAGGACGCCGCAGCCCGGCCGCGCCGACCCACCACCACGGTGTGGCCGAGGCCGGCTTCGGCCACGTCGATCCATCGGCCGAGGGTCGGGCCGCGTGCGCCACGGGCTCGACCCGGTCGCCGGCCCGAGCGGAGCCGGTCGGCGAAAGATCCTTTCTAGAGCATCGACCACCTCGTCACGGACACACCGGGTATGCCGATAGCGGGCCAGCCACCACACGTTGGCCATGAAGACCGGATCGGGGACGCCCCGGTGCTCAACCTCCCAGTTTCTTTCCGGGAACGGAGGAGTGGGTGTCCTGGCGTGCAGGATTGAGCCGGTCGGAGGTGAGGGCATGGGGCCGGACAGGCTGCTGTGTTCGCGGCGGGGCTTTGCCGGGCAGGGTCAACCGAGTTTCATGATGTAGCCCGCGTGGTGCAGTTCGTCGTCTCGGAACTGTCCGTAAGCCCAGAAACCGAGGTCGTCCAGGTAGTCGATACGGTCGTCGTCGATCCAGTACCGGCCCTGGTAGGCGTGCGGTCGGCCGCCCCGGGTCTCGTCGTAGCGGCCTTCTGCGGTGAGCTCTTGGTGCAGGAAGTCCTTCCGGTCGATCCAGACGCCGACTCGCGGGCTGCCGGTCAGGTCCGGTGGTGCCGGGACCCCCGCCTCGGGGGCGGTGGCTCGGCCGGGAGCGTCGGTGCCGGCCCACAGCACCGGCCGGCCGGCCGCGATCAGCGCGCGAACCTGCTGCGGGCGGGACAACAGCGTGGCCACCGCGCTCGCCACGTCGGCGGCGAGTTCGTCGGGCACCACCAGAAAGTCGGTGGTGTTCCCCGGGGTCAGCGTGGCGACATAGTCCGAGCGGCGGCCACGGCCGCCGGCCAATGCGACGGTGTCCACGACGGCGGGGACGATGCTCATACCGGTGCAGTCGACGACGATGGCGTTGTCGTCGCCGGCCGCGGTGACGATACCGGGGCCGACCCCCACGATCAGGGAACCGACGAACAGGATGTCAGCGCCGGTCACCGGCCCGATCAGCGGGTCCACCGTCAGGATCCGGGCGTTGGTGAACAGGACGGGACGCCCGGCATCGTTCGCGAGGATCTCCTCGAGAGCCTTGGGGTTCCAGTCCACGTTGTGCGCGTCGGTGATGCTCATGATGTGCTCCTGGAATGAGTCGTCCCTCGGTCGACGCGGTGCACGAAGTGCGATCTCGCCCGCCGAGGATGGTCGGCGGCTTCAGGCGGCTGCCGCACCACCAGAGTCGCTGCGCACCGGAAACCGAACCAGGCCGCCGTTTCCCCAGGTGTTCGGCACCCACGATCCGCACGGGTATCGCTGGTGCTTCAGTGCTTTGCCAGACGGTGATGGTCTCAACGTCCTGCGCGGGTTCCTGGGTTGCGTCCACGAAATTGGTGTACGAGTTTGACCTGGTCACAAGCGTGGCAGCCGCGAAATGAGAACGGCCATCGCACCCCGTCAAGCTGGAGTGTTGCGACGACTCCTTGAACCCGAGTCCAGAGGCAGCGCCACCGATGCGCGATCCGGCTCAGAAGCTTCTCAGGCCCCGACGCCTGAGGGGAAGAAGGCCGCTGTCTTCCTGGAAGCGCCACACCCAGGAAGACCCCTTCAGTGCAGGCAGTGGGAGCAGACCCGAGATGATGACTTCGACGTCGGCTGTGATTTACGCGGACGAGGCGGGTTCGCCGAAGTCCGGCGCGAGCAGGGTGTTCAGCAGGGCCAGTTTGTCCGCGGACCGTGAGCCTGACTCGGCCTGGTAGGTGACCAGCCGTTGGCCGGGCGCGCTGTCGATCGTGAAGATCTCCCTGCTCAGGCGAAGCTCGCCGACCTCCGGGTGGTACAGGCGGACGCTGCGGCGCACGATGCCGCTGGACTCATGCCGCGCCCACAAGCGCCGGAACGGCCGGCTCATGGTGGCCAGTTCGCCCACCAGGTCCATCAGGCGTTGCTCGTCGGGCGCCACGAACGCGGTCTTGCGGAGCTCGGTCACGGCGGCGTGGGCGGCCTCGCTCCAGTCGCGGAAGAATTCTCGCCCGGCGGGATCGAGGAAGATCATGCGCAGCATGTTGTCGTCGCAGGACAACCGATCGTGCAGCGCACCGGCGAGCGGATTGCGCGCCAGCACGTCCTGCGACCAGCCGAGTATGTAGGCAGGGACGTCCGTCCAGCGGTGCATGAGCCGCAGCACCTCTGGGGGCACGCGCTCCCTGCGCGCGGGGCGCCGGCGGCAGACGGACGGACGGACCAGCCCGTACAGTTCGGCTGCCGCCGGCTCGCCCAGCCGGAGCGCCTGGACCAGGGCGGCTACTGTTTGCCGGGAGGGGTGGCGTGCTCTGCCCTGTTCGAGGCGGGCGTAGTGACCGATGCTGAGCCCAGCCAGTCTGGCGACCTCATCACGGCGCAGCCCGGGCACCTGGCGGCGGCCCTGCGTTGCCAGCCCGACCTGCTCGGGGCGGGTCAACGCGCGGTGGCGGCGCAGGAACTCGCCCAAGTCGCTGAGTCGGTCCATGACATCGAGGCTAGGCGAGCGAGACGGCCAAGGGATCAACACAGCCTGGGCATGCTTCTCCTGGGAACGCCGCACTTTGCTTTATGTCGTAGCCCAGCAGGCGTTCGGCGCATAGCCTTGCCAAATGGGCGAAGCTACACCTTTGGGTGAGTTCCTCCGAGCGCGTCGCGAGACCCTCAAGCCACAGGACGTCGGCCTGCCGGAGTACGGGCGGCGCCGCGTCAAGGGATTGCGCCGCGAGGAAGTGGCGATGCTGGCGGGGATGAGCAGTGACTATTATGTACGGCTTGAGCAAGGCCGCGAGTCGAGCCCCTCAGCGCAAGTGGCCGAGGCAGTGGCGCGCGCTCTCAGCCTGGACGAGGAGGCCACCGAGCACCTGCACCGCCTGATCCAGCCGCCTGCTCGGCGACGAGACACCGCCGATGACCTCGTCAGCCCCCACCTGCTGCAACTGATGGACAGTTGGACGGACGTCCCCGCATTCGTGCTGGGCCCCGCTCTGGACATCCTGGCCGCCAACGCGATGGCCACCGCCCTGCACGAGGGGTTCGCCGCCGCGGACAACCTGGCCCGCATGGTCTTCTGCGACCCCGAGGGCCGCGAGTTCCACCAGGACTGGGAGCGAGCCGCGCACTCCTGCGTGGCCGAACTGCGCGCCGCCTACGGCCACGATCCCGACTCGCCGCGCATCAACCGGCTCGCCGACGAACTCAGCTCGGCCAGCCCCGCGTTCGCCGACCTTTGGGCCCGCCATGACGTGAAGTCCAAGACGCAAGAAGGCAAGCACCTCCGGCACCCGCGCGTCGGTGACCTGCACATCCAGTTCTCCGCCTTCACCGTCAACGGCGCCCCACATCAGCAACTCGTCGTCTACCAGGCCGAACCCGCCTCACCGACTGCGGTCGCGTTCCAACGACTGCGCTCCTCAGCCGAGCAGGAAACGGCAAGGACGCTGCACAACAGCGACGCGATCTGACCGCTCCCTGCCCGACCGCCGCAAGGAGGTGACTCCAGCACGCTGGCCGCGTGGCCGTGGCCACGGGCGCCGCCGCCGCGCAACGCCCGGCTCAGCGGGGCACCAAGGTCGCCGTCGTAATCCTGCGCGAAGACAAGCTCAACGCACTCATCGGCAGCATCCAGGCCGTCGATGGCACCGCGATGGCGCTACCCGTTGACGTCACCGACCACGACGCCGTAGGTCTCCGGCGCCGAAAGAACCGGCGTCGGAGACCTTCCCTGTTCTAGGGGTGGAAGGTTTCGAAGTAGTCCGGTGGCAGTTCGTTGAGCCAGGCGTGGGCGACGCCGGTCCCGCCGATGCGCAGGAAGTCGAACGGCGTGCACCGGATCACCGCCGCTCGGCTGGCCGGCGTGCCGGGTATCTGGGCGCGTGTCGAACAGCACGCGCTGGCGTTGCAGGTGCGGCCGCACCAGGCCACCCGCGACCAGGACACGCCGGACGTGCTGGTGTGCCGGCGCGGTCTGCTGGCACGGGGGCTCGTCACCGGCCGTCTCGTGGAGGACGCCGGCATACCCGGCTTCAGCACGCTGCATCGCGACGACGTCGTCGCGATGTGGCTGCTGGCCGGCCCCCGCGACGCGATCGCGTGGGCGGCCGACTACGAGCGGACCTGTCCCGGGGCATTGGCCGAGGTCGGCGTCCTCCCGGAGCACTACGCCGACGCACGCGCCTGGGTCGCCTGGCTCCGCGACCCACCCGGGACCTGGCGGACGGTCAGAGCATGGCGGTGATGACGCGCCACCTGCGTCAGATGGCCGCAAGAGGCGAACAAGGGGCGTCCGGACCGGCTCTTCCCACCGGGGAAGTCACCGTCGGCACGCCACTGGTGACCACACGCCGTGCCTGGATGTCACGTCGCTCAGCCACGCCGTCCTCCCGGAGAACGTCCTTGGCGCCGGCCCAGATCGGGAGATGCAGCGTCCTCCCCGAGGGTTACCCCGTCCTGCTGCGACACTCACTGGTGGTCGTCGGAGGGGCATGCTGATGCTTTGACCCGCCGATGGTGTCATGGCCTGCTGCTGCGCATGGTTCTCCCTGCGGCCCAGCAGGTCTTTCAGCCCTCGGGGGCAGCCGGGCGATGGCGTGGGCGGGACGCCGTCCAGCAGGGTGGGAGCGCGTAGACGTCGAGCACCACTGCCGGTGGCGGGAGCCTATAGCGCCGGAGCCGGCGGTGTACGTGACAGCGGCGCGCACTTCGTCGGGCGCGCCGCCTCGTTCGTCGGCGGAACCGGAACACCGGCCGGACACGGCGCGGTCCCGCTCCTGACGGCTGATCACGTACGTGTCCGGTCACCTGGCGGCGGTGCCGGTGTCACGGCGATGACACTTGATCCACACGCGAGCCCCGTCGGCCTCCTCGGAGATCGGTGGGGCCTGTTCAGCTTTCGGACTTCACGATGGTCACGTCTCTGATCGCCCCGCCGCCGGGAGGCCTGACGCTGGAGGTGGCGCCGACGGGGGCTTTCTGCCCCGCGTCCGAGCCACAGTAGTTGACCCACGGGTTGACGAAGCAGTAAGAGACACGGATCTGGTGATAGCCGGTACCGGTGGAACAGTAGGAGTTGATGGACCCGTCGCTCTCGTAGGAGATCGAACAGGAGTCGGGCAGGGCATGGGCGGGCGTGGCCACGCCCGTGACGGCGGCGGCGGCGATGAGAGCGCCGCCGCAGAGGGTGGCGGCGGCACGTCTTACTTTCACGCGCTGGCTCCTTCCGCGAGGTTGATACCCGTACTGTTAAGAAAGTTTCCTTATCAGGGAACTTAGCTGGCGTGATCGGCATGTCAAGATGCCTGCCCGGTCCGTCGTTCTCTCCGCAGTTGCCCGGCATGCGGTGACACTCATGGATGCCAGGCGCCAAGATCCTTAAGCTAATGACCGGCCCTTGATGAGCGAGGGCTTCTCACGAGCGGGAGCCGAAGACAGCGCCCGCCCATCAGGTCGCATCGGGGAACAGGGCCTGAAGCACCTCCGGCGCCGTACGCAGCCCGGTGCGCCATGCATCCGCCTCCCGCCGGAACTGCTCATGCGGATCGGCCAGTTGCCCGTCGACTTTGTCACCGTCCAGCAGCAGTGACAGCGACCACGCCCGCGCAGCCTGCATGCGCGCCCTTGGCTTCGGCGGCGGACTCACACCGACGCAATGGCTCGAAGGACCGAACACCACGGTCTTCGACGACATGTGCGAACTCCCGAGACTCCTTGCGAAGCCTGACCGACCAGGATTCCAACGTGACCTACGTGTTCGGGTCTCGAGATGCGGTGAGATGGGACGCTCTGGTGCCTGTGCTGGGGGTGTCGGAGACCAGGCGGGCAACCCACCGTCGCGTCGCCGGAGGCACCTCCGACCGATCGGAAAGGCTCGCGCGGATCGTTCATGCCCTCGCGGTGGACGGCGACGCCGTCTGGGGTCCGGAGGTTTGGCCGGGCCTGGCCGGCGCGCTAGCGATGTCCGAGACCGGCACCCGCCCGGCGCTGGGCGATCAAGGACGAACGGGGCGTACCCGTCGTTCCGCGATGTCGCGCTGTCCCCCGACACACCCTGCTCGCCGACGCCGGGCACCAGGGCCCGGTCATCGTTCGCTCCGTCACGACCGGGCAGCCGCTGAACCCGTGCTTCGTGGCACCCGGTAAGCACATGATGGCCTGGAATGAGACCGTCGACTTCTCCGCAGACGGCCGACTTCTGGCGGTCAGCGACTACCTCGGCCGCGTCACCGTGTTCCGCTTCGACGGCGTGGAGTTCACCAATCCCGGCCACTGCGCGGTCGGTGCCCAGCACCCACAGTCAGGGGGCTCGCTACGGCGGGCATCGGTGCGGACGCTCAGGGCGTAGATGGGACGGTCGTTGCCGGGCGTGGTCCGAGGTGGTGGCCGGTCAGACGGCTCCAGGCCGGGGAGCGGCCGGACTGAAGCTGATGTTGTCCCCACCTGCCCCCGGTGTCCGGGGGCAGGTCACCTACTCCTGAACAGCCGGTCCAGATGCACGTCGATCGCGGCGAGCGCGTCCTGTGGCTCGATCACGTCGAGTTCGATCAGGGAGGTGAAGCCGGTGAGGGCGAGCAGCAGGTTGGTCTCGGTCGCCGGGTCGCGGCCGGAGTCGATGTGCCCGTCGGCGATCGCCTGGCGGACCAACTGCTCGACGAGGGCACGCCCTTGGACGAGGCCGCGGCGCGCCTGCTCGTGCACGGCCTCGTCGTGCAGCGCCTCCAGAGCGTAGGCGGCGCTCATCCGGCTGGTCGCGCGGGCGTCGGCATGCAGGGGGAGCATTTCCGCGAGGGTCAGTCGCAGCACGTCACGGGGGTGCGGACGGTCACCGAGCTTTTCGAGCCCCTGGTGCACGCGCACCGAGGTCTGCTCGGACGCGAGGTCCATGGCGAAGGAGAGCATGGCGGTCCGGGAGGCGAAGTAGTGCTGCAGCTGCCCGAGTGACATGCCCGCCTCCTGCGCCACCACGCGCATCGTCAGCTGTGTGACGCCGCGCTGCTCCACCACCCGCCACAGTGCGCGGGCGATCGCTTCGCGGCGTCCGCGGTGATCCACCTGTTTCGGCATCGCCGGCCCCTCCCTCGTACCCCGAGCTTTTCCAATACAGTTGACATAATACACTTGACCTATAAACCTTGGGTCCACTCGAGGGAAGGAATCGTCATGTCCGAACAGCCAAAGATACGAACCACGGAAGGCGTGGTACAGGGGCGCCGGCGACAGGGGCACGCGGTGTTCCGCGGCATCCCCTACGCCCAGCCCCCGGTCGGAGCGCTCCGCTTCGCCGCGCCCGCGCCACCGCACCGCTGGGAGGGGACGAGACAGGCAGTCGAGTTCGGCCCCGTGGTGCCGCTGTCCCTGCCGATCGACGTGCCCCCGCAGGGCACCGACTGGCTGACGCTCAACATCGGCACTCCGGATCCCGGCGCGGCAGGACTGCCGGTGCTGGTGTGGATCCCCGTGGGCGGCTACCTCTCGGCGGCGTCGAGCGACCCGATGTTCGACCCCGCAGCGCTGGCCGAGGCGGGACTCGTCGTGGTGACCATCAACTGCCGCGTGGGCGCGGAGGGATTCGCGTTCCTCGACGACGCGCCGCCCAACCGCGGATTCCTCGACCAGATCGCGGCGCTGGAGTGGGTGCAGCGCAACATCGCCGCCTTCGGAGGCGACCCCGGCCGGGTCACCGTGGCCGGGGTGTCTGCCGGGGCAGGGTCGGTCGCCGCCCTGCTGACGATGAAGCCGGCGCGCGGCCTGTTCCGGCGGGCCATCGCCCATTCGGTGCCGGGGCTGCACAGCACTCCCGCGCTGGCACGGCAGGTCACCGCCGCGTTCGCGGACCGGCTCGGCGCGGCGGCCCCCACCGCCGAGGCCCTGCGCGACATCGACCCATGGCACCTGGCCGCCGAACTCACCTCCTTCAACGCCGGCCTCCACGCGCACCGGGAGAGCTGGGGACGCCTCACGGAGACCGGCACCGCGCTGTGCCCCGTCGTCGACGGCGAGGTCCTCCCGGAAACGCCCTGGCCCGCGCTGACCGGCGCACGCACAAACGGGACCGAACTGCTCGTCGGCCACACCCGGGACGAATTCCGGTACTTCAGCGTCATGAGCGGACGGTACGGCACCTTCACCGAGGAGGACGCCCACGCAGCCCTGGAACTGCACGCCCCGCAGCCGGACGGCGCGCGAGCCTACCGTGCCGCGTTCCCTCAGGCAGGCCCGGAGGAGCTGGTGGAGACGGTGTACTCCGACGCCCTCTTCCGCATGCCGTCACAGAAGCTGGCCGAGGCGAACGCCGCAGCCGGCGGCACCTCGTACCTGTTCGAACTGTGCTGGGTCGCCCCGGCCCTCGGCGGCATCCTGGGCGCCTGCCACAGCCTCGACGTGCCCCTGGCGTTCGGCACGCTGGACAGCCCCGTCGGCACCCAGCTCATCGGCGAGGAGCCCACTCCCGAGGCCGTCGCGCTCTCCCGCGAACTCCAGGAGGCATGGGTCCGCTTCGTCACCACCGGCGACGCGGGCTGGTCCGCCCACCGGCCCGGCGGGCACCTCACCCGCGTCCTGGACACCGAGTCGAAAACTCTGCCCTACCCCGAACAGGCATCCCGCCAGATCTGGGAAGGCCACTCCCCCGCCCCCTTCGATCTCTCGTAATTGTCCGGGCCGGCTCCCCCTCTGCAGGGCCGGACCTGGGGAAACTGACGCTTCCACGCCGTCTCCCAGTTCACGGGCGGGCCGCTGAGCCAGGCGACCCAGGCGCACGTCGGCGTATTGAGCAGGGCTCCGAGCATCGCGGGCACCGTCTGCGGGCGGTGCCCGCCGAAGGCGTTCCAGCGCCGGTAGCCGACCTCGGGGACGCTCCACGCGCGCACCAGGCCGGGGACTGCCGCGGGCACCGCCGCCCAGCCTCCATGACAGTCCGTTCTGCCGTTCTCCGGCTAGAGCCGCAGCGTGCCGAGCTCCGCCATGCGCTCGACCGCGTAGGCGGGGTCGACCAGCGCCTCGGGCGTGTACAGGCCCGGCGCCACCGGCTGGCCGCGCAGGCCGAGCAGCCGCTCCACTCCCAGAGCGATACCGAGCGCGGTCAGCGGACGCTGACCTTCAGGATGCACCAGCCATTGGCTCCTGCTGAGCGGCGCGCCCGCCGCCGCACTTCCCTCCAACTCGATGCGGACCTCGGTCGAAGGCACCGCGCCACGCCGCCTACTGGCCGATTCCCCGACCGCGAAATCGAAGCGGACATTCGGCGCGCCCGTCGCGAGCGCGAGACTCGGCACGTCCAGGGTGGCGATCGTCTGGCCGGGCAGCACGACCCCGTCCACGCTGGGCACCTCCACCTGCGCAGCGGCGCCGGCCACCCAGATGAAATCGCCGTCACGGCGCACCAGCCCCGCCGAGGTGACATCCATCAGCCGCTCCAGATCGGCGATGGCCGCAGGCCCGCCGCCATCGCGCTCATCCAGCACCGCCGCCACCCGGACCGTGTCGACCCGCTCGAACTCCCGGGCCGACTCCATCGCGGCCAGCACGACGAGCCCGGCCAGGTAGTGGCTGGCCACCAGGATCGGTGCGGCCGCCGCCCGCTGGGCGCCCGCGACGACCTCTGGCGCGATGTCCACCAAACCGTTGGAGATGCTCAGGTACGGCACGCCGCGCTCCTGCGCGAAGCGCAACCCGTTGAGGTGCGAATCACGCACGGCAGCGACCACCGCCGCATAGCCGTTCCCCTCCGAGAGCCCGAGATCGCCACGCCGCAGGTCGAAGGAGAGGGCCGTGGCGTTGCCCAGTTCGTCGGCGACCCTCCGGGCACGGTCGAGATCGCGACCGGCGATGGTTAGCGGCAGCGCCGGATACCAGCGCCGCAGGAGCACGGCCGTGCCCCTGCCCGCCTGTCCCGACCCACCCATGATCAGCACTGACTTGCCCATGTGCGACTCCTTCCCATAAAGCTACATTTTGTAGCCTACTCTTTGTAGCTTAAGCTGGAGCCCGCACGCAAAAGGAGGACCATGGCCAGCCCATCGACCCGCCTGTCCAAGGCGGCCAGACGCGAGCAACTGCTCGACGCCGCCACCTCGATCGTGCGCACCCGAGGCGCCGACGACCTCACCCTGCCTACTCTCGCCGAAGCCGCCCAGGTCAGCCGCCCAATCGTCTACGACCACTTCGCCACCCGCCACGGCCTGCTGCTCGCCCTCTACCTGCGGCTGGACGACCAGTACCGGACCAGGCTGGCCCAAGCCCTGCAGGACGCCGATCCCACCGCGCCCGAGGTCGCCCGCGTCATGAGCGAGGCCTACTTCACGTGCGCCACCGACATGCCGGAACTCACCGCCATCTCGGCCGCCCTCAAGGGAAGCCCAGCCCTGGAGGCAACCCAGCACGACCTGCTCGACCACTACACGAACCTGATGGCCACCGCCCTGCGACCCCACTCCCGCCTCACCGCCGAAGCCCTTCGGTTGCGCTGCGTCGGCACCCTCGGCGCCGCAGAGGCCATCGCCGCCGAAATCAACCGCGGCCGAGCCATCACCGACGACGCCGTCACCGCCCTGACCAAACTCATCCTCAGCGCTCTCAGCCACTGACGGCACGCCGTACATCGGCCGCGACGCAGCCGCTCAGGTCCCATGTCCGGCCCTACGGTCAGGTCCGACACTTCGACGCTCAACCTCCTTCTCCCGACGGGCCGCCCGCCATTCACGGGTCGTTGTCGAGGTCGCCGACGGGTCCGCGTCCGCAGCGACGGCCCACCCGCAGCCGCCGGCCCGGGCACCTACCTGTTCACCCCCGAGCAGTGGGAGCCGCGGCGGGCGGAGTTCTGCCGGCTGATCCGTAAGCCGGCAGACGCGATCGAGCAGGTGAAGGAGGAGTTCCACCAGGCGATGGAGGATCTGGAGGAGCTCCTGGCGAAGCGATGTCGGCGCGGTCCGGCTTGATGAGAACGGCCGTCTGGTGATCCCGCCGCTGTCGGCCGAAGGCATCCCGGGCGAAGCGCGGGAACTGCGGGACGAACTGTCGGGAATGCTGCCGTTCGTGCCGATCGCCTCGCCGCTGATCGAGCTGGGCGCCCGCACGAACCTCATCGCCTGCTTCACCCACGCCGGTGGCCACAAGACCAAGCAGACCCTCGCGCTGAAGCGCAACATCCTCGCGGTCCTCATCGCCGGGGCGACGAAACCCAGCAGATCCTCCCCACCACCGGCGACGGCCACCTCACCCTCGACGAGATCCTGGAGAACCAGACCGATCTGCCGATCACCGAGCACGCCACCGACACCCACGGCGCCACCCTGGTGAACTCCGGGCTGTCCGACCTCGCCGGCAAAGCCCTCACCCCACGGATCCGCCACCTCGGGAGAATCGCGATGCTGCGGGTCCACAACCCAGGGGCGACCAACGCGCTCCACCCTCACGCCGGGCCTCTGCCGGCCGACCGGCGGAACGAAGGCCTGACCACCGACTGCCACCGGGATCCGCCGCGGATGGGCGGCTCGCCGAAGTTCGGCGAGGCGACCGCGTCTCCGATCGTCGGAAAGTGGCCGGCCGCCTCCCGCCGGAACACCCTCGCGGCCCCGCGACCAGCGAGCTGCGCTCTCAGGGCCGCGAGATCCGCGACGAGCCGCTGTCGTTCATCGCCCCCGCCACCGCGAGAACATCAACTCCTCGGGTTCATCACCGTCGATATCGAAGCCGAGCTCATCGAGGGCCGGCGACCGCTACGACCGACCACCGACGCCGGAACCAGCTTCCTCCTCGGCCCCTGAATCCCTTCGGCTGCAACTCCTCAGCCGGGACCGAGCGACTCCGCGCTCATCGGCAAAGGCGATCTCGCGATACGGTCCGAGCATGATCAGCGAAGAGGGAGCCCTGATCGGAAAGGCAGCAGCGGAGCGCTTGGTCCAGCTGAACTGCCGCGTGATCGAGCCCGGCCCGACAGACGTGGAATTCGCACGCATCGAGCACGAGTACGGATTCATTTTCGCCGATGACCACAGGGCCTTCCTCGCCGCCAGCCTGCCGGTTCATCAACCACGGGACGACGAGCCCGGAGTGAGCCACGTCTGGGAACGCCCCTGACACGATCCCGCCGAACTCCGAAAACAGTTGATCCGGCCGGAGGAGTTCCTCCACGAGGACGTCCAACGCGGCCACTGGCAGCCCGTCTGGGGCGAGCATCCGGGTCATGTCAGCATACGACCGCCAGCGCAGCGGCGTTCCGGGTGCGCCAGTACCTGTCGGCACTACCACGGCCGGGCTCATCCCGATCGGCTCGGCCGCGGCGGCCGGCGACAAGGGCAGGCCCGGCTGGTGCAGGCCGCACACACGCGCGGGGTCTCCGCCGCACAGATCCAACGCCTGTCCGGGATCGGAGCCACGTAGCTCCTGACACTCGCCTTAGAACACGTGTTCCTGTTCATAGCCAGCGAGAACTGGTGGCCACCTAAGTTGCGGGACGTCCCTGACGTCGACCCGAGTGGGCAGGCCCGCGCATCGCACGGTTCGCGGCTGCGAGAACGGCCCCACTCCCACAATGGCGACCTTGAGTGATGTCATAGTCGCGAAAAGTAGTGGATTCTGAGGGCGGTGGCCGCAGGCGCATCGGGCTTGCGGCTCTCGCTCGACACCAGGAGACCGTATGACAGTTCGCCCCAGGATCACCGCCGCCGCTCTCGCCGTCACCGGCGTGACCACAGCCCTGCTCGGTGCCGCCGACCCGGCGCAGGCGGCTACCGGCCAAGTCGTTGTCTTCTCCACCGAGCTTCAGCCGCTGGAGATCTTCGACAACCCGTCGGCTGCCACCGGCTGCCCGCGACCACGCACTCGGTCAACAACCAGACCGACGCCACCGTCCAGGTGTACGGCGATCCGTTCTGTGCCATCCCGGCCACGTCGATCCCGCCCGGGCATGGCGCGCACGTCCACGGTGCTTCCTTCAAGGCTTGACCGAACCTCTCACACGCCGTGCCCTGCCGTCGCCGGCGCGACGGCAGGGCACGGCGTTCTCCTGTTCCGGGCGGCCCTGGCAAGAAGAGAGCTCACGAGCCCCTCGAATGCGCCAAATCAAGGGGTTCGGGGGCTCGCCCATTCAGGCCGGATCGGGTGATGAGGGTTCTCCATCACCCGGAAAGGATCTTTACCCACTTGAAGTGACAAGTTCACCACCGATTGCGGGCCAGAGCCGAAAGCCGGACACCCGGTCAGCCAGTCGTGATGGTGAAGGGCCCGTTGTTTGCGAAGGCGAACTTGGCGAAGTTCTCGCCGATGCGGCGGTGCCCTTCGGGACTGGGGTGGATCGCGTCCGGCAGCGGGAACTCCTCGTGGTCGCTCTCGCCGTAAAGGTCGAGTCCGTCGAGGTAGTGGAGGTTGGGGTCTTCGGCGGACCGCTGCTTGACGATGTCGGCCAGGACGTCGCGGACGATCGTAAGCGTCAGCCGTCCGGCAGCGGTCTCGGCCGGATCACCGGTGGCCCTGAACTTCAGGGTTCCGCTGGAGAGGTCCGGCATGAGAGGTCCAGGGGTGTTCTCGTGGGTCGGACACAGGACAGGAGAGATCAGGAGCAAGGGGGTCGTGGGGTGGCCCTCGCGGATGGTGTCGAGGAAGCCGTGGATAGCGGGGGCGAAGGCGCGCAGGCGCATGGCGTCGCTGTTGACGACGTTGATGCCGAGCTTGAGGCTGATCAGGTCTGCGGGGGTGTCGCGCATCGTGCGGGCGATGAACGGGTCGACCAGTGCGCTGCCGCCGAATCCGAGATTGATCAGCTCCACATCGCCTGCGGAGGCGGCCAGGGCGGGCCAGATGGTGCTGGGGAAGACGGCGTTGGAGCCGTGGCTGATGGAGCTGCCGTGGTGCAGCCACACCCGGCGCCCGGTCTCCGGGACCGACTCGACGGGGGCGTCGGTGCGCAGGGCGATGACCTCGGTGATCTCCGCATGCGGGAGCCAGATCTCGATGTCCTTCTCACCGGTGGGGAGGTCGGTGAAGTGGGCGGTGCCGGCGGGGCCCGGGGTGAATTCCGCGGCCTGGGTCTGCATGTCGGTGATGGTGCGCAGGTTCCCGCCGTCCACGGTGGCCTGGGCGGTGAGGCGGCCGTCGACCAGGAGATCGTAGATGCCGTCCGGCGGGGGCGGGAAGCCCCGGTAGCCGCGCTTGGTGGGCAGGGTGTCCAGGCGGACGGTGGTGGCGCTGGTACGGAAGGCCAGCCGGACGCCGGAGGGCTGGGCCTCGGCCACGGCCAGCCGGTCGTCGGGGATCTGGCGGCGTGCCCAGGCAGGCAGGCGGTGCGGCAGCAGGCCGTGGGCAGTCTCTTCCACGTCGAGGTGTCCGCGCAGGAAGGCGACGGTGACGGCGGTCGTGATCAGGTTCTGTTCGGTGCTCATTGCCTCAAGCCGTTTCGGGTGGGTGTCGGGTCGCGACGGGGAAGCCGTCGCGGGTGACGCTGCGGTCAGGGGGTGGACCGGCTCCGCAGTGCGGTGTCGAGGCAGTCCAGCGTCCAGGCCCAGGAGTGCTGCGCGGCGACGTCCGTGTGGTCGAAGGCGCCGGCTGCCTCCAGGGACGCATAGCCGTGGAAGACGCTGCCCAGCATGCGGACCGCGTGCGTCTGGTCCGGCTCGGCCAGGTCGTAGCCGCGCAGGATCGCCCGTGTCATCTGCGCGTGCCGGACGCCGGCGCTGGCCGCGGCGGTGTGCGCGTCGAGCCGGTACCGCGCTGCTTCGTACCGGCCGGGGTGGGCCCGGGCGTAGTCCCGGTAGGCGTTCGCGAAGGCGGTCAGGGCGTCCTTGCCCGCGCGCCCGGCCACGGCGTCGGCGACCCGGTCGGCGAGTTCCTCCAGCGCGAACAGCGCGATCCGGGTCTTGAGCTCGTGGGAGTTCTTCACATGCGCGTACAGGCTTGCCGGCTTCACGGCGAAACGCCGGGCGAGCGCCGACAGGGTCACCTGGTCGAAACCGGCCACATCGGCGAGTTCCGCACCAGCGAGCGTCAGCCGCTCCGGGCTCAGTCCTGCCCGAACCACGACCATCACCTACTCTCAGTATTCCTATAGCCAGCATGCATCTACCTATAGTCTATAGGCAGTCGATGCATTGCCTTAGGTTTGGCGTACTCCGCCGATGGCGGCTAGCGCGACGGCAGGGCCTGCGAAACCGCACGGGTCCCACCTTGATTCGCGCCAACGGCGCTTTGCCCGAGCAAGATCAAACGTGACGGCTGGGCGACCGCGGAGCGCCGTTAGCGCCACCCGTGCCCGCGCCGCCGGGCCGCTCGCGCTCCGGCACCTACCACACCGGCCGCTTCACCGGGCTCCTGCGCGTGCCCGCCCCCGCCGACCGGGGCCGGCCAGCCGTGGCGTCTCGGCACCCCGTCCCGTTCGCCCTCGCGCCGGACACCCCGACCGCCGACATCCGCCGGGTGGATGTGGGCCGTACGTGCCGGCACTGGCGAATGCGCGAACAGCGCCTCTCGGTGACGGCGGTTGCGTCCAGCGGCCATCCCGTGAGACACGGGCCTCCCACGCAGGGTCGCTCAGCGAGTCTTGATCCTCAGGTTTCTCCTCGATGGAGTCGGCAGCACCTGCTCACACCAGTCCGATGCCCGTTGTCGGTGGGCATCCGGCGCCGGTGATCGGTGCAGGAAGCGGTGATGCTGCCGCAGGCTGTGCTCCAGTTCAGGGAACTGGGCGCGGGGATGGGCCTGCGTAACGGATCGTGTTCTTGACATCGAGCCCGAACCGGGCTGCGGCAATCACGGCGTGGCGGAGTGACTCGCCTGCGCGGCGACATCGTGGTCCGCGATCCACGCGCAGCCGCTGGCCGGGCTTCCGGTGGAGGCGATGACCGCGTCCAAGTTGTCACGGGTGCGGGCAAGCGCGGCGATCTGCGCGTCGATGCGATCACGCTCGGCGGCCAGCCGGGCACGCGATTCGGGAGTGCTGACCTTGGCATCGACGCAGGGCAGCAGTTCGGCGACGGTCCGGCTGGACAAACCGGCGGAGTAGAGCATCTGGATCAGCTCAACGCGGTCGGCCGCAGACTCGGGGTAGTGACGCTGCCCGGACTCGCTCCGGTCCGCCTCCAGCAGCCCCTGCTCCTCGTAGTAACGCAAGGCCCGCACACTGACGCCCGATCGCGCCGCCAACTCGCCGATACGCACCATGACCTCCATCTCAACCCTTGCCTCTGACGTCAACGTCAGGTTTTAGTCTATCCGGCATGCAGATCAACGGAGCACATGTGCTGGTCACCGGCGCGAACCGGGGCCTGGGCCGGCAGTTCATCCTTTCCCTCCTCGACCGCGGCGCCGGCAAGGTGTACGCCACCGCCCGCCGTCCGGACCTCATCGACGTACCGGGAGTCATCCCACTGCGCTTGGACATCACGGACCCGGCGTCGGTCGCCGCCGCGACCGCGGCAGCGCCCGACGTCAAGATCGTCATCAACAACGCGGGCATCTCCACCGGCGCGAACCTCATCACCGGCGACCTGGACACGATCCGCCGCGAGATGGACACCCACTTCTACGGCACCCTCAACATGATCCGCGCCTTCGCGCCCCAACTGACCGACGGCGCGCTCCTCAACGTCCTGTCCGCGATCTCCTGGCTCGCCTTCGACGGCGCGGGCGCCTACCACGCGGCCAAGGCCGCCGAATGGGCGCTCACCAACAGCGTCCGCCTGGAGTTGGCCGACCAGCGCACCCTGGTGACGGGCCTGCACCTGGGCGCCGCCGACACCGACATGATGGCCTGGTACGACGGCGACAAGACCGCCCCCGAGACGATTGTCGCGGCGGCCCTCGACGGCATCGAGGCGCACCGGCCAGAGGTGCTCGCCGACGCCTGGAGCCGCCAGGTGAAGGCGTGGCTGTCCGAGGACCCGAGCGTCATCTACCGGGAAGCAGAAGCCGCCCTCACAGCCTGACCTCAGACTCGGCCCCCACGTGCCCCCACCCGGCAGCCAGGGCACGACCGATTGGCTCAGGCCGCCTCGACTCCCCTGGGAGGTGACCCGGTCGCGCGGTGGTGTGCGCACGTCAACCGGCCGGTACGGCCTCGCCGAGCCGCTGGCGGCGGGTCAGCGGCGACCGCTTCAGCATCACGCCGGTGAGCAGGGAGATCGCGGCGAAGGTCAGGGCGTGGTCGCGGGTCAGCCAGATCCGGTGCAGCCTGGGCCTGCCGGGGGCGCAACCGGGCCATGGACTGGAAGGGGCCGATGATCAGGGCGAGGACAGCCGGGAACGGCGTGGCGCGGTGCGCCGTTTCAGTCCAGCCAGGTGGACATGGCGGCGATGACGGCGCTGCCGTCCAGATCCGCGAGAGATCTCCCGACCGAGGCGGCGGCTGCTTCTGAGGTCTGCCACCGGAAGCGGGGTGTGCGGGTCGTCGCGGCCTCGATCACGACAGCGGCCGCTTCCCGAACAGGCTGGGCCCGCGTCAGGTTGTCGACAGCGCTCTGGAGGTACTTCTCCACCAGGTCCCGGTAGGGGTCGTCGGGGCCGGGGAACGCTCTGTTGTCCACGTTGTCGACGAAGTCCGTCGTGACGGCCGCCGGTTCGACCACGCTGACGACGACCCCGAAGCGAGCCGCCACCGGAGCGAGCGACTGCATCAAGCCTTCGAGGGCGAACTTGGCGGCGATGTAGCCGTCGAGGAACGGCTGCCCCACGGCTCCGCCTTCGCTGCTGACGCTGACGATCCGGCCGGCGCCGGACTTCCGCATCGACGGCAACACGTGCCGGGTGAGCGCGGCGGCGCCGAGGAAGTTGACCTCAAGCTGCTGCTGCAGGGCGTCGTCGTCGATCTGCTCCAGGGTTCCGACGACGGCTTGGCCGACGTTGTTGACGAGAATCGCGATGGGCCCGAAATCGGCTGCCACCTCGTCGAGACAGGCGCGGGCGCCGTCGCGGTCGGTGACGTCAAGCTTCCGGATCGTCAGATCGACTCCCTGGTCAGCGGCCTCGGCCCGCAGCCGGTCGGCCCGGCCGGGGTCTCGCATCGTCGCGACGACGTGAAAGCCCTCGCGCGCCAGTCCCACGGCGGTGTGCAGTCCGATTCCGCTGGACGTTCCCGTCACCAGCGCGATCTTCCTGTTGCTCATGTCGAACTCCTGCTCAGTGTGTCGCGGAGGAGCCAGGCGTACCTGCCTCCCGATGGGCTGTTCCGCCGGGTTTCGCGGGGCCGGTCGCGGCCCGGCATGCGTGACCGGGCGGCGGCGTGATCGCGGGCGAAGTCGGTCAGGGTACAGATGCAGCCGGAGCGTCCGGTTGCCAGCGCAGGAGCCGCACGGGCGAGTCGGCTCGTGCCGCGTACTGGGACGGCAGCACCAGCCGCAGCACTCCGGCCGTCAGAACCGTCGACGTCTCCACGGTCAATCTCCTTCAACCTGTTGGTCGGACTCCGGCCTGCGGTGTGCCGTCGGCCTGAGGGACAGTAGGGCAGCGGCGAGGGCGAGCACCGCCGCGCCGAGGAAGGCATCGGTGTGGGCGACGCCGTCGCCGGCCGTGGCCACCGCGATCAGGGCCGCGAGCCCGAGGGCGCCGCCGAGCTGGCGGGTGGCGTTGACCAGACCGCTGAGCAGGCCGGTCTCCCCCACGACAGCGCCGGAGACAGCGATGGTCGTCGCGTAGACGAATCCGAGGCCGAGTCCGGCGCCGATCAGCAGGAACGGCCCCAGCAGCGCGGTGACGAACTCGCTGCCGGCCTCGCTTCGGGCAAGCCAGAACAGCCCTGCGGACAACGCGACCAGCGCGCCCGCCATCGCTGATCGCAGACCTGTCAGCCGGGCCAGCCATGGAGCTCCGAAGCCGCCCAGCGTGATCAGAACCGCGATCGGCAACTGGCTCAGGCCGGCCGTGGCGGGCGACATGCCGAGGACCTGCTGCTGATACTGGGACAGGAAATAGAACAGGCCCACCGACACCGCGCCCAGCAGGAGCATCACGGTGTTGGCCATGACCACCGGCCTCCGCCGGAGACACCGAGCGGGACGAGGGGGTGGTCGGAGCGCAGCTCGACGACGATGTACGCGCCCAGTGAGAGCGCGCCGACCGCCAGGCTCACGACCGTGCGCACGGAGTTCCATCCGGCTTCGGGGGCGGAGATCAGCCCAAAGGCCAGCGCCGAGATGCCCAGGGTGATGGTGGCCGCCCCGGGCAGGTCGAACCGCCCCGGCCTGACCGGGGACGGCGGCAGCGCGTACCCCACGATGACGGCCACGAGGATCTCGATCGGCACCGGAAGCCAGAAGATCGCCGGCCAGCCCATGGCCTCGGTCACCACTCCTCCGAGCGCCACAGACTGCCCGCGCCGAGGCTCCCACCCCAGACACCGAGCGCGCGCCGCCGCTCGCCGGGCTCGGGGTAGAGGCCGAGCATGAGCGAGAGCGCGGCGGGAGTGAGAACCGCCGCCCCCGCACCCTGAACGATCCTCGCGGTGATCAAGGTGGTCGCGTCGAAGGCGAGGGCGCACGCTATCGACGCGACCACGTAGATCGCGACGCCGGACAGGAACATCCTGCGTCCGCCGAGCAGGTCGGCGAGCCGGCCACCCAGCAGCAACAGCCCCGCGAAAGCGATCAAGTATCCGTCCACGACCCACGACAGTTCCGCCGTCGAGAGGTTCAACGCCGCCCTCATGGCGGGCGTGGCCAGGTTCACCATCGAGGCGTCGAGGATCACCGTGCCCGGGGCCATGGCCAGAGCGACCATGGCCAGGGTGCGTGGCGCCTCCGGGCGGGCGCGTCGCAACCGGGTTTCGGTGATGCCCACGGCGGACCTCCTTCGGGCACAGGGGCACAAAGTGACACTGTTCACCGCGTGAGAGCTTCTCACTTTACGGATTATTTATTGCTGAAGATTGTAGCTCAAGGTAAAGCAAAAGATTATTCGCTTCTGTGTGACACGTTATGATTGCTAGACCCACAGGAGGATGCGATGCCCACACCTGCACCCCGTAGCTCGATGCGTGAGCGCTTCCGCGAGCAGGTCCGGGAGGACGTGAAGGCGACAGCCCTGGATCAGCTCGCCGAAGGCGGTCCCCAGGCGATCTCGATCAACGCCATCGCCAAGCATCTGGGAGTGTCGGGCGGCGGGCTCTACCGCTACTTCGCCAGCCGGGACGACCTGCTGACCGCCCTGGTCATCGACGCCTACGAGGACCTGCACGACGCCATGGCCCAGAAACTGGGCAGCGAGGCGGCCGACCGTACCCCTGAAGAGCACTTCCGCACGCTGGCCCGGTCCTACCGGTCCTGGGCCCTGGCCGAGCCGCACCGCTACGAGCTGCTGTTCAAGCCCCCGGTACCGGGCTACGACGCACACGCCGAATCTCTGGCCACCGCGGCCCGCTCGCTCATGGTGATCCTTCTGGGAGTCCTCGCCGAGTTCGGCCGCGAGGACGCGGCCGAACCGGCGCCCTACCAGGAGGACGACGTTCTCGCCGCCCGAACCGTGGGCTCATCGGAGTTCCGGCTCGCCGTCGCCGTGTGGTCATGCGTGCACGGCATCGTCAGCCTCGAACTCGGCGGCGGCCTGTCGGCGATGACGGTCGAGGTCGATTCCCTCTTCGAGTATGAGATCGAACTCCTCATCGAGAGAATCGAACGAGACCATCGCGACTGAGGCTCGTGCTCTACGGCTCACGGTAGTGCGCGAGATGGTACTGGCGCCCTGCAACGTCACGAAGTCCAGGACGTCGGCCACGCCGATCCGGGCGGGGCGGTCCCGGCACGCATCCGCTCGATTCAGTTCCGCGCGGCGCGGCGAATGAGCTCGGTGACCTCTGAGGGTTCGGAGACGGTGATCGCGTGGGAGGCGCCGAGAACGGTGACGATGTGGGCGTCGGCGCGTTCGGCCATCCATTTCTGGGCCTTGGGCGGGATGTTGAGGTCCCGGCCGGCGACGAGGGCGTAGGAGGGGATGGATTTCCAGGCGGTCTCGGTGACCTTTTCCTCCAGGGCGGCGGCGGAGACCGGCCGCTGGGTGGCAGCCATGACGGCGGCGGTGGCCGCGGGAACGTCGGCGGCGAACTGCTTGTGGAAGCGGTCTTGCCTGATGGTCAGTTCGGTGCCCGTGCCGCCGCCGGGCAGAGGGTAGGAAGCACTGCTCACCGTGTCGCCGAGGGTGCCGCCGGGGAATTTGGCCGCCAGTTCGGCGGCGCTTTCACCGGCGGCGGGGATGAACGCAGCGACATAGACCAGGGCCTTGACATTCGGGTTACCGGCGGCGGCCTGGGTGATGACCGAACCACCGTAGGAATGGCCGGCCAGGATGACGGGACCTTTCACGGTGTCCAGCAGGTTACGCACGTAGGCGGCGTCGTCGTGCAGGCCGCGTAGTGGGTTGGCCACGGCGATGACGCGGTAGTGGTCGCGTTGCAGGCCTCTGATGACGCCGGCCCAGCTGGAGGCGTCGGCGAAGGCGCCGTGGACGAGGACGACGGTCGGCTTGGCTGTACTCGAACCGGTGTCATGTGAGGCGGCGGCGCCGGTCGCAGTGGCGGCCAGCAGGGAGCCGATCACGAGGGGCGCGAGAGCCAGCTTGGCCAGGGAGCCGACGGCCGAGCGGGAGTTGGTGCGTTCGGGACGGAACATGATTCTCCTTGCGAAAGGGCAACCGCTGTCGAGGGCGCTGAGAAACGATCTGGAGCGCCCCGTTCCGCGCTCCCTGGGTCAGTTCTGGTGGAGTGCGGTGCGCAGTGCGTGGATCGCCTGGTCGATGGCCGCTTGGGCGGCGTGGGTGTCGCGTAGGGCGTTGAGCATGACGAAGTCGTGGATGATGCCGAGGTGGCGAACGGCGACGACGGGGACCCCGGCAGCGCGGAGTTTGGCGGCGTAGGCTTCGCCTTCGTCACGCAGCACGTCGGCCTCGGCGGTGATGACCAGCGCCGGTGGCAGCCCGGCCAGGTCCTCCGGCGACGCGCGCAGGGGCGAGGCGGTGATGTCGGCGCGTTCGACGTCGGCGGTGGTGTATTGGTCCCAGAACCACCGCATGGCATCACGGCGCAGGAAGTAGCCTTCGGCGAACTGACGGTAGGAGACGGTGTCGAAGCTCGCGTCGGTGACCGGGTAGAACAACACTTGGAACCGCAGGGGCACGTCCCCGCGCTGTTTGGCCATCAGCGTCAGCGCGGCGGCCATGTTCCCGCCGACGGAGTCACCGGCCACGGCGACGCGCTCGGCGTCCAGATTCTCGCCGGTGCCGTGGGTGATCACCCAACGGGCGACGGCGTAGTTCTGCTCGATGGCGATCGGGTAGCGGTGCTCGGGCGAACGGTCGTACTCGGGGAAGACCACGGCGGCCCCGATACCGACGGCCAACTCGCGGATGAGACGGTCGTGGGTGTGGGCGTTGCCGAACACCCATCCGGCGCCGTGGATGTAGATCACCACGGGGAGTGGACCGACGGCGCCCCGGGGCCTGACGAGCCGGACTCTCACCGAGCCGGTCGGACCGCCCTCCACGGTGACCCACTCCTCATCCACCTCGGGCTTGGCGATCTCGCTCGCCTGCACCTCGTCGACCGCGGCGCGAGCCTCCTCCACGGGGATCTGGAACAGGTAAGGCGGATGGGCGGTGGCCTCGGCGAACGCCGCTGCCGCCGGTTCGAGCACCGGAGCAGTGGGGGTTTCCTCAGACATTCAGGCTCCTTGGGTTCACGGGCGAGGGTGTGCTGGAGGCTGAGGGGCGCCATGCCCGGACATCTTCTCCAAAACGCAAGAGCTTCTCTCGTATGAGAGAGTATGTGACATTGATACAGAGACTCTCAACCAAGTGCAAGAGGTTCTTTCCTTTACGCATGGGTGTTACGTTCGGCAGCGGAAGTCGGCCCCGCATGCGGTACGGCGTCCCATGCCAGCGAGGTGCCGTCGGTGTCGGTCATGTGGCGCAACCAACCAGCGCGGCCGATCTGCCGGTCGCGGAAGGTGGTTTCGATGAGCCCGATGGAGTGGTCGTCCTCGGCCAGGTCTCACATCGGGCCGTGGCCGCTGGGGCAGAAGACCGCCAGTGGGCCCTGACGTGGGCATTCATGATCCGGGTGTGAGTGAGCCGGCGTCAGGGGCGTCAACCGTCCGGCAGCCCATCCCTGTGTTCCACCTTCTGGTCAGGTGCGGTGCGTGCGGATCCGATGGACGCCGCAGTCTCGGCCGATCTCGGAAAGCGGCCTGGCTGGGGTGCGGGGTCAGGCGGCGTCGTCGTGCGCGGTGGCGGCGGACTTCTCCCGCCACGGGGCGACGTCCTGCTCGATCTGGAACAGCTTGGCCCGGAGCCGTTCGAGCGTGTCGGGCCCGAGGTACAGGTGCTTGGGCAAGGTGTCCTGGGTGATGACCTCGTGGATCAGTGCGGCGCCCTTGACGGGGTCGCCGAGCTGGCTGTGGTTGGCGATGACTGCCCATTCCAGGGTGGCGCGGGCGGGCGTGCCGTCGTAGGCGGGAATGCGGTGGGCGGGCAGCGACAGGGAGCTGGCGTCGAGGAAGTCCGTACGCAGCACGCCCGGCTCGACCACCATCGACTGGATGCCGAACGGCGCCAGTTCTTCCGACAGTGCCTCGCTGATCCCGGCCACCGCGAACTTCGAGGCGCTGTACATGCTCACCCCCGGCTCGCCCTCGAATCCCGACCGGGAACCGATGTGCACGAGCTTTCCCGAGCCTTGGCGGCGCATGACGGGCAGCACCGCACGGGTCACGCCGATGAGGCCGAAGACGTTCAGGTCGAACAAGGACCGCGCCTCGGCGTCGCTGATCTCCTCCAACGCGCCGAGCAGGCCGCGGCCGGCATTGTTGACCAGCACGTCGATCCGCCCGAACCGGTCCACAGCGGCCTGGACCGCGGCGGGGACGGCGGCGGTGTCGGTGACGTCCAGCGCGACGGTGAGCACGTTCTCCGCTTGGGCGAGGTCTTGCGGAACGCGCGCGAGGTCGCGCACTGCGATGACGATGTCGTCGCCGTGGCGGAGGGCGGCGCGGGCGATCTCGGCGCCGAGGCCGCGGGATGCTCCGGTGATGAACCACGTGGTCATGACGTTGTCCTTCATTCCGTTCCGTGTGGACTGACCCCTGCGAACCCTTCCAGGGTCATCGGAGTGGATGAAGGCCGTGTGCTTCCTGGGAGTGCCGCACCCAGGAAGTCGGCGCCTGGCGTGACGTGCTCAGCCAGCCGCGCGTGGGGTGCGCGCGAGACCGTCGATTCGCGCCACGGCCGCGCGGAAGCTGCCGCCTGTGCGGGGTCCCGGTAGCAATCGCGAAAATCCAACGAACCTATCACTGACCTGCGATTACATGGCGACGTGGAGCGTCCCGGAACAGCCGGTCACCAACTACGCCTGAAAGGGCGGTCGGCGGGCGGACGCCTCCGCAAGCATCGGTTGCAAGCCCCCGCACAGCGTTGACCTCGGTTGTGGTCAGTGGGGCCGGCGGGCGGGCCGAGGATGCCGGTGACTTCGGCGACGGCTTCGCCACGGGGCATGATGTAGCGCATGGCGGTGCGCGGGTTCTTGTGCCGGATCTTGGCCATGATGAGCTGCAGCGGCACTTCAGCGTCGCCAAGGTGAGTGGCGGCGCTGGTGGAGATCGAGTCTTCCAGTAGAACGCGCGCGCGGTCATAGCCGTGACGAGCTCGCCGATGTGTGGCAGATATCGCCGGAGGCGGGGCGGCGGGCAGGCACAGGTTTGCGTTCGGCAAGGAACAGCGGCCCGCAGGTGCGCGAGGACCCATCGGGTAGGGGCAGGAGGTGGGCGGTGCCGGTGTCCCAGTACACCCATTGGGTCGCGCCGCCCTTGGATTTCCGCGGCGCGCGCGGCCCAGTGCTTTGGTCTGGCACCAGTTCAGCCAGGAGGCGACTGCGGCTCGGTTGCGGTTCCACGTCGCGGGTTTGCGCTTGCTCCATAGTGCGGTGAGCGCGTCGCCGATCTCATCGTCGGTGACGTCGGGCGACGGGTGCCGCCGCCGAGTTGGGCGATGGTGTGGTCGATCGCGGAGGCGTGGGCCCGGTGGGTGTTGGGGTTGGCGACCCGTGCGGTCGACAGGTACTCCTCGCTCGCTGCGGTGAGGGTGACGCCGTCGCCGCGCAGCTCGGTGATCTTCCGCTCGGCGGCCGTACTCATGGTGTGCCCGCCGCAGGCGCGGTGTCCTGGATAACGTGCCCGAGCCGCGGACCGGATCCCCGGCTCAGCCATGATCGAAGACGGCTCACGTATGTGACAGTAGGCAATTGTCACGTACATGGGATACCGCGACGGCACCACTAGGGAGCAGGTCATGAGGGACGCGTCGGGTGGCGTGCCAGGCCAGCGGAGGTCCCGACGGTGATCAGGTCTGCTGCGGTGTCGCATCAGCGGCCGAGTCGGCATGGCGACGGCGCGGTATCAAGACCGGTATCCGATGTAGCGCAACAGAATCCGCAGTCGGCGCTCGATCTGAACGGCGGTCACTTCTTCCGCATGCTGGAGCAGGACGGATCCCCTGAAGTGACAACCTCGTCTGATTCATCCAAGACTGCGGTGCCGGCTCCGTGATGGCCTTGGAGCATGTCCTGTACTGATCTTCCGGGAGACGCGATGAGGTTCAGTTACGCCATCGTGTACGTCTCGGACGTGGTAGAAGCTGTTGATTTCTACGAGCGGGCTTTCGGGTTCGCCCGCGCGTTCGTTCACGAGTCAGGCGATTTCGCCCAACTCGCTACCGGAGGTACGGCGCTCGCCTTCACCAGCCACCGGCTGGGGGCTCAGGCGGTGCCGGTTCCCTATACCGCCCTCAGCCCTGCCATGCCACCGGTAGGGCTTGAGTTCACCTTCACCACCGAGGACGTTGCCGGGGGCTTTGCCCGTGCCGTCGCGGCGGGTGCCACCGCCGTGGCCGAGCCGCACGAGACTGCCTGGGGTCAGGTGGTCTCGTATGTCAGAGATCCCTACGGTGTTCTCGTCGGAATCGCTTCGCCGGTCGCCGGGTTCTCATAGGGGCTGCCGACCTCGTCCGGCACTGGCCCTAGAGCGTGTACGAAGTTCGGATCTTCAGGCTGGTCGGAGGCTTCGGATCCATATGACGGCTCCGCGTAGGTGCAGGCCGGCCAGGTAGCTGTCGGGCGTCTTGTCGAACCGGAAGGCTGGCCCACGCCATTCCTTGATCCGGTTGACGCACCGCTCCACCGTGTAGCGCTCCTTGTAGAGATCGGGATCACGGCGGAGCGGCCGCCCCCGCAGGAGCCGCGTTTCTTGCGGTTGGCCGCCTGGTCGGCCTTCTCCGGGATGACCGCTTTGATCCCGCGTCGGCGCAAGTAGGCGCGGTTGCCGCGGGAGGAGTACGCCTTGTCGGCGGCCACCACGCCCGGTCTGGTGCGCGGACGACCCACAGGCAGCCGGATCCTGATGCGCTCCAGCACAGCCGCCTTCAGCCGGAACCGGTACCGGCGCCGGATCAACCGTCGCCCGTACCCGTGCCTGTCTTCGTCTCGGCCGGGGTCGCCGTCACAGGCGTTTCGCCCTTTGACGTAGCCCTTTTCCTGCTCGGCCGCCTCTTCCAGCGCCGCGGCCAGCTCACCGCCCAGGACCATCCCGGCAGCGTGGCGATGGGCGCGGGCCGTGGTGGAGTCCACGCTGACCATCGGTGAGGTCTCCACGCGCCATGGCGAAGACCTACCAGGCCGCTGTCCGGAGCGCCGCCGATCCCCGTGTTCTCAACTCCGTACAGCCCCTAGTCCTCGCCGTCGCGGCGGCCGATTTGCGCGTCGCGGTGGGACCGCAGAGCGAACTGCTTGTGACGCTTTCGCCGCAGCTCAATCCGCACCTTTGAGCGCCTTCGCCCGCCGACGCACCTTTCTCCGCCTCCCCGCGTAGAACCCGAGGAGCCACGCCTGTGTCCACAGGGACCTTGGCGGGACAGCGCTTGCGGCAGAGCGAGGCGGCTGCTGCCCCAGCGATGGTGTTGCCGTCGCTCGTGCGCGCTTGCTCGCGGCCTTCGGCACTCCGTACCTCAGCCCCACGGCTGCGCGTCAGCCACGCATGTGACTTTATGCCGAGATAACAACACCGGTTGTTGGCTGATCATCCGTCCGCCGGATGCGGCGGCCATCGCGCGTTTCACCCACGAGTCCTTCAAACCGTTCGCCGTCACCACGGACCGCGCGAACATGCCCTTCTGCTCACCGTCCCGATGACAGGAACACGATGACGCCCACCCGACGGACCCTACTCACCGGCGCACTGGCCACCACGGCGCTCACGGCAGGCAGCATGTTGCCCGCCCACGCCGAACGAGCAGCGCCGACGCCGCCCCAGCTGCGACCAGGCGGCGAGTTCGACGACTATCTGGCGAGGCTGGCCCAGTCCGACCAGTTCTCCGGAACCGTGCTGCTGGTCCACCGTTCACGCCGAGTGCTCACCCGCTCGTACGGCATGGCGGACGCGTCCCGCTCGATCCCCAACGGCCCGGACACGATCTTCAAGCTGGCATCGCTGAGCAAGTGCTTCACCGGGATCGCCCTCGCCCAACTGGCCGCACAAGACAAGGTCGACCTCCATGCGCCCCTCGGCGATTACCTGAACGGCTTCGCGGCCGAGACAGCGAAGGTTACCCTCCACCATCTCCTCACCCACACCGCCGGCATGGGCCAGTACTCCCAAGCCCCCGAATTCCACGCCGGGCTCCCGCGATGGTCCACGGAGGCCGAGATGATGGACGGCGTCCTGAACATCATCAAGAAGCAGGAAACCGCTCCCGCCTTCACCCCCGGAACCCGCTACGTCTACAGCAACAGCGGATTCTTCGTGCTCGGCGCCGTCGTCGCGGCGGCCTCCGGCCTGCCCTTCCACGACTACGTACGCCGCGACGTACTCACCAGGGCCCGCATGCAGCGTTCGAACCTCTACACCAAGCCGCAGGTCCTCGACAGTCGCGACATCGCCCACCCGTACTGGACCCTAAGATCCGGAGAGCGCGCCGACTTCACCACCAGCGAGTACTTCGGCTTCGTCGGCGGCCCCGCAGACGGCGTGTACGCCAGCGCCCCCGACCTCCTTGCCTTCGTCGCCGCCCTGGACGAAGACGCGCTCCTGCCGGCGGCCTACACCACAGCCTTCACCACCGGCAAAGTCCTGCTGGCACCCACCGACAAGCCCGTCCTCCCCGCCGACGCCCGCTTCTACGGCTACGGCTTCCGCGACACCATCATCGCGGGCCACCGCGTCTGGGGACATTCCGGCAGCGCGATGGGAGTCGCGACCAACCTCGATGTCTTCCCCGACCTCGACTGGATCGCGGTCATCCTGAGCAACTACGACACCCCCATCACGCCGATCGTCATCAAGGCCCGCGAGCTCATCACACGAACGATTCCGTAGACGATGGCAGCAACACCTGCTGGCCTGTCCCGCCTCCCGGTCAATGAGGCGCCCCGCGACAAGCGTTGACGGACAGGCTGCTGTGTCGGCCTGTCGCTCGTCCAGCGCCCGGGCGCGCCGCAGGGTATGACGCTGACGGGGAAGCCCTTGTGCCGGTCGGCCGGGGCTGGCCCCTGAACGCGTGGCTGTCGGACAAGAGACTCAAGACGCAGCAGGACGCGCCGGATGGGAGAGCTCTGGAGAAGAGCGTCAGGGTAACCGCCACGCCGAGGCGGGAAGCTCCTCCAGAGCGGCGCTACGCTACCCCGGACGCGGACGGGCACAATTCCAAGCCGAACCCGCTGGAGGCGAGGACTCCCGCCGAGTTGGTCGAAGCCATGAGACGTTATCGGGTATGGGCGGCGAACCGCGCCTGCGAGAGATGGCCCCTCAGGTGCAACCAGGCCGCCTCTCAGCTTGTGATTTGACCGCCGATCTTCGCATTTGCCCCGATAGACGCTGATGGTGATCTACCAGATATAGCGGGCTGTGGCAGTGAGACCACGTCGATTTCGGGAGGTTATACGAACGCCGCGGCCGCCGGCTTCTCGATCGCCTCCCCACCGCCGTCGCCTCCGGCGCTCCCATCAGCACCTCCATCGGCGATGGCCCTCGTGCGCCCCGCCGAACGCAACTGCTCGGCCTTGCCCGCCCGCTCCGCCCGCGCCTGCAGATTCGTGGAGATGAGCAGATCCACCGTATGGCGAGCACGTGCTCAGGGGCATCAGCGCGTACGTCACTGTTCTGCTTCCAGGCTGTTGAGGATCTTGGTGGCGAGGGAGGCGAACTGGTCGAGCTCTTCGCGGGTCAGCCGGTCGACGAACAGGCGCCGTACCTCCTCGGCGTGGCCGGGCAGGGCCTTCTTCAGCGAGGCGAGGCCCTCTTCGGTGAGTACGGCGTCCATACCGCGGGAGCCGCACCGTTCCCTGGCGACCAGGCCGCGCCGCTCCATCCGGGTGAGCTGGTGGTGCATGCGGCTCTTCTCCCAGCCGGCGACCTGCGCCAGCTCGTAGGCGCGCAGCCGCCTGCCGGGTGTCTCGGACAGCAGCGCGAGCACTGTGTAGTCGGCGTTGGACAGGTCGCTACTGGCCTGCAGTTGCTGTTCGATGCGATTCCGCAGCAGCTCCACCATCCGGAAGGACGTCCGCCATGCGCGGAGCTCGTGTTCGGTCAATCCCAGCTGCGCCATGAGGTCACCCTACCATCGAGTTGACACGTCAACTCGATGGCTCTTAGCCTCCAGTAGACAAATCAACTCGCTGGAGAGAGACCGCCATGACCCGTATCGGCATCATCGTGGGCAGCACCCGCCCCAACCGGAACAGCGACAAGGTGGCCGCCTGGGTGCACTCCATCGCCTCGCAACGGGGCGACGCCGTCTTCGAACTCATCGACCTGCGCGACTTCCCGCTGCCACACCTGGACGAGGCGCTCCTGCCGGCGTTCGGCTCCTACGAGAACGAGCACACCAAGCAGTGGGCGGGCACCATCGCCTCCTTCGACGGCTTCGTCATCGTGACACCCGAGTACAACCACAGCATCCCCGGTGTGCTGAAGAACGCCATCGACTACCTGTACGCCGAGTGGGGCAACAAGTCGGTCGGCTTCGTGTCGTACGGCATGGCCGGCGGCGCCCGCGCAGTTGAGCACCTGCGGATGATCGCCGGCAATCTGCACCTGGCCGATGTGCGCCAGCAGGTCACGCTCCACCTGATGACGGACTTCCAGGACCTCACCGTGTTCAAGCCCGGCGACCATCAGCTCGAATCACTCGGCACCATGCTCGGCCAGGTCGTGTCCTGGAGTGCCGCGCTCGCCCCCCTGCGGGCCATCCCCGTCTCTTGATCAAGCCGTCTTCTTTGAGCACCTTTGAAAGGCGATTCACATGTCGAACAAAAGCGCTGCCCGACGCCGAGATTTCCTGAAAACCTCGGCTGTGGCCGCGAGCCTGCTCGCGGGATCACCGGCTGCGGCGCGGAGCGATGATCAGGCGCCGGCCGACAGCGGCAACCCTGGCCGGCGCTATGTCATCCGGGGCGGGGCGGTGATGTCGATGGACCCGAACGTGGGCGACTTCGAGGTTGCCGACGTACTGGTCGAAGGCAAGAAGATCGTCGCGGTCCGGCCCCGCATCGACGCCGGCGGCGCGAAGGTGATCGACGCGCGCGGGCGTATCGTCATGCCGGGTTTCGTGGACACGCATCACCATCAGTTCGAAACGGCCGAGCGCTCGTTCCTCCCCAATGGCCTGCTGCAGAACGACGGCTCCGGGTCGCCGAGCGCGTCCCCGAATTACACTGAGCATGTTCTGCGCGGGTTCGCGAAGGTGTACCGGCCGCAGGACGTGTACATCAACGAGCTGTTCGCGGGGCTCTCCCAGCTGGACGCGGGGGTGACCACGGTGCTCGACGTTTCGCAGATCCACCACTCCCCCGAGCACAGCGACGCGGCGGTCCAAGCGCTGATGGACACCGGGCGGCGGGCCACGTTCGGCTATTTCGAGAGCGACGGCCGCGAGGGAGCCCGCTACCCGGAGGATGCCCGCCGTATCAGGGATCAGTGGTTCTCTTCGGACGACCAGTTGGTGACCATGGTCATGGGCGGCGAGTTGCACCTCGGCAAGGAGGTGTACACCAGAGCCTGGACGATCGGCCGTGAACTGGGCCTCAAGGTCGTCGCGCACGCGGTCGGCGCCTTCGGCATGCGGCCGACGCTCGACGAGGTGGCCCAGGGTACCGGAGGACTTCAGGTTGGGCCGGACAACCTCTTCATCCACATGACCGGCATGTCCGACGAGACATGGAAGAAGATCCGGGACGCGGGAGCGCAGGTCTCCCTCGCCATCCCCATCGAGATGGTCATGCGGCACGGCACGCCGCCGATCCTCAAGATGCGGGAGCTGGGCATGGAGCCCTCGCTCAGCTCCGACGTCGAGACCACGATGGCCGCAGACCCGTTCACACTGATGCGCGGCGCGATGACCATGCAGCGCATGCTCGTCAACCAACTGGTCCTGGACCAGGGCGACCCGGTGCCCCCGAACCACTGGCCGACACCCGCCGAGGGCACCCCGTCTCTGCTCACAGTCCAGGAGGTGTTGCGGTACGCGACCTCCAACGGCGCCGAGCACCTCGGGCTCGGCGACAGGACGGGTACGCTCACGCCCGGCAAGCATGCCGACATCGTCCTGCTCGACACCACTGCGCTCAACGTGGCCCCGCTCAACAACGTGCCCGGGGCGGTCGTCTCGCTGATGGACCGCACGAACGTCGAGACCGTGATCGTCGCCGGCAAGGTCCGCAAGTGGCGCGGACGCCTGCTCGACGCGGACCTCGACCGGCTCCGGCGCGAGCTCGAAGCCTCGCGCGACTACCTCTTCAAGACGTATGGCATGCGGAAGGACCTGTTCGCCTAGCGCTCAGGAAAATTGCTCCGCCACCCTACGAATCCTGTGCCGTCCCCCACCTGAAGGTCTGGCTGACGGTCGGGTCCGGGCAACCGCGTGGGCCCGATCGCCGACCTCCTTACCACTCCGATGTACGCTCCCGCCGCGGGCCGCAACCTTCAACGACGTGAAGCAGCGGTCCGGGATGGCCCACTGATGTGTTTCCGATCCGGACGGAAGCGCGGGCCCGAACATGCGCCCGCCCACTAACCGGCCCCGGTCGCGTACCCGGGGCCGACTGCTGCGGCTGGACGAGGAGCACGTCCGGGTTCATGGCAAGGGCGGCAGCGTACACGCCGTGCCGCTCGACGACCTCGGCTACGTCGCCCTGCTCAAGCTGTACCTGGACCGCGCCGGCCACACCGTGGCCCCCTGTTCCACGTCTCCATCAACGGCCGCAGCGGGCCGCCGTCCAACGAAGCGGCCTCGTGGTCCAGGTGGCCACGGGCAGCGGGTGCGGGCGGCCCGCGGAGGTTGCCCAGGTCACGGGCACGGGCGTGCGGGCGGTCATGGAGGGGCGGGCGTTCAGGACCCGGAGCTGCACATGACCGAGACGTCCTGGTGGACCGCGTCCGCGCCGACGGCGGCGCGCTCCCGTTGCGCGCGCTGGAAGGCGAGCGCGAGCTGGCGCGGCGCGCCATTCGCCCGGAACGTCGGCGACCGTTCGGCTGTGGTAGCCGTGCACCCGACCGGACGGCCAGCATCGGAGCGCCACGACAGTCACTTAGAGTAGTTGTAGAGGTGCTGAGAGTGCATACTTGGTGTGCTGCCCACAAGCACACCCGACCACGGACAAGCGTTCTCCGGCTGTGCCTGTCGAGCAGCGCTCCCAGAATCACCGACAGGACCCCGGGCGCGACGCTGCGGGGAGTCCCCAGGCACGAAGGAGACCCATGTCCCCTATCAAGCTTTCCGCCATGGCCGTGGCCCTGATCATTCCCACCTCCGCAGGCCTGATCACCGCCGGCTCACCCGCGGCAGCGGCCACGGGCTACTGCCTTGACAGCGGCGGCGACAACTCAGTCGTCAGGGTTCCCGCATACCTGTTCCGCAACTGCTCCAGCAGCTCCGCCAACCTGAAGTGGATCATCGAGAACGGCCAGATCAAGAACGTCGCCACGGGCTACTGCCTTGACAGCGGCGGCGACAACTCAGAGGTCAGGGTTCCCGCATACCTGTTCCGCAACTGCTCCAGCAGCTCGGCCAACCTGAAGTGGATCATCGAGAACGGCCAGATCAAGAACGTCGCCACGGGCTACTGCCTTGACAGCGGCGGCGACAACTCAGTCGTCAGGGTTCCCGCATACCTGTTCCGCAACTGCTCCAGCAGCTCGGCCAACCTGAAGTGGATCATCGAGAACGGCCAGATCAAGAACCAGTAGCGACCCGGCCGCCATACGACCGTGGCTCGGTCACGCACCACCGGGCCACCGACGTCGCCGACGTCCGCATCCCATCCGGCGACGGCATCCGGGGATGACGGCAGCCATCCCTCGCACCTGCTCGGCGCTGAGTGGGGTCGGCCGCCGCACCTCCCGGCGGCCGCAGGGCCGGTCCATCTCATCGTTGGGGCACTCGGCGAGACCTGGTGGATCTCCACCAGCTCCAGGAACAGGAAGAACGTCTTGAGCGCCCGGCGACCGGGTGTCCTTCGCCGTGGTGCGCAGCACTTTGCCGGAGTACACATCGGCGTCGGCGGTTCCGTCTCCCACAGTGGGATACCGAACCAGGCGCGTACCTGTTCCAGGTGCATCGTCCACCGAGACTCGTAACGCACCGGGGATCGGTCGCCGGCGACCAGCGGCACCCGAGAAGGGCTCGTTTCCCTGGCGCTGGACCTGGTCCCGCCGCTTCGCCCGGGTCCAGGAGCCTCTCAGACGAGCGATCCGAAACACCCCGGGCCTTCACCAAAGCCCGGCGGATACAGATGCCCGTGTCCACCGGCCGCAACGAAAGAACATCCATGGACATTTCTCCTGCGTATGGGCGCGCCCTGCGCGGTGGTGGATGTTCGGAAGCGCTATGTGTGCGGGCACCTCCTCACGTCTGCTCAGATGATCGCCAACAGTCGGCCCATCCACGCCGTCGATCTCCGGCTCGCCCACGTGACGGTGCCCCGGATACGGTGATCTGCCACGGCGGGCAGGGCGCCGATCGTCGCCCTCCGACGGACTCGGCGAAAAATCCACGAACAAGAGTGCCCGCATCGGGCAATCAGCGCCGACCCTCCTTCGAGAAAGGCGCCGGATGCATGATCCTTCTTCGTACCCCGCCACGCGGCTGGCCGAGGAGCCGGACGACGCGTCGGTCATCGGGAAATCGCGGGACGAGCCGGAATGGTTCTCGACGATTTTCGACCGGTACTTCACCATGATCCACCGCTACGCCGCCGCCCGGCTCGGGCTCGGCGCGGCCGACGACGTGGCCGCGGAGACGTTCCTGGCCGCGTTCGACCAGCGCGACCGCTACGACCTGACCCGACCGGAGGCCAGAGCCTGGTTGTACGGCATCGCCACCAACCTCATCGGCCGCCATCGCCGCAGTGAGCTCCGCCTCTACCGGGCGCTCAGCCGGTCGGCGGCCCGCGATGACGCCGAAGGCCACGCCGACAGGGTCACCGACCGGGTGACCGCGGAACAGCTCAGCCCTCGGCTGGCGCGCGGCTTGGAGAGCCTGTCACGCGGCGACCGCGACGCCCTGATGCTCGTGGCCTGCGCCGACCTGAGCTACGCGGAGGTGGCCTTCGCCCTCGGCATCCCGATCGGCACTGTCGGCTCCCGCGTGAACCGGGCCAGGTCCAAACTGCGCAAGACACTGGCTCACGTGGCGGAAGGGGTCTGAACCATGGAAGAACTGCAGGAACTGCGCCGCTACCACGACACGCTGCCGGAGGCCGCTCCGGAGTCCGTGGGCGCGGCCCGGTCCCGCCTGGCGGGTCACATGCGCACAAGCAGGAGTCCGCGTCTCCGCCGCATCCGGCCGATGTGGGGACTGAGCCTGGCCGGAGCGGCCGCCGCGCTGCTCGCCGCTGCCCTGATAGTCGTCCCGGACGTCACACGGGAAACCTCGGACGTCACTCGGGACAAAGGTGTCGAGGCGCCCCAGGCCCGGCCGTCCGCCGCTGTCACCAAGCTGCGACTACGGCCGGTGGCGAACGCCAGGGACCTGGCCGACAACGCGGCGGTGCTGGCCTCCGACGAGCCTGAATGGCGTGCCGAGCCCACCCAGTGGAGCTACGTGAAGAGTCTGAGCGCCCGGACGCAGGTGAACGGCGGGGAGCGGTTGCACGGTCGGCCGACGACGACCAACACCCAGGAGCAGTGGCGGCGACTCAACGACAAGGCGTTCGCGTTCTTCGAGAAGGGCAAGCTCGAAATCCTCAAGGGGTCGGAATTCGAGGTGGCCTACGCCTATCTGCTCGCCCTGCCGACCGACGCCGATCGGCTGCTGGCCCGGATCTACGAGACCGTCGACACGGAGGACGCCAAGAGGCGCGCCGCATCCCGGCAACGGGCGGAGGGCATGGGTGAGACCCCCCAGGACGAGCCCGCCCTGACCTCCGTCGAGCGCGACAGATGGGCATTCCAGCTGATCGCGACGGGTATGCGGGACGCCGCCCTCCCCCCCAGACTCCGCGCCGCCATGTACGGTGCCCTGGCCGGGATCCCCGGCGTCCGCTACGAAGCCAAGTCCTCCGACCTGCTCAAACGCCGGGGGGTCACCCTCTACCACGTCCTGGACGGGTACCTGCGCGACGAGGTCTTCATCAATCCGAAGACCTACGAGTACCTGGGCTACCGCGTCATCGTGCTCAGGGACAAGGACGAGCGCTTCAACACCATGAAGAAGGGCGAGATCCTCAACTGGGACGCCGTGGTCGAGGCGACTGTCGTAGACAAGGCCGGGCAACGACCTGGCTGACGCCGGGAGCCGTTCCACACCGCTCACAGGTACCAGGGTTCGCTACCGAAGGCCATGCCTCGTGGACGAAGGTGGCAGACCCTTGAGGCACTCGATGTTCACGGCGAACACGTGCTGCGGGCGGGCCTTCCCTGTCCGCGACGATGGCCGTGCCGCACGCTGCGGCCATGAGCAAGCTCGTCGGCGGCGCTCGCCCGGGCCACGGAGTTCTCGTGGAGCGGTTGGCGGCCTTCTGCGAGAGAGGCTTGCCGCAGCCCTCGTGCGGTGTGGTCACCGGTGTATTTGGTCTTCTCCTCTCCGGAGGCCGGGTCATGCGTGAGCGAATCCGACTTTGACATGTTTCGGGTGATAAGTCCCAGAGCTTCCGGCGTTTCGCAGAGCGTCAAGCATCGGCCGTTGCAAGGGCCTGCGGGGTGACCGTACAGAATTAAGGTTCAGGCTCTGCACGGTTCAACCGCATTGCCCAGGTCACAGCACCGACATCGGGGCGCCCCCGATTACGGTCCCCCACGCGCGCGGCCGATTTCCGTCCGAAACCTGGCCCCATGTCACACCTTCGAAGGCTGTGACGTCTATTGGGTGCGGCCAACTCGGCCGGGCCGCAGCCGCCTGACAGCCTCCAGAAAGAGATCTCGAAGGCGAACCGGGGAACCGAATTCCGACAGTCGGATCAGAAAGGCGCCGCCGAAATAGGAACACTTGACCATGAAAATCAACCACGAGATACCCGCACGACTTACTTCAGGAGGACCTGCTGTGAGCACGAACTCAACGACTGCCAAACTGGGTGCGGTGGGCGCTGTCATCGCCTCGGCCGTTCTCGCCCTTGCGGCGCCCGCCGCTGCGGCGGACCCCATCTGGTCCGCCGCGGCGGACCCCACGTCCACGGAGACCGCGACCCGCCCGCACTGCGTGGCCGACACGGGCTCCACGTCCATGACTTGCTTCGAGACCGAGAGGGAAGCCGACGCCTTCGGCGACGGCAGCCAGATCGCGGCGACCTGGCAGGTGCAGGTCATCCTTTATGACGGCTCTGGCTACTCCGGCGCTTCGATCAGGCTGGGGTCGACCGGTCGGTGCTCGCCCTCGACCGGCGACGTCGACGGATTCGCGCCGGATCTCGGTCGGTGGGGCTGGAGCAACCGCGCCAGTTCGTTCCTCACGCGCAACAATTGCGACATGAAAGCCTGGGACCTCACCGACTACCGCGGTGACCACTTCGCCACATACCGCGACCACGACATCGAACTCACCGGCATGAACAACCGGATCTCCTCATTCAAGTTGAGCTGACCTCGACAAGGGATGCGAGGAACATCGGCACAAAAACCCAGCGGCCCCACTATCCGTGACAGCCAGTCATGGATAAAAGCCCAATATCTGCGGCACCCGTGACGCTGAGCTCCGGTACAGCCGGGACGACGTGAATCGGCCCAGTTATCTGCGGTTAGCGTGCTGAGCACAAATTTCCGCGCCGTTGTTCCTCGCGCCCTGCGCTATGTCTGGGCCCGCCTGACCGCATCGCGTTGTCCTTGCGGCGTGTCCGGAAGGACACTTTGCGTGCCGCGGCCATGTACATGCACGCCACCACCTCATCATCCGTCAGGAAATCCACCGGCATAGCCAGCAAAGTAGAGCCAACCAGCAGATCAAATACTCACAGCAATGAGGCCGTACATGAATCCGCGCCCGCACGGCGTCTGGTTGCATCAGAACGGCCAGCGGCGATAATCCGAGCCCCGACGGCTCGCCGACGCCGTTGGCCGTTCTGTTGCTGCTCAAGCCCTTAGAAACCCCAGCGTTCAGGCGAACTGAAGGCTTTCAGGCTCTCCGTGAGATGTGGACCCTTGGGTTCGTCTCGACTGGCCGGGTCCTGGCCATCGACTGTGGTGGCGAGGAGGGTGCGGTCGTTCTCGGCGTAGTGGACGGCGGTCCTGGGGTCGAGGCCGAAGACGGCAGCGAGGTGGAGCGGCTCGGGGCCGTGGGTATGTCCGGGCTGACCAGGGAGAGGCCAGGGAATCGCTTCAGCAGGGCGGGGAAAACGATGCGCATCTCCATTCGCGCCAGCGGCGCACCGAGGCAGTGGTGGACGCCGTGACCGAGCGCTCCCCGGGCGAGGGCGAGGGTGTCGGGATCGTCGATGAAGTCGGGATCCCGATCGGCGGCGGGCAACGAGCGACCACGAGTGAGCCGGCGGGGATGGCGTGCCCGGCGATCTCCACGCCCCGTCGTGGCCGTACGCAGCAGCGGCGAGTGCAGAATGGGCAGCCGGCGCAACAGCTCCTCGACGGCGGACTCGGTCGGGGCCGGGTCGTCGCGGATCAGGGCGAGTTGGTCGAGGTGCCGCAGCGCCGTACCGCGATCTTCTTCTCCACGGGCAGCACCACGTTCAGCCACGGAGCCTCCGAAAACCCGTTGGCGGACCACCGTGACCACCGTTAGCTTCAGACGGCCGTGCAAGAGACCGAGGAGGTGGTACCCGTGAACGTATCGACATGGGTGCTCCCCTCTGGGGTCACGGTCGGGCGATAGGTCGTCCGGGAGCGCCGTCAACGAGCACTCCCGAAAGGCACGACCATGCGATTCACCTCCGAGCAGCGCCTCGACGACGGCCTCCTCGAACGGGAATTCACGTTCGGCGAGGTCCCCGGCATCCTGTGGACGCCCGGGTCCGCATCCGTACCGGTGCCGCTGATCCTGCTCGGCCACCCCGGCGGACTGCACCAGATGTACCCCCGGCTGCTGGCCCGGGCCCGGCACTCCGCGGCGGACGGCTTCGCCGCGGCCACCATCGAGGTCCCCGGGGGCGGTGACCGGCCCCGTTCGGCAGCCGCCGAGCAGGCCCGCGCCGACCTGCACCAGGCGCTGGAGACCGGCGATCCGATCGACGGGGAGATCGTCGACCGGCTCGTCCTCCCGGTGGTCGAAAAGGCGGTCCCGGAATGGCAGACCGCCCTGGACGCCCTGCTTTCGCTGCCCGAGGTCGGCGGCCCGGTCGGGTACTCGGGAGGAGTGATCTCCGTCGGCGTCCGGCTGGCGGTGGTCGAGCCGCGCATCTCGGCCGCCGTTCTCTTCGCCGGGAGTTTCGTGCCTCGCAGCATGTTCGAGGAAGCCCGGCGGGTCACCATTCCGCTGCACGTCCTGCTGCAGTGGGACGACGAAGGCAACGACCGGCAGGCGGCCCTGGATCTGTTCGACGCCTTCGGCTCCCAGGAGAAGACGCTGCATGCCAACATGGGCGGCCACACCGGCGTCCCGCAGTTCGCGGGGGACGCGGCGGCCCGGTTCTTCACCCGGCATCTGAGCCGGCCGCCGACCGCCCCGCCGTCAGACGGTAGGCGGTGCCGACCAGGATGACGGCGGCGGTGCTCGGCCATCAGCGTTCCGTGTTGCCCCCATCGGGACGAAAGCTCAACCCGCCGGCTTTGGCGTGACTTCCGATCCCGCCTCCAGAGCCGGGGATGAGCCGGGCGGTGGGGTGCTGTCACCGATGACCTGCGACAGCGAGCCGACGCGGAGAGGGTTGCCACCGGGCGATGCACGTCTGTCAGGACTCGCCGCAGGACATCGATGTCGGCGCCCCGAGGTCAATCAACCGTGATGACGAGCTTTCCTGGCGCGTTGCCCGCCGCCAGGTCGCCCACTGCGGTGGGGGCCTCCGCCAGGGTGTACGTGCGCCCGACGGCCGGTCGCACGGTCCCGGCCTCGATGAGGTCGCGCAGTGTGTCCAGGTCGGCGGTGCGGGTCAGCGCGATCGGCGCCTGCAGGCGCCGGCGCGTGAACGGGGTGATCAGCCGGACGGCCAGCGCCCGGCCGAGCGCGCCGAACCACCGGCCGCCGCCCTCGCCGCCGACGATGGCGAGCCGGCCGCGCTCAGTGAGCAGCCCGCGCAGCATGGCCAGCGGCCGGTTGCCCGCGATGTCGATGATCAGATCGTATGTCCCGGTGAGCGGCTCGCGTGTGTAGTCGATGACGGCCTGGGCGCCCAGTGACCGGGCGAGGTCGGCCTTGGCTGTGCTGCACACGGCGGTGACGTGGGCGCCGCCGGCGACCGCGAGTTGCGTCGCGAAGCTGCCCACTCCGCCACCGGCACCGATGACCAGCACCTTCTCGCCGGCGGTGACCTGGCCGACGGCCCGTAGCGCGGTCACCCCAGACACGGGTACGGCCGCCGCTTCGATGAAGCTCAGGTTGACGGGCTTGCGGGCGAGCTTGCCCGGGCGGGCGAGCGCGAACTGCGCGTACGTTCCGGTCGCCGCGCCGTACACCTCGTCGCCGGGGCGAAACGCGGTCACTTTGGCGCCGACGGACTCCACGACGCCGGCCACGTCCATGCCCGGCACCCGGTTGCGAGGTCGGCGCAGGCCGAAGCCGAGGCGGCCGATGAGCGGCAGCCCGGTCATGACGTGCCACACGCCGTAGTCGACGCCGGCCGCGTGTACCCGGATCAGCACTTCGTCGGCGCCGGGCGTCGGGATCGGGACCTCGCCGAGGCTCAGCATGTGCGGCGGGCCGTACTCGTCCTGGACGATCGCCCTCATGAGAGATCTCCTTCGGTGTCTGGGTACTGGAAGACGTCGTCGAGTCCGACCCGGAACACCCGGGCGATGCGGAACGCCATCTCCAGCGAGGGGGAATAGCGACCCTGTTCGATCGCGATGATGGTCTGGCGGGTGACGCCGACCTGATCGGCCAACTCGGCCTGGGTCATCTCGTCGTGCGCGAACCGCAGGGCCCGGATCACGTTGGTGACCTGCGTCGGCTTCACCACGTCTGGAAGCCGCCCTTGCGGTACGCCATGATCTTGGCGAACGAGCTGAGCACCGAGGACAGCACGAACGCCAGGCAGACGGCGTTGGCGATCCAGAAGTGGCGCAGCTCGGCGATGGCCATGACCAGTACGGCGAGCGCGCCGATGGCGAGGATCGACTGCCCGATGCGCTCGCTGACCTGGTTGATCTCACGGTCGCGCTCGTCGGTGCGGTCGGCGCCGTGGCCGCCCGCGACAGCCATCGCGATGTGGGCCACGATCGCGGCGACGATGGCGCCACCGATGGTCCACAGCAGAGTTCCCGCGTAGGCGACGTCGGCGAGCGGGCCTTCACCAGCTCTGCTCAGGATGGTCACCACGTAGATCGTGTACGCGCCGACGGAGACCACCATCATCACCCAGGCGCGCTTTTCCTCGAAAGCCATGCCCGCTCCTCGTGTAAAACAAAGCTGACATCAATCAATGTAAAGCGCTCCGGACACGATGTCAAAGTTTATTAACACGCATGACCGACGACGCCACAGCGCCCGGCGCGGTGTTGCCTTCCGGGCATGAGGGGCCCCGGACCACCCCGTGAGCGATGCCGATGAACGCCACCCTGCCTGTGCTGCCTGGCCCACCCCGGCTCGCCGAACTGCTCCGGGTGCCGACCTCGGCCCGGCCAGTCCTGGCACCCGCCGCCGTACCCCGAAGCTTTCCACCCGGGAAAGGTCCGGGGTCGAAGACCCCAGGAACAGCCGTTGGCGCCGCGATCTCGATGTGTGATCGCTCTACCTGGAAGTTTCTGGCCCATGGATGGTGGAGCGTCCGACGGCGAGGGGCTGGACGAACAGGCGACCGAACGGGTCGTTCCAGTCGAAGACGGATACGCCGAGTTCGGGGGGTCGGTGAGGATCTGCTTGGTCACGGTGAAAGCGCTGCCGTCCCACACGGGGCAAAGGCCTGGTCGAGGCCGGCGCGGTTGCGGCCGGTGGTGCCGGAGAAGCCGCAGTCGATGGAGATCCCTACCTCTGAAACGCCGAGGGTCAGGAGTTGCTCGGTCGTCAGTCGAGCAGCGAGCGTAGCCGACACGGGTATCGCTCACGCGCTCGTCCGGATAGCCTGCAATGATTACCAGGAGTTACATTTCCTCCCGGCAGCAGCGACCCGAGCGGCAACGCGAACGCTGCGCCGACCGCTGGGACGCGTATGTTGCCCGGCGTTGAGATCACCGGGCCTGTGAGCGGGCAAGGAGTGCCTGATGTTGTATGGGCGGGAGCAGTACTGCTGCTCAGCCTCGCCTTCACCGCCGCGACGCTCGCGTTGGCCTACCGGCTGCTCACCCGCCGCGACCTGGGCCACGGCCTGATCCCCGAACGTCCCGGCCCGGCCACCTCCGACCAACTGCGTAGCCCGCTGTGCCTGGCCTGGCGGCTGCAGAAGGGCCTGCTCGGCGGCTGGATCGCCGCATACGCGATCGCCGGGCTGGTCCTCGGCTCCCTGGCCACCTCCATCGAGGAGGTCGCCCGGCAGGGCGCCGCCGTCGAGGAGTTCTTCCGCCGCTACACCGCAGCGCCCGATGTCACCATGACCGACGCCTATCTGTGGCTGATCGCGCTCAGCCTGGGCTACGTCTCGGCCCTCTACCCACTGGTGGCCCTGCTGCGGCTGCGCAACGAGGAGCTCTCCGGCCGTGCCGAACTGCTCCTGTCCGCCCCGGTCTCCCGCGTGCGCTGGGTCACCGGCCACCTGCTCATCGCCCTGGCCGGAAGCGTACTGATACTCGCCGCCGCAGGGTTGACCATGGGACTTGTGGCGGGGGCACCGGGCAAGGTGCTCGCCGGCGCCCTGATCCAGGTGCCCGCCACCTGGACCCTGGCCGGGATCGGCGTCCTGGCCTTCGGCCTGCTCCCCCGCGCGGCAGCCGCGATCTCCTGGGCGGCCTTCCTGTTCGTCAACCTCTTCGGCGAGGTGCTCGGACCCATCCTCGGCATCGACTACTGGATCGCCAAGTACGCCGTGCCCCACCCCAACCTGCCCATGGTCATCTCCGGCGAGCCCTTCACGGCCACAGCCATCGCGATCATGACAGGCGTCACCGCCGTCCTTGTTGCGACCGGCCTTGCCGCCGTCAGACGCAGGGCGCTCACCTGAGTCTCGTGACGAGCTCGGCCATCGGTGGGGATCACACTGTCGATAACGGCAGGTGTTGACGCCGGAGTACCGTCCTCTGCCGGCCGACCTCGGGCCCATCTACCAGGGTCTCCCGGACAGCCTGGAGCACACCAGGCTCGCCGCCTGCGCATCCTGCACAGCCTGTACAACCACGCCTTGCAGGAGTGCCATCGCCCGAAGTGGCTGATGGTGACGCGGCGACTGGTTCCGGCGGGCAGATCGCCCCAGGGTGTCCACGATGTGTCCCACGTCACCCTCCACCCTGATATACGCAGCCGTATAGTTCGCTCTACCCTTTCTATACGCCAACGTATAGAAATCCGCAGGAGCGATCATGGCACACGCGCCCAGCCCCGTATCCGCCCAGGTGGGCGTCGCAAACGTCGAGCTCTCCGCCCGGGCGCTCAGCACGCTGCCCCGCATCGACTACGCCGACCGCTTCAGCCTGTCCACCCGCGCCGAGGCCGGGCCGGAACGGTGGGCGCGGGCGATGTTCGGCGACGTCCCCACCCCGGCCGAGCGCTTCATCTGGAGCGGCCTGCTCGGCCTGCGTCTCCATCGCGGCCACGCCCCCGAGACCGTCGCCGGATGGCGGGTAGCCGGGCACGGCCAGGACTGGATTCTGTTGCGGGCCGTCTCCTGGATGCTGACCGGCAACCTCCTCGTGCAGCGCGGGCACGAGGAAGTCTCGCTCACCACGATGATCGGTTACGACAGGGGCATGGCCCGTCTCGTGTGGCCACCGCTGTCGGCCGTCCACCGCCGCCTTAGTCCCGGCCTGCTGCTGCACGCGCGCCAGGTCGTCGGCGGCGCCGTACCCCGCTGACCCGCACCTCGCGGGTGTTCGCCCAGGTGTGAGGGAGAATCACGGAGGCGTGCGAAGCACATTCCGCACACCGCAGTACGCCGACGCCCTCGTCGACGCCTTCCTCAAAGCCATGCGGCCGGACGTCGGCGAATCCGCCCGGTGATCAATCCTTCGGACCTCAGGAGGCGGCCTGAGCTGAGCCCCGAGCACAGAGAACCATGCGCGCGGGTCATCGCGGTGGGCGTGGCGGCCGCTCGACGTAGACCGGGAACAGTTCGGCGGCCGCCACCTGAAGCTGTTGGACGACCGAGGGCGGCAGCGCCGCCGGCCGCCGCATAATCCATTTCGCGACCGCGGCCGCGCGCAGCATCTTCACGCCGTCCACCATGAGCCCGCGCCGTGGCACGTGCGGGCCGTGCACCGCCAGCACCGGTGTGACCTCCACCGGCATCCGCAGGCGACGGCTCAGCGCCTTGGCGACCGCGCCGGTCTCGTATAACACCGACCGCACCTCGTCGGAACCCCCGCGGCGGCCGACCCTGACGTCCCGGCCGCGCCGGGTGATCCGCCGGTCGCGCCGCCACGCCTTGCTGTCGATCACGACCACCCCGGACGGGCCGACAGCCAGGTGATCCAGGTTGGCCCGCCCGTACGGCAGCGCCCGGTCGTGCAGCACCAGGTACCCGCCGGCCTCCAGCCGCCGAAGATACCGGGCCGTGCGCCGCTCGCCCATCGCCCCGCGACGCCAGGTGCGCACCGCCTCGTGTCTGCGCCAGCGATAGACGGCGTCGACCGTCGCTGCGATCACCGCGAGCGCCAGGCCCGCCTGCCAGCCGATCACCACAGTTCCGGCGACACCGGCCAGCACCGCCACGACCCCGCGCACGACCAGCCGCCGTACCCGCCCCTTGCCCAGTTCGGCTCGGTACCGCGCGTGCGCGGAGGCACCCGCCTCACCGGCTTGCGGAACACGCGACAGCCGGGGTATGGGCGGCGTCCACGGCGAGGAAGAGGAAGGCTGGGGAGAAGCCATCAACGGGGAACCTCCAGAGGCTGCGAAACCGGGGGAACGTACGCGTACGGAGGAGCTCCACCCGAGCGTACGCGCAGCCGCCGACAAACCCCAGCGGTCTCCAGAAGTCACATACATCCGACAGCTGCCGGATCAGCAGGAGGGGCCAGCCGGGCGATGACGCCGCAGGCGCTGTCGTCGGGATCGCCGATCACCTCATACCCGGCGGCGGTGAGAACCTGGGTCAGAGCCCGCAGCTCGGCTCCGATGTCAGCGCCGGCCATGACGCCGACCAGGGAGATGTAGAAGTCGCCGTCCGCGCTGCTGTCCACCGAGAAGCCGAGAGCGTGCAGGCGGGTCTTCTCCGCGACCTCCAAGACTTCGCGGATGTCGGCGATGCGCAACAGGTCGTGAAGTTCCTCCATCTGGTGGTCACTGTCCAGCACGAGAACGAACTGCGTCATGGCGGGTTGCATCAGGGGCGAGCCGGGATCTGCGGCGACGGCCTCGGCGAGTCCGGGAATCCGCGAGGCGATCCAGTCGAGCGGGGCGACCCGCACCCAGTAGCGCTCCAGGCCCTCCTCGATCAGAGCATCGACGCGGGGATCGTCGGTCACCAGCTCGGCCCAGCCGTCATAGTGGAGGTAGGGCGCCAGGTCCAGGCCGTACTCGGGGCTGTCGTCATCGACGCCACGCCGCCCGGTGGTGATCACGACGACCAGATGACGCTCCAACTGGGCGGGCGTGATCGCGGTGGTCTCCACGTGCTTCCATCGCGTCCAGGCGGCCTGCTTGGTGAGCATGGCCGCGCGCCCGATCGCCGACCAGCTCGTGCCGGCGGCACGGGCGTTTCGCACGATGGTGCTCTGCAGGCGGTCGGCGGCCAGCCGCGCTTCGTGAGCGGCGTCCAGCGCCTCCACATGCCGCCCGGCCAGGGTGGCGGTCATGGCCGCGCCCACGTACCTGTCGAACTCGCGCTTCCAGAACGCCGGATCCTGCCGGTCGCGACTGGGCGGCTGAGGAACGCTCTCCTTGCTCATGTTCCGTAGCATCTCGAATACGGAGCGTAGTCGTCAGACCTTTCGGCGATCAGGCCGGACTCGTTCCCGGTCCAGTCGCGGACGCCACTACACCCAGTGGGCTCGGTGAATCGGTTCGGTCAGAAGCCACATGCGAGTGAAGACCCGGCGGGCGACCGGCCCGACGCTGTCACCACCGACCGGCGGTCAGGGTCCGACCAGCAGGTCTACCCAGCGCGCGTTCATGCGCACCATCCGACGTATCCGAACGGCGCCCCCGGCCTGGTCCGCTATGGGGCGGCGCAGGCGTAGCTGCGGAGGAAGGCCCGCACGCCGCCGGTGACGAGCCGAGTGATCTCTTCCTGGGGCAGTGGGACGGCTCCGTAGAACGTCTGCTGGTTGACGTCGGTGACGGTCAGCAGGGTGAGGTGCGCGGCGGCACTCTCGGCGTCGTCGACCTTCAGCAGACCTCGGTCGGCGATCTGGCGCATGTACGGCGCCAGGCGCAGGTGACCGGTCTGCGGCCCGGCGGCGATCCAGGCTTTCAGGATCGGTGGCGGAATGTGGGCGGCCTCCGCCTCGATCGCCCGCACCAGGGCGAAGTGGTCGGGGAACGACGTCACCGCAGCGACCCGGTCGAGAGAGAAGTCGATCAGGTCCTGCTCCAGATCCACGATCTTGCGCAGGTGCCGATCCATGATCTGCGCGATCGCGGCGGTGACTTCTTCGGCGCCTTCCAGCGCGACGGTCAGGAACAACTGCTCCTTGTCGGTGAAGTGGTTGTAGACCGTCCGCTTGGACACCCCCGCCGCGGCGCTGATCGCGTCCATGCTGGCACGGGTGTAGCCGTCACGGCCGAACACGCGGCGGGCGGCCTCGGTGATCGCCCGCCGCTTGTCCGGCCTGCCGTACGGCTCGGGCTGACGGTTGGTCATCGGCGTCCTTCCGGGCTGGGGTTCTACTGTGCTGCAGTGTACGGGTGGATCTTGCATGACAGGGCGTGCAGCAGTTCCCGCAGCAGGTCCGCGGTGTAGGGGTCGTTCAGCTCGCGCTCACCGGTGAAGCGGGTGTCGCAGCGGAACACCGTCACCTCCGGTTTGACCACGACCTCCGCCCCCACTGCGGCCAGGATCTGGCGGAGGGCGAGTTGCGCGCGTACCGAACCGAACGGCCCCGGCGAGGCGCCCGCGATGGCCACCGGCTTGCCGCGCAGCAACCCTTCGGGTGCGGTGCTCGCCCAGTCGATGGCGTTCTTCAGCGCGGCCGGGACGGAGGCGTTGTGTTCCGGTGTGGCGATCAGCAGGGCGTCGGCCATGGCGATGCGGGCCCGGAACTCGGCGACCGGCGCCGGTGGCGTGCCGTCGTCCAGGTCCTGGTTGTAGAGGGGCAGCCGGCCCAAATCGTGATCGATGTCGATGGCCGTTCCGGCGGGGTTCAACGTGCGCGCCGCGTGGAGCAGCGCGGTGTTGTGGGAGTCCGCCCGCAGACTGCCGGACAAGGCCAGGATGTTCAGCTCGTTCATGTCTCCCCTTCGGTCGGCGAACACCTTCGGTCGGCGAACACCTTCGGTCGGCGAACACCTTCAAAGTACACTAATTGGTGTGCAATTTACACCATCGAGTGTATTTTGAGGCTGTGAACCAAGCACCCGTCCGCAAGGGACGAATCTCCGTCCTGCTCCTCGCCCTGCTGGCGACCCCGACCTCACTCAGCGCCAACAGCACCACGACGGTCATCCCCGGCCTGGCCCGCGCACTCGACGTATCGGTTGCGGACGCGACGTGGGCCGCCACCGCTTTCGGCTGGGGCGGTGTGCTGGGCGCCCCCCTCACCGCCGCCCTGCTGCGTACCCGAGGCATGCGCACCGCCACGCTCGTCAACGCCGCCCTGGTGCTTCTCGGCACACTTCTGGTGGCGCTCGCACCGGAGTTGCCGGTACTGCTGGCCGGACGCGCCGCCCAGGCCGCCGGTGGAGGCGGCCTGGTGACCGTCGCCATCACCCTGGCCGGCACCGCCTCCCGGACAGGCGTCGTCACCGCCGGGGTCGGCCTGGTCGGCGCGTTCGGCCCGCTGGCCGGCTCGACCCTGTCGGCGATCTCCTGGCAGACGCCGCTGCTGCTGTCTCTGCCCGCGCTTCTGGCCGTCCCCGCCGTACTGCGGCACGTTCCCGCGCACCACTCCGATCGGGACGCCGCCTCCACCGACCTCGTCGGCATCCTGCTGGTGATGACGCTGATCAGCGCGTTCGTCCTGACCCCGCGCCTGGGCGCGGCGGCGCTCGCCGCAGCAGCCGTCGCGGGCCTGCTCCTGACCGCGCACGCCCGCAGGAACGCCGCCGGGTTCGTCCCCCGGGCGGTGGTGGGCACCCGGGTGTTCGTGACCGCTTCAGCGACCGCGTGCGCACTGTCCACGTCCTACTTCGCCCTGCTCTACACCGTGCCCCGAATGCTGGAACACCACTGGCCGGCCGAACGGATCGGGCTGATGACGCTCATCATGCTGGCCGCCGGCTCCGTCGCCTCGCTGATGTTCACGCGTCGGACCTCCCGGTACGATCCCGCCCGCGCCCGGACGGTCCTCCTGGCCACCGGCACCGTGGCCGTGGCCCTGCCGCTGACCGTGCCCTGGCCGGTGGCGATCGTGGCGGCCACCGCGTTCGCGGTGTTCGCCGCCACGGCGGCGATGGCCTGGTACGCCGCCCGCGTCGGCGAGGCAGCCCCGCCCGGACATCGGGCCACGGCTGTCGCCCTGTTCACCCTGTGCTACCAACTCGGCGGCGCCTTCGGCCCGGCGCTGGCCACCGTCCTGATCGTGTGAGCGAGGTCTCCGAAGCGGATCGTGAACCCACGGGTTACCCGTCCGTCCGAAGATCGGCTGTTGTTCCGCCCGACCGGCGGAGGCAGGCTTGAGGCACGCGGACGAGCCCGGTCCATCTCGTAGACCCGACACGGCTCGGCGAGTTGTTCGCCCGAGCGCGTCACCGGAAACGAGGAACCATGAACACCCACCCAGCGATCACGGCGAGCAAGGTCCTGCGAGGAGCGGGAGTCGCGGCGCTGGCGGCCACGTTGCTGGCCGGGGCTGCCGCCCCCGCAGCGGCCGGTACCGGCGACTTCAACGCCGACGGCTCATGGGAGCCCGGGATCGTCTCCTCCGGCGACGCCTGGGTGAAGGACCGGTTCCGCGACCACACACCCGAGGAACTGGTACGGCTGGCGCTGTCGAAGCCGGCGCGGTTCGCGCCGGGCACGGACCAGAAGTACACCAACACCAACTACACGGTGGCCATGCTGCTGATCGAGAAGGTCACCGGCCGCTCCTACGCCGACCAGTTGCAGCAGCGGATCCTGCGACCGCTCGGGCTCAAGGACACCATGGTGGCGGGCAGCCGGACGCATCTGCCCGAACCGCACGCCACGGCTACTACCGCCACCAGGACGGTGGCCGGGAGAAGGTGGCCGACCTGTCCCGCCAGAACCTGTCCCTGCTGGCCGGCGCCGGAGACCTGATCTCGACCAGAACACCGATCGTCTGTGCCGAACTCACTGAGTTCGGCACGGACGGGCGGCGCACCCGCGCTCACATCGAGACCCGCCCACGTGGCTATCGCGTCCTACCGGTGACCCGGGACGGCTTTGTGTTCGCCGGGCACGCCACCCCGGACGACCTGTTCGTCAGCGCCGATCGTCGGCGAGCAGTGCTGCGCGACCCTGGCTTGCGGCGACCATCCAGGCGCGGACCTGCCGGTCCGCAGTGATCAACATCCGCCCGTCCGGGCTGAGAGCCTGCCACCATCCGGCGTCGTGGTGGTCCAGGCGGATCAGCGGCCGGCCGTCCACACCGTCCACGACGACGCTCTCAGCGCGCGGCCGGGCGAACAGAACTCGTGGACCCGAGGACGACCAGGCGATCATGGTGCGCTTGCTACCTGCAGGCACGGGCACCTCCACCGCCTCGGCGATCACTCCGTGGTCGATCCACTGCAGGACCGACGTCTCTGCGCCGCTGCCTGCAGCCAGCAGTCTCTCGCCGTCCGGGGCGAACGACACAGCGTCGACGCGTTCGAGACCGGTGTCGTGACGAGCGACCTCTGCACCCGACGGCAGGGCATGGACCGTCACCCGGCCAGCGCCGCCAGGCGGTAGTCCGGTGACAGCGCGGCGGAAGACACTCCATCGAACAGGCGCGGACCGTCGCCGGTGGCCAAGCCGTGATGAAGCACCCGGTGGGCCGCAAGCCTGTGCCACGGCCGTTCCTTCCCCGCCGACCAGTCCGCCCACCACGCGTCCGGCATCTCCCTGATCGCGACCGGCCACCGGCTGACAGCGGCTGCCAGCGCTTTCACCTCGCCGTCTGTAAGCCCCTCTCCCAAGGCGCACACTTCTCGCCACCGCGCTGCGGTGGGCTGCCCCTCCAGCAGCGACTTCAACGGATTCTGCTGCTCGCCCGCACCCATAATGATCAACGTACAGGTCCGTTGAGGTCCTGGGCAGCAGTGTGGATGTGGCCCCGGCTCCCGGCCTCGGTCGCGACGGGCCGGGGTGAGCAGGTACCGCAGATAGCTTCGCTGTTCGGGGCGGACCGCCAGTGCGACGAGGTGGGTGATGTCGGAAGTATCAAAACTTCTCCCGCATGCCCTGGCGACAGCAGGAGTACCACAGCTCTTCCCACACCTCGGCGAGCGCGTCGGGGTCTTGGGCGCGCGTGTGCCAGGCAGGAGGAAGTTCGGAAAAGTCGGGACATCGGCGTACGAGGATCGGCCACCGGCGTTCAGCCGGTCGGATCGTGGCGAATCGGGGTGAAGGCCCGGGCGACGAGCGAGCGGAGGGCTTCGAGGTCGCCCCCGGCGAAGCCCGCAGCGCGGGCCTGCACGAGCGCGTTACCGATGGCCGTCGCCTCCGAGGGGCCGGCGAGCACCGGAAGGCCCGAGCGGTCGGCCGTACGCCGGCAGAGCAGGGTGTTGAGCGCGCCGCCGCCCACGATGTGGATCGTCTCGACGTCGACGCCCGAGAGGGCCGACGCCGTGCGCACGGCGCTCGCGAACGCCTCGGCCAGGCTCTCGACGATCGAGCGGGCGAACTCCGCGCGGCTCTGCGGCGCGGCGATCCCGCGCTCGGCGCACCACGCCGCGATGCGCCCCGGCAGGTCGCCCGGGGCGAGGAAGCGAGGGTCGTTCGCGTCGAACACGGGCACCTCGGCCGTGACCTCGGCCGCCTGTGCCAGCAGCCCGGGCAGGTCGATCGACGACCCGTCCCGCTCCCACCAGCGCACCGACTCCGACAGCAGCCAGAGCCCCATGACGTTGCGCAGGAAACGCACCCGGCCGTCGACGCCGGCCTCGTTCGTGAAGTTCGCCTCGCGCGCGGCCGCCGTGATCACCGGCCGCTCAAGCTCGACGCCGACGAGACCCCAGGTGCCGCAGGAGATGTACGCCGAGGACTCGGGGCGCATCGGCAAGGCGACGACCGCGGAGGCCGTGTCGTGTGAGCCGACGGCCACGACCTGCAACCCGGCGGGGGCGCCGAGTTCGGCGGCGACGCCGGGCCGCAGGTCGCCCAGCGAGGCGCCCGGCGACACGAGACGGGGCAGCACGGACGGTTCCAGCCCGAGCCGTCCGACGAGCTCGCGGTCCCACTCGCCCGTCTCGACGTCCAGCAGCCCGGTCGTCGAGGCGATGGTGCGCTCGGCGACCTTCGCGCCGGTGAGCTGGAAGCCGACGAGGTCGGAGATGAGCAGGAGCGAGTCGGCGAGCTCCAGCCCGCCGCCCGCCTGCTCGGCGGCGAGCTGGTAAACGGTGGTGATCGGCAGGAACTGCAGTCCGTTGCGGCGGTAGAGCTCCTCGAACGGTATCCGCGCGTGCACTGCCTCGGCCGCCGCCGCGTTGCGTTCGTCGCGGTAGTGGAAAGGCTCCCCCAGGAGCCGGTCGCCGCGCAGCAGCGCGTAGTCGACGCCCCAGGAGTCCACGCCGATGGACACGACACCGGGCTCGCGGCGGAACGCGTCCGCGAGTCCGCGCGTGAGGTCGCGGTAGAGGCCCGCGAAGTCCCAGTGCAGGCCCGACGCCAGGCGCACGGGCCCGTTCTGGAACCGCGCGACGTGGTCGAGCCTGAGCGTGCCGGCCGCCTGGTCGACGTACCCTACGACGACCCGGCCGCTCGTGGCCCCGAGGTCGACCGCCGCGACGGCTCCGGCGCTCATCGCAGGAACGCGGGGGCGACCCCCGCGTCGACCGGGACGTGCAGGCCGGTGGTGTGGCTGAGCTCGGGTCCGGTGAGCACGAACACCGCGTTCGCGACGTGCTCGGGCAGCACCTCGCGCTTCAGGATCGTGCGCTGGGCGTAGAACCTGCCGAGGTCCTCCTCGGGGACACCGTACGTCCTGGCCCGGTCGGCGCCCCAGCCCGAGGCGAAGATGCCCGAGCCGCGTACGACGCCGTCGGGGTTGACGCCGTTGACCCTGACCCCGTGCTCGCCGAGCTCGACCGCGAGCAGGCGCACCTGGTGGGCCTGGTCGGCCTTGGCCGCTGAGTAGGCGATGTTGTTCGGGCCGGCGAACACCGCGTTCTTCGAGGAGATGTAGACGATGTCGCCGCCGAGACCCTGTTCGACGAGCACCCGCGCGGCAGCCTTCGACACGAGGAACGAGCCCTTGGCCATGACATCGTGCTGCAGGTCCCAGTCGGCCTCGGTGGTCTCGTGGAGTGGTTTCGACAGCGAGAGGCCGGCGTTGTTCACCACGAGGTCGAGGCCGCCGAAGGCGAGCACCGCCGCGTCGATCGCGGCCTGCACCTGCGCGGCGTCCGTCACGTTCGCCCGCACGCCGATCGCGACGTCCGGGCCGCC
>NZ_BAAAHQ010000023.1:323723-463379 GCF_039525605.1 Nonomuraea longicatena | reverse complement strand
CCGCGCCTTCTCCAGGTCGAGGTCGGCGACGACGACGCAGGCGCCCTCGGCCGCGAGCCGGGCGGCGACGGCCTTGCCGATGCCGGAGGCCGCGCCGGTGACGAGCGCGATGCGCGTCGCGTGCGGCTTGGGCTTCGGCATCCGCCGCAGCTTGGCCTCTTCGAGCTCCCAGTACTCGATGCGGAACTTCTCCTCGTCGGAGATGGGGGTGTAGGCCGACACCGCCTCGGCGCCGCGCATCACGTTGATCGCGTTCACGTAGAACTCTCCGGCCACGCGCGCGGTCTGCTTGTCCTTGCCGAACGAGAACATGCCGACGCCGGGCACGAGCACGATCGCCGGATCGGCGCCCCGGATCGCGGGAGTGTCCTCGCTCGCGTAGGCGTCGTAGTACGCCTGATAGTCGGCGCGGTACTGCTCGTGCAGTTCCTTGAGGCGCGCGATGCTCTCCTCGACGCTCGCCGACGCCGGCAGGTCGAGGACGAGCGGTTTCACCTTCGTACGCAGGAAGTGGTCGGGGCAACTGGTGCCGAGCGCCGCGAGCGGCTGCAGCTTCTCACGGGACAGGAACTCGAGCACTGCCTCGCTGTCGGTGAAGTGGCCGAGTTGCGGCCTGTCGTGCGACGCGAGCCCTCGGATCGTCGGCGCGAGCGCGGCGGCCCGCGTGCGCCGCTCGGCCTCGGGCAGCGGCTCGTAGCCCGGCACGACCGGGCCGAACGGCTCGGGCTCGCCGTGCTCTGCGAGGTAGGCCGCGGCGGTGTCGATGATCCACAGCGAGTTCTTCTCGCTCTCCTCGGAGGTGTGGCCCCACGCGGTGATGCCGTGGCCGCCGAGGATGCACCCGACCGCCTGCGGGTTGTTCGCCTTGATCTCCGCGAGGTCGAGGCCGAGCTGGAAGCCCGGGCGGCGCCATGGCACCCACACGACGCGGTCCCCGAAGATCCGCTTCGTGAGTTCCTCGCCCTCGGCGGCGGTCGCGATGGCGATGCCCGAATCCGGGTGCAGGTGGTCGACGTGGGCCGCGTCGACGAGCCCGTGCATGGCCGTGTCGATCGACGGCGCGGCGCCGCCCAGCCCGAACAGGCAGTGGTCGAACGCGGTGACCATCTCGTCCTCGCGCTCGACGCCCGGGTACACCTTCACGAGGTCGCGGAGCCGGTCGAGGTGCAGCACCGCGAGGCCGGTCTCGGTGAGCGTGCCGAGGTCGCCGCCCGAGCCCTTCACCCAGAGCAGTTCGACGGGCTCGCCGGTGACCGGATCGGTTTCGCTGCCCTTGGCCGAGGTGTTGCCGCCGGCGTAGTTCGTGTTCTTCGGGTCGGCGCCGAGGCGGTTCGACCGCGCGATGAGGTCGGCGGCTGCCTGGTTCGTCATAGGTCAGGTCCTTCGGTGTGGCGGGCGGTGGTCTGTGGCGCCGTCGGCGAGCCCCGTGATCTCTCGCGGGTCACCGGGGAGCGACGCTCTCCGGGCGGGAACGGTCGATGCTCGGCGACTCGACGGGCTCACGCTCCCCAGCCGGCCTGCGTACCGCCGATGCGCTCCTCAGCGGTCCGGGCGAGGTAGCCCGACTCGGCGAAGGCTCTCATCGGATCTGCGGCCAGGCCACGCGACTCGCGCCATTCCGCGAGGGCGGGGCGCACGTCGGTGTGAAAGGCGTCCATGAAGACGCGGTTCGCCTCAAGCACGTCGCCGCCGCGCTGGGCGGCGGCCAGGGCCTCACGGTCGACGAGCAGGGCGCGCGCGGTCATCTCCTGCACGTTGAGCACCGAGCGGAGCTGGCCGGGGATCTTGGCCTCGACGTTGTGGCACTGGTCGAGCATGAACACGACGTCGGGATGGTTGAGGCCGCCGCCCCGGATGACTTCGAACAGGATGCGGAACAGCTGGAACGGGTCGGCCGCGCCGACGATGAGGTCGTCGTCGGCGTAGAAGCGCGAGTTGAAGTCGAAGGAGCCGAGCTTGCCGAGGCGCAGCAACTGCATGACGATGAACTCGATGTTGGTACCGGGCGCGTGGTGGCCGGTGTCGAGGCAGACCATGGCCCGGTCGCCGAGCGCGGCGACCTGGGCATAGCTCGTGCCCCAGTCGGGCACGTCGGTGTGGTAGAACGCCGGCTCGAAGAGCTTGTACTCAAGTACGAGGCGCTGCCCGTCGCCGAGCCGGTCGTAGATCGTCTTCAGCGACTCGTGCAGGCGGTCCTGACGGCCGCGCAGGTCGGCCTGGCCCGGGTAGTTGGAGCCCTCGGCGAGCCAGATCTTCAGGTCGCGGCTGCCGGTGGCGTGCATGACGTCGATGCACGCGAAGTGGTGGTCGATGGCCTTCCGCCGGATCCTCGGGTCCTCGTGGGTGAGGGCGCCGAACCTGTAGTCGTCGTCCTGGAAGGTGTTCGAGTTGATCGTGCCGAGGGTGACGCCCAGGTCTTCGGCGTGCTTGCGCAGGTCGCCGTAGGAGTCGACGCCGTCCCACGGGATGTGCAGGGCCACGGTCGGCGCGAGGGCCGTGTACGTGTGCACCTGGGCGGCATCCGCGATCTTCTCGTACGGGTCGCGCGGCGTGCCCGGGGTCGAGAAGACCTTGAATCGGGTGCCCGAGTTGCCGAACGCCCAGCTCGGCAACTCGATGGCCTGCCGCCCGAGCTCGGCCAGGATGTCCGGGGAGAGCATGGTCACGATCGCTTCCTTCCGTCGGTCGGGGGTTCGTCGAAGGGCTCGGCCAGGTGTCGAGCGCACCATGTCGAAGGCGAGTGGCGTACGATTGAATCGTTTCAAACGATAGGCACAACGGCCAGTGCAAGCAAGTCACGCCGATCGCGAAGCGCTATGTTCTCGGAATGCCCGACCATCCGAGAGGTCGCCGCCGGGTCGATGCGCCAAGGGGAGAACCGATGACAGTGAGCGTTCGCGACGTCGCAGCCGCGGCGTCGGTCTCTGTCGGCACCGTCTCCAATGTCCTGAACCACCCGGACAAGGTCGCCCCGGCAACCGTCGAACGCGTGCTCTCCGCGATCGAAGAACTCGGCTTCGTCCGGAACGACGCGGCTCGGCAACTACGAGCAGGGATCAGCCGTTCGATCGGGTTGGTGGTACTCGACGTGCGCAACCCCTTCTTCACCGAGGTCGCCCGTGGTGCCGAAGATCGCGCGGCCGAGGAGGGGCTGACCGTACTGCTCGGCAACAGCGGCGCGGACAGCGCCCGAGAAGCGGCGTATCTCGATCTCTTCGAGGAACGGCGGGTTCACGGCCTGCTGATCACGCCGCTCGACGAGGAACTCGCCAGGCTTGAGCGGTTGCGCCACCGGGGTACTCCGGTCGTGCTCGTCGACCGGCAGGCGCTCCCCGGCAGCTTCTCCTCAGTGGCGGTCGACGACGTCGCCGGTGGGTTCCTCGCCGCTCGGCACCTGCTCGAACGTGGCCGCCGCCGGATCGCCTTCGTGGGTGGGCCACTCGGCATCCGGCAGGTCTCCGATCGCCTCAAGGGTGCTCGCCGCGCTGTCGCCAAGGTCGCGGGCGCCGCGATCGAGGTGTTCCCGACCGAGAGCCCGACGGTGCTGGAAGGCCGTACCGCCGGCGAGGTCCTGCAGGCCAGAGCCCCGGCGGAGCGCCCCGACGCGGTGTTCGCCGCCAACGATCTGCTGGCGACGGGACTGTTGCAGGCGCTCATCCTGCGCGGAAAGCTCCGCATACCCGAGGACATCGCACTGATCGGATATGACGACATCGACTTCGCCGCCTCGGCGATCGTGCCGCTCTCCTCGATCAGGCAGCCGGCCGCTCTGCTCGGTCAGACGGCGGTCGATCTCCTGCTCCGGGAGGCGTCGGGGCGCGGCGCGAAAGAGCAGGTCGTCTTCCGGCCCGAACTCGTGGAGCGAGCCTCGACGCAAGCCTGATCCTGTCGCCGTCCGCACCTGGCCGAGGTGCTGTCCGCCGTGATGATCGTGGCCACCACGCGCCCGAACCAGGCGGAGGACCGGCTCACCGCCTGTGATCACGAACACCGGGTGACCCCCCACGACCGGCTCATCGGTCGAGCCCGAGCAGGCGTACGCCCTCCTCGCGCATCTCGACCTTGCGGATCTTGCCGGTGACCGTCATCGGGAACCCGTCGACGACATGGACGTAGCGCGGAATCTTGTAGTGGGCGAGCTTGCCGGCGCAGAACTCCCTGACGGTCTCGGCGGTCAGGGGGGTGCCGCCCTGGCGGATGACGATCCAGGCCATGAGCTCCTCACCGTACTTCTCGTCGGGCACGCCGATCACCTGTACGTCGGCGATGTCGGGGTGGCGGTAGAGGAACTCCTCGATCTCCCGGGGGTAGACGTTCTCGCCGCCCCTGATGACCATGTCCTTGATCCGGCCGACCACGTTGACGTAACCGTCGGCGTCCATGGTGGCCAGGTCGCCGGTGTGCATCCAGCGGGCGGCGTCGACGGCCTCGGCCGTACGCTCCGGCTCGTTCCAGTAACCGAGCATCACCGAGTAGCCGCGCGTGCACAGTTCGCCGGGCTCGCCGCGCGGCACGGTCAGCCCGGTCTCCGGGTGCGTGATCTTGACTTCGACGTGCGGCATCACCCGTCCGACGGTCTCGGTGCGACGCTCCAGGCCGTCGTCGGACCTGGTCATGGTGGAGACGGGAGAGGTTTCGGTCATGCCGTAGCAGATGGCGACCTCGGCCATGTTCATCTCGGTGACGACGCGCCTCATCACCTCGACCGGACACGGTGAGCCCGCCATGATGCCCGTGCGCAGGCTGGACAGGTCGTACCGCCCCGCGAGGGCGAGTTCGGCGATGAACATGGTCGGCACGCCGTACAACGAGGTGCATCGTTCCTGTTGTACGGCCCGCAGCGTCGCCTCGGGGTCGAAGCCGGGCGCGGGGATGACCACGCACGCCCCGTGCGAGGTGGCGCCGAGGTTGCCCATCACCATGCCGAAGCAGTGGTAGAAGGGCACCGGCAGGCACACCCGGTCGTGCTCGTCGTAGTGAAGGAGTTCGCCGACGAAGAATCCGTTGTTGAGGATGTTGTGGTGTGAGAGCGTGGCGCCCTTGGGGAAGCCGGTCGTGCCGGAGGTGTACTGGATGTTGATCGCGTCGTCGGCGCTCAGCGAAGCCATGCGCGCGCGCAGCCGCTCCTCGGGGACGGTCAGCGCCAGCAGCCGGTCCCAGCCGGAGTCGCCGAGGTAGACGACGTCGGCGAACCCGATCTCCTCGACCATCGCCCGGTAGTCGCTGCCCTTGTGCGTGAGCGCGCTGATGAGCAGGCGCAGGCCCGACTGCCTGACGACGTAGTCGAGTTCATGGCTGCGATAGGCGGGGTTGACGTTGACCAGGATCGCGCCGATCTTCGCGGTGGCGTACTGGACGATCACCCATTCGGCGCAGTTGGGGGCCCAGATGCCGATGCGGTCGCCTTTGGCGATGCCGGAGGCGAGCAGCGCGAGGGCCAGCCGGTCGATGTCGTCGTTGAGCTCGGCGTAGGTCCAGCGACGGCCCGAGGGGACGTCGACGAGTGCCTCGCGGTCGCCGAAGCGCCGTACGGTCCGTTCGAAGTCGTCGCCGATGGTCTCGCCCAGGAGCGGGGTCCGTGCGACCCCGCTCGAATAGGACAGCATGTCAAGAACCTCCATCGAAGATCAGGGTGTGCCCGAGTGGCCGGCCGGGATCGCCGATCCCGGCGAAGCGTACCCAGGCGGTGTGCATCGCGTCGGCCTCCTGGGAGATACGCCCGACCGGCAGCGAACGTCCGCGCGGGTCGGTCAACGGGACGGCCGGGTCAGGGCGGGCTTGGTCGGTACTGCTCTCGCCGCGTCAGGCCCGCCCTGGTGGCCGTCCTAGGTGAGGTTCTTGAGGGCCTGGTCCTGCCAGGCGGTGTTGGTGGGGAGTTCGGGGGTGGCGCCGACGAAGGCTCCTCGGGCCTGGGTGTCGGCCATGAGCCGGTAGCGGAGCCAGGCGGTCACGTAGCCGAGGAAGCCGCCGCCGGTGTTCTGGATGTCGTTGTGGCCGGCGCCTTTGAGCATCGCCTTGCCCGCTCCGGCGGTGGCCTGGTCGTAGTAGCCCTGCACGGTCGCGGCCGAGGAGATCAGCCAGTCGTTCACACCGCTGAGGAAGAGCACCGGGCAGGTCAGGGCGGCGACGGAGAACTCGTCTCCCGGGCTCGCCATCCAAGGCGCGGGCACGGCGATCGGCACGACGGTCTTGATCAGCCCGGCGGAGTGGTTGGCCGCGTTGACGGATCCGCCCGCGCCCTGGGAGTGGCCGACGGCGGCGACCTGGGTGGTGTCCAGCTTGCCGTGGAAGACGCTGGCAGGGTCGGTGTTGAGGCCGACGAGGTGCTGGGCGGCGGCGAGGATCTCGGCGCCGGTGCCCGTGGTCGTGTCGGTGGAGGCGACCACCGCGAAACCCCAGGAGGCGAGGTGGTTGAGCAGTCCCGGGTAGTTGTCGGGGGTGGCCCACGAGCCGTTGCCCCAGGTGACGATCGGGTGGGTGACGCCACCCGAGCCCAGGGTCGAGGGGTGGTAGAGCCGGTGGCCGCCCGAGGTGCCGGTGGTGACCGGCCATGGACCCGTTGCCCGGTAGGTCGCCTCGATGGTGGAGGCGGCGGCGGCCGCTGTGGTGGTGGACGACAGGAATCCGGCGGACACGAGGCCGAGCGCCCCTGCTCGCAACGCCTGCCGGCGGGTGAAGTTCTCCATGGTCACCTCGATGAGTCGTGCGGAGACGTGAACATCTCCGGAGAGAAGTGCGCTGTCAAGAAGCGGACTGAAGGAAGTCCCGGCCGCCGTTCCGCTCCCCCGGGGCGACAGCCGGGACGGCCGCGCACGTGGCCGGCATCGGACGCCCGGCGTCGGCGACGGTGTGCCGACGCACGGGCGTCCTCCTGTCGTTGCTCACGCACATCCCGGCGTGCCGGAGGCGCGCTGCTGGCGCATGGCGGTCACGTCGCCCGCGACGGCCGACTGCGCCATCGGGCCGAGGTCGAGCACGACGTCGGTGAAGGCGAGCGACGCCTTGCGCATCGCCGGGATGTCGATCGCCTCGGCGCCGAACTGCGGCGTGAACAGCGTCTTGGGCGCGGCGATGGGCGAGATGACGGGCAGCAGGTGCTGGTTGTAGGGCGTGCCCTCGCCGCCGAAACTGCAGTGGCGCGGCACGGTGTTGAGGTCGGCCGCCGACAGGCCCTTGAGGATCGCGGTACGCCGCACGTCCCAGTGCTCGATGTGGCCCTTGACCAGTTCGCGCAGCGGCGTGCTCTCGCTGACCGGGACCAGCAGCAGTTCGGTGAGGGTGGGGTTGGCGACGAGTTGCTTGCCGGGCAGGCCGTTCGGCCTGGCGACCGCGTCGTAGCGCTTGGCGCCGAGGTGCTCGACGACGACGACGGAGGAGACCCCGCCCTGGTCGTACTCAGCGTCGAGCTGGGCGGCGAGTTGACCGGCGCCGCCCTCGCGGACGTCGGGTCCGGTCAGGTGCTGGTACAGGTGCCCGGTCACGAACGCGAACTGCACGGTACGCGGACGGCAGGCCACCGGCAGAGACGAGAGGTAGCGGGCCATCTCGATCATGGTGAGCGGGCCGTTGTCCCACACCGGGCTCATGCCGTCGGTGTGACTCTCCACGACGATCTTCTGCGCGCTCCCGCCGGGGAGAGTCGCGAGCAGGGTGCGCGTCGTCGTCGGCGTCCAGGCGGCGTTCACGGTCAGCGTGGCCTGGACCTGCTGCCCGGCGGCCAGTGCGTCCTTGATCTGCTTGCCCTGGTCGGCACCGACGTAGGCACCCGGCACGCCGTACGGCAGGCCCTCGTAGGGCGCGTACATACCCGCGATCTGGGCGTGCGGGAGCTGGCTGACCTCGATCACGCCCAGGGCGCCCGCGGCGGCGGCCGCCTTGAGGTCGGCGTCGGCGGCGGCCGGGGCCTCCATCGACTCCGAGCCGAGCAGATTGATCGTCATGCCCGGGTCGTACATGGAGTAGCCGAGCGTGGGCGGGTAGAAGAGCAGGTTGGGCACGTTGGTCCACGGCAGGTCCCGGACGACGATCTTCCCGGCGGCGTTGGCCGAGGTGATGTTCGTCCCGGCCGCCAGGTGGACGAGCGGCGCCGAGACGCCGCCCGTGCCGGTCGAGGAGGAGAACGGCACGGGCGCCGCGACCTGCACGTTCGTCCCGCCGACGGTCAGGCCGGTGCCCAGGTTGTCCCAGCGGTTGATGGCGTAGGGCAGGGAGGAGAACTGGAGGCCGGGGATGGTGGCCATCTCCTCCTCCAGCCACTCGATGTAGCCGGCCTGTGCGGTCGAGCCGGTCGGCCTGGGTCCGAACGTCGCCTGCCGCTCGGCGAGAGCGGTCAGGCGGGCCTCGGAGGCGAACGCGGCTGGATCCACCCTGACCGGACAGTTCTGGGCGGTGGCGGCCGCTTGCGCGGAGGCCGGTAGCGCCGGTGCGACCAGCGGGAGGAGAAGGGCGAGGAGAGCGAGACGTCTCACGTGGGGGGGTCCTTCCATTGAATCGTTTCATGCCAAGGCCGCGACGAGTCCCCCGACTTGCGGCCGAACACTCAGAGGCGCGGCGGCCCTGTGGTTCCTCGGACGATCAGCGTGGGTGACACCGACGAGGTCACCGACCGCGAGCGTCCCTCTATTCGCTCGACGAGCAGGCTCGCGGCGGTCGCCCCGATCACCTGCCCGTCCTGGTCGACGCTGGTGAGCGAGACGCGCTTGAGCGAGGCGATGCCGATGTTGTCGTAACCGGCGACGGAGAGGTCCTCCGGCACCGACAGGCCCGCCTCGTCGGCGGCGCGCAGCACGCCGAGCGCCGCGATGTCGGCCCCGGCGAAGATCGCCGTGGGCCGGTCGGCGCGCGCGAGCAGTTCCCGCGCGCCCTCGAAGCCGCCTTCCTCGGTGAAGGAGGTGGCCAGCACGTCGTCGGCGAGTCCGTGTGCGCGCATCGCCTGGCGGTAGCCTTCGGCGCGCACCATGTGCGGCAGTCCCTGGGCGCGGGCCCGCTCCAGGTGGGTGATGTGCGCGATCCGGGTGTGCCCGAGCCCGACCAGGTGGTCGACCACGAGCCCCGCCCCCATCACGTCGTCGTCGACGACCGCGTCGTAGGCGACGGCGCCGCCGTGCCTGCCCACCACGACGACGGGGGTGGCCGTCGCGATGACGGCGAGTTCGGCGTCGGTCAGGACCGGCGCTATGAGGATGAGCCCGTCCATGCTCCGGTCGATCATGGCGTCGGTCATCCTGGCCTGCGTCTTGGGCTCGATCCCGCCGGGCCCGAGCAGCACCTGGTACTCGGTGTCGCCCAGCCGGCCGGTGACACCCTCGATGATGTCGGGGAAGAACGGGTTGCGCGTGTCGGAGAGCATGACGCCCAGGGTGTAGGTGCGTCCGCGCAGGGCGCGGGCCGCGGCGTGCGGGCGGTAGCCCAGCTCGTCGATGGCCTGCGTCACCTTGGCCTGCATCTCCGCGCTCACACCGTAGGCCCCGCGAAGTACCTTGGACACGGCGGCCGTGGACACCCCGGCCCGCCTGGCCACATCCGCGATGGTCACCCGTCCGCTCGTCACACGCCGTCCTTCGTAGAGGTTTCGTAGAACGAACTACACACTTTACTGAAACGTGAGGCTAGCCCGCCGCCACTCCTCAGGTCTACCTCTTGACGCACGAATCTCCCGTGCCCTAACAATGGAGAACGTTCTACACATGCCCCCCTAGCGTGAACAGGAGGACGGGCGTGAGAGCACCATCCCGTCTACTCGGCCCGGCGATCGGCGCCGTCCTCACTCTGGCCCTCTCCGGCTGCGGATCGTCCGCGACGGAGGCGGGCGGCCAGGTCAAACTGACCCTCTGGCACAACAGCGCGGACCCGGCGCCGCTGCTGGAGATGTACAAGAAGTTCGAGAAGCAGTCCGGCCACAAGATCGAACTCGTGTCGATCCCGTCCGACGGGTTCGAGGACACCACCCAGACCAAGTGGGCCACCGGCGACCGTCCGGACATCCTGGAGTACCACGCGACGGTGAGCGGCCTGCTGGCCCTCAACCCGGCCCAGAACCTGCGCGAGCTGACCGGCGAGTCCTACATCGCCAGGTCCGGCGACCTCTACCAGGCCGCCGGGTCCGTCAACGGCAAGGTCTACGCCGCCATCACCGGCTTCCCCCAGGTCTTCGGCCTCTACTACAACAAGAAGGTCTTCACCTCGGCCGGGCTGACCCCGCCCACCGACTTCGCCGAACTCGCCGCCGCCTGCCCCAAGCTCAAGGCCGCCGGGGTCACGCCGGTCTTCGAGTCCGGCGGGTCGATCTGGCCGGTGCAGATCCTGCCCATCCTCTACCTGGCGGGCGCCAACCAGGCCAACGCGTACGGCAAGGCCGTCGCGGGCCACACCAGCACGCTGTCCGACACCGGCTCGCCCTTCGTCTCCGGCCTCACCGCCTACGCCAAGCTGCAGGCCGACGGCTGCTTCAACAAGGACATCGTCACCGCCAAGTTCGAGGACTCCATGAAAGCCCTCGTCACCGGCAAGGCCGCCATGGTCGCCCAGCACTCCGACATGCTCCCGGCCCTCCTCGCGGCCGCCGGCGGCGACCAGAAGACCGTCGACGAGAGCGTCGGCTTCGTCGGCCTGTCCAGCGACAAGCCGGTCGTGACCTACGCGCCCGGCCCGATCGGCACGTTCTACCTGCCCAAGACCGGTGACCCGGCCCGGGAGAAGGCGTCGCTCGACTTCGTGCGCTTCATGACCGGCCCGGCCTACGCCGAGTACATCACCGCGTCCAAGACCTTCCCCGTCCTCAAGGACGTGCCCGACCCGCAGGGCGTCTCGTCCGTGCTGCAGGACGTCAAGAAGGCCTACGACACCGGCGCGGTCATCGCCTTCAACTCCGACATCCCCGGCATGGGCGGGCTGGCCCAGCTCATGTCCGAGCTGATCGCCGGACAGAAGGACCCGCAGAAGGTGGCGACCCAGCTGCAGGGCCAGGTCGAGCAGGCCGCCAAGGCGGCAGGACTGCCCGGATGGTGATGCGGAACAGGGCGGCCTGGCTGCCGTGGGCACTACCGGCGATCGTGCTGGTCGCGGTCTTCTTCGTCGCCCCGTTCCTGCTCAACGTCCGGTTCGCGTTCTCCTCCTGGACGAGCTTCCGTGCCGAGATCACCTGGAACGGGCTGGACAACTTCAGCACACTGATCGACCAGGACCTGCTGGCCAACGCGGTCACCGTGACCGTGCTGTACGCGATCCTGTGCATGGCGATCCAGAACACCGTCAGCCTCTCGCTGGCGCTGGCCCTGCAGCGGACCAGCCGGATCAACACGTTCTTCCGTTCGGCGTTCTTCCTGCCGACGCTCATCTCACCGCTCGCCGCCGGATACATCTGGCGCGGGCTGCTGGCCCCCGAGGGCGCGGTCAACTCCTTCCTCGGCCTCGAATGGGCGTGGCTGGGCGAGTCGTCCACCGCGCTGGTGGTGGTCGCGTTCATCGACGCGTGGAAGTGGAGCGGGCTGATCACCCTCGTCTACATCGCGGGCCTCAACTCCATCCCGAAGTCGCTGCTTGAGTCGGCGACCGTCGACGGGGCAGGGCCGTGGACCCGGTTCCGGCGGGTGGTGTTCCCGATGCTCGCCCCGGCGCTGACCTTCAACGTGGCGGTCACCCTGGTCGGCGCGCTCAGCGCGTACGACGTCATCGCCGCCACCACCGGCGGCGGGCCCGGCGACCACACGCGGGCACTGAACGTGGTGATGCGCCAGCAGTGGGGGCAGGGCTTCTTCGGCTCGGCCAGCGCGCTGGGCTTCACCGTGACGCTGCTGGTGATCGCGACCGCCGTACCCCTCGTGTGGTGGCTGCGGCGCAGGGAGGTGCAGGGATGAGAGCGGTACTCAAGTACACGGTGCTGGCCCTCTTCGCGATCCCGTGGGTGCTCGTACCGGTCTGGCTCGTGGTCGTCAACTCGTTCAAGCCCGCGGGCGAGGCCGCCGAACTCGGCCTCGGCCTGCCCAGGACGTGGGCGGTCGCCGAGAACTACGGCATCGTGCTCGACCGGGGCGGCTACCTGGTGGGGCTGTTCAACAGCCTCAAGGTGACCGTCCCGATCGTGGTGGCCGTGGTGCTGCTCGGCGCGGCGGCGGCCTGGGCGTTCGGGCGCAGCAGGTCGCGGTGGCTGCAGGCGGCCTACTTCGTGATGGGGTTGTCGATCCTGCTGCCGCCGTCGATCATCCCGACGGTCTACCTGCTCCGGACCCTGTCGCTGGACGGCGGCTCGCTCGGCTACGTGCTGACGATGACCGGCTGCCGCCTGGGCATCGTGATCTTCCTGGCGACCGGGTTCGTCAGGGCCTTCCCCCCGGACCTGGAGGACGCCGCCGCCATCGACGGCGCCTCCCGCGCGCAGGTCTTCGCCCGCGTCCTGCTGCCTTTGCTGCGCCCCGTACTGTTCGTCGGCGGCGTGATCCTGATCATCAACGTCTGGAACGACTTCTTCTTCGCCCTCTTCCTGCTCCAGGGCAGCGCGAACGCCACGCTGCCGCTGAGCCTGTTCCAGTTCGCCTCCGGCACCCTGCAGAGCCTGAACTGGAACCTCGTCTTCGCCCACGTCCTGCTCACCACGCTGCCCCTCGTGGCGGTGTACGTCGTCGCGCAGAAGCGCGTCCTGGCCGGTCTCACGGAAGGTGCCCTTAAGGGATGACCACTCACGACTTCGCGCTCGACTGGGTCAGGCGTGAGATCAAGGAGGGGCGGCTGCCGTGCGCGGTGTTCGGCGCCGCGACCTCCGACGGGATCCAGGTGCTGGAGGCATTCGGCGCGCACGACGGCCGCGGCACCAGGACCGACGACCACTTCGCCCTGTTCTCGGTGACCAAGCCGCTGACCGGACTCGCCGCCCTGCGCCAGGTCGAGCGCGGGCTGCTGTCGCTGCGCCGTCCGCTGAAGGACGTCGTGCCCGGTTTCGCCCGTCCCGACGTGACGCTCTGGCACCTGCTCACCCACACCAGCGGCATCGCCGAGCAGACGCTCACGCCCGACAGCCTGCTCGACCATCTCGTCGCCGCGCCGTCGATGTTCGAGGCGGGCACGCTCAGCCACTACTCCAACCTGGCCTTCGCCGGGATCGCGGAGATGATCCGCGACGCCGCCGGCCGCGACCTGGCCGACGTGATCGACTCCGACCTGAACTCGCTGGTGCCCGGTGGCGGACGGATCACCTTCGACCCGGCGTGCGAGGCGGCCGAGGTTCACCACCTGGATCTGCTCGGGCCCGGCTTCGACTTCGACAAGTTCGTCCGGCTGCGCCACCCGGCGGGAGCGCTGTACTCCCGCGCCGAGGACCTCCTGGCGCTGGGCGGCGCGCTGCTGCGCGGCGACCGCGAACTGATCCACCCGACCACCCTGGCCGCCATGACGACCCCGCAGACCACCGGCCTGGTCAAGCTGCAGCCCGACCCGGTCAACGCCGGGCAGGACTGGGGACTGACCTGGAACCTGCGCCACTCGGCTCCCGGCCTGCTGGAGCGGCGGCTGTACGGACACGGCGGCGCCTCCGGCTGCCAGTGGTGGATGTACCCGGAGCAGGACGCGTGCTTCGTGCTGCTGATCAACGTGATGGCGCCGAGCCTGTCCGGCGTCGACGTCGACGGCCTGCACAACGCCTTCACCACCGGGCTCGATGCGTGAACCGGAACTCGGGGGTACAGGTCTCGGGCGCGCAGACGCCCTACATCCGCTCGGCTGCGGCCGGTTCACGAGCGGGTCTGACGTGCGGTCTGGTGGATCCTGTCGGCGTGGACGAGCCGTCGCCGAGGCTATCGTGGGACGCCCGGTTGCCGGCCGAGGCCGCCGTGGTGGTGTCCTCGGCCGGGCGTGAGGTGTGGCGGTCGTCCGTGCCTGCCGGGTCGTACCTCGTGGACGTGCCGGATGAGCTCCTGGACCCGCTGACGCCGTACACGTGGAGTGTGGAAGGGTATGCGAGCGGCGCGTTCACCACGGGCCTGCGCGGACAGTGGGACGCGCCCTGGCTGGCGGGCGACCCCCGGGCGGCGGTCAGCCTGCGCGGCTCGTTCACCCGGCGCCCCGGTCGCGTCTGGCTGGCCGCCACCGCGCTGGGTGTCTACCGGGTGCTGCTCAACGGGGTACGCCTGGGCGAGGAAGAACTGGCGCCAGGCTGGACCGACTACGGCCACCGCACCCGCTACCGGCTGCTGGAGCTCACGGAACTGCTCGCACCGGGCGAGAACGAGCTGGAGTTGTGGCTCGCTCCCGGCTGGTACGCGGGTCACGTCGCCGGTGGCGGCCCGCGCCGCTACGGCGACCGGCCCGCCGCCAGCGCCCAGGTGCTCGTGCGCGACGACGACGGGGTACGCCGCGTGCTCGCCACGGACACCGCCTGGACCCAGCGGGATCTCGGCCGGCCGCGTGCCGACCTGGTGATGGGCGAGACCATCGAGGTCCCTTCGGGGCAGACCGTACCCGCTGTCACGGCCTCTCCCCCGGAGATGCTGGTGGAGGCCGACCCCGCTCCACCGGTGCGGGTGATCGGCACGGTGCCCGCCGTGTCCGTCACCGAGCCCGCGCCGGGGATCCAGGTGGCCGATTTCGGGCGCAACGTCGTCGGGCGGGTACGGCTGCGCGTCGAGGCGCCCGGCCCCGTGCGGATCGTGGTGCGGCACGGCGAGGAGCTGACCGCGACCGGGCGGCTCTACACCGAGAACCTGCGCAGCGCGGACCAGCGTGACGAGTTCGTCCTCGGCCCCGGCTCGCACGTCGTGGAGCCCGCGTTCACCCTGCACGGGTTCCGCTACGCGGAGGTCACCGGCTGGCCGGGCCCGATGACTCCGGACGACCTGGAGGCGGTGCTGCTGTCCACCGCGCTCGCCGTCACCGGTTCGCTGACCGTGAGCGATCCCGCCGTACGCCAGCTCGTGGCCAACATCGGCGCGTCGGCCGACGGCAATCTGGTGAGCGTGCCGACCGACTGCCCGCAGCGTGACGAGCGGACGGGCTGGACGGCCGACATCTCGGTCTTCGGCTCGACGCTCAGCTTCCTGCGGCACACGCAGGCGTTCCTGTCCGGCTGGGTGACGACGCTGATCGACGGGCAGCGGGCCGACGGCGCGGTCCCGCACGTCGCCCCGGTCCTGCCGGAGTACGGCTACGACTCTCCCGTGTGGTCCGACGCGCTGGTCGAGGTGCCGTGGCTGCTGTGGCGGCGTTACGGTGACGACCGCACGCTGCGCCGTGCTTTCGAGCCGATGCGGCGGTGGGCCGACTACTGTCTGGCCCAGGCCGAGGGCGGCATCCGGCCGGGCCGGGCGTTGGGCGACTGGCTGGCCCCCGGCACGGTCGAGACGCCCAAGAGCCTCATCGCCACGGCGTCCCTCGCCCGCAGCCTGCGCCTGGTCGCGCACGTGGCCGACGTGCTCGGCGAACCGCACGCGCCGGAGTACGGCGAGGCGTTCACCCGCGTGGCGGACGCCTTCCAGCGGGCCTTCCTCAACGGGCCGAGGCTGCACACCGAGACGCAGACCGGCTACGCCGTCGCCCTCGCCTGGGATCTGGTCCCGCCCGAAGACCGGGCCGCCTCGGCGCAGGCACTGGCCGAACTGGTCCGCGCCGACGGGCACCGGCTCATGACGGGTTTCGTCGGCACCCCGCTGCTGCTGCCGGTGCTGTCGGAGACCGGTCACCACGATCTGGCGTGCCGGATCTTCAACCAGGAGGGCTATCCGTCCTGGCGCTACCAGCTCCGCGCCGGGGCGACGACCATGTGGGAGCGCTGGGACGCCTGGCATCACCGGCACGGACTGCAGACGCCGGCCATGAACTCCTTCAACCACTACGCCTACGGTTGCGTGGGCGACTGGCTGTTCCGGCACGTGGCGGGCCTGGGCGACGACCCGCGCGGGACAGGGGGCGGCTTCGGCGAGTTGCTGCTGCGTCCCGGTCCCGCCCCGCTGTTGCGCCAGGCGCACGCCCGCTACGAGAGCGCGTCGGGGACCGTCGAGTCGGGGTGGCGGGCGGGGCACGACGGCGTCCAGTTCACGTTCTCCGTCCCGGAGGGCGTGACCGCCCGCGCGGTGCTGCCCGTGCGCGGCGCGTGGGACGGGATGACCGTCAACGGCACCTTCCTCATGGGCCTCAGCGAGCAGTTGCCGACCACCAGGCTGGCCGACGGGGGCTGCGCCCTGAACCTGCCGCCAGGCCGCTGGTCGTTCACGGCCCCTGCGGCGGCCACGGCCCACCTGCTTCAGGAGTGGGACGACCTGGGACGGTCGGCCCGATAGACCACGTGGTCGCGGCCCTCGGCCGGGTTGTCCGGCGTCAGCTCGCCCTCGCCGACCCGATGCAGCCCGGCCTTCTCCAGCGCCCGCCACGACGCCCGGTTGCCCGCCGCCACCGGCACCACCACGCAGGGGGCGCCGGGGTGGTCCGTCCAGGTCGCCTCGACCACGGCCGCGATCATCCTCGGCCCGATCCCCTGACCGGCCCGCGCCTGATCGCCGACCAGGTAGTCGACGGTGACGGCGCCGTCCGGCACCTCCACCAGCGTGCGCAACTCCTCCGCGTAGTCCGGGTAGTCGGCGAAGGAAACCCGCTGCACCAGGCCGACCGGCTCCTCGTCGAGGAAGACCAGGAAGTCCTCCGAGGGCTCCTCACCGCGTGCGGCCGGGCCGAAGTCGCGCTCCACGGCCTCCGGCGAGGTCTCGTGGTTCCACCAGCGCCGCACATGGGGCTGCTCCAGCCAACCGCGCAGCAGCGGGAAATCGGCTACGGCCAGCCGTCGCCAAGTGATCGTCATCGCCTCACCTTGAGCTCGGCCGTGCTGCCGCTCCAGCGCTTCGCACGCCGAAGGAACCCGTTCCTGAAGGACACTCCATTCTTGCTTTCGCGCCTCCCCATCGCGGCCAGCATCTCATTCATACCCGCGCGGAGTGCGCCTCGCATCGGCTGACGCGGTGATCGGCGGCGTGGAGGATGGCGGCGTCGTCGAGCGGCGGATAGATCCAGGACTGGTTGATCAGCCGCTTGCGCTCCTTGCCCTCGGCACCGGACAACTCCACGGCCCGCTCGAATCCGCTGGTGTAGAGCGCGCCCGCCGGGCCGAGATCCAGGCAGGTCACGTACGGGACCGTACTGAAGGCCGCCGGCGGCAGGCTCGTGAGGTCGGCCACCGCGTAGTAGCCCGCGTGCTTGCCCAGCGGGGTCGCGTGCTGGCAGGACTGCACGACGGTGTGCCCGGACTGCAGTACGGCCGAGGCGGTGTCCCCCGCCGCGGAGACGTGTGGCGACCCGTGGACCCGACCGGGGCGCGGCGCACGCCCCGGCCACTCGCTGTTCCGACAGCGGAGCTTGTGCCCTGGACTGACAGACCTCTTCAGGCAGAAGCTCCGCCGATTCGTTCACCGACCCTGATGATTACCCGAGCGGCGTCGAGGTCGGCGGGGTGTTCTGTGCCGATCAGCCGATCGCGTAGGCGCGGCGGACGGTCTGGGTGACCGTGTCGCCGTTGCCGTCGGTGGCGGTCGCGCGCAGCGACACGAATCCGGCGGCGGCCGGGTTGGCGATCCGCGCGGCCCAGTGCGGGCCGACGGCCTTGACCAGGACGGTGGTCCAGGTGGCGCCGTCGTCGGCCGACATCTCCAGGCGCAGGCTCTTCACCTGTGCTTTGGCGGCGCCGGGGTTGCGCTCGGTCCAGATCGGGACCGTGGTGGTGGATCCGGGTTTGGCGCGGTTGTGGTCGTCGAGCCCGTGGGGCGCGTAGCGGACGGCGGTCAGCGGCAGCGCCTGAGGCGAGGGGGTGCGCGCCGAGCGGAACGTCCACGTCGCCTCCACCGAGGTGGACAGCGTGGAGTGCGGCACCTGGCGGGTGCCGGTCGCGGTTAGCGTGTACGTCGCCGCCTCGGCCGGAAGCCGGGCCTCCAGGATGCAGGAGGGGTTCGGCCACTTTGGCTCGCACCGTGTGTAGTCGGTCTTGGCGATGACCTGGCCGTTCTTGGCGAGGGTGACGCTGCCCGTGGCGTCGGCGTCCATGCCGGTCCGGCCTTCGGCGGCGTCGCTGAACAGGCGGGCGGCGTTGAAGGTCAGTCTGTCGCCGTCGCGCGCGCCTGCGGGGGTGGCGAAGGAGGGGCCGCTGACCGCGGCGTTCCACGTCTCGCGGGTGTGGCCGGCGGCCAGGCGCCTGCCGGTGTCCATGACTCTGAAGTTGCCGGTGGCCAGGATGGAACGCCACGCGATGGCGGGCGTGCGGTACTGAATCAGCGTGCCGGGCATGGGGAGGTCAGGTGTACGCGCGTCGTACGTCCAGCGGCCCTCAGTCCATTCGGAAGCCACGGAATGCGCGCCGGTCGTGGCCACGCCGGCGCCCCGGAAGGTGGTGGTCACCTTGGCGAGGTCCTCGGTTCTGGTGGCGTGGGTGAGGTTCTCCGGGATCCCGTCGGTCCCTCGGATGGCGAGGTCGTAGCGGTACGGGCTCGGGGTGGCGCCCCGCTTATGCCATACGCTCCTGGCAATGAAGGTGAACCCTGCCCGTTTCACCGGGATAGCGAAGTTCATGTTCGCCTCGATACCCGGGAACACTATGCCGGTGCTGAGCCACCCGTGGGCCATGAACACCTCAAGGAGGGTATGTGCGGCGGTGGGATCGTCCACGGTGAACGCGAGCGGCTTGCCCTGGCGGGCATCGAGCTTCACATCAGTGGATTCGGTGAGATTCACCATCTGATTGGTGGTCGTGTGCTCGTCGCCGGAACCGCTGATGCCCAGCTGGAAGTTCCACTCGCCAGGGGGGAGCCGGTAGGTGCCCGACCCGATCAAGAACACGTCGCGTTCCTGGCCGTCGGCAGTGTAGGCGTACCCGCTGGCGGAGGCGGGGGCGCCGGTCCGGTCGACGGCGGTGAACCGCACGTCGTAGGACTCGGGTTCGACCCAGGCGTTGGCGACGGTGCGGACGACCTGGTCGCCCGCCTTCGCGGTGACGGTGCCCGGGTAGTCGCCGGGGGCCTTGCCCTCGGCGTCGATCGTGACGGTGACCGGGGTGCTGCCCTTGGCGGGGATCTCGACGCGCTGGGCCGACAGGCGCAGGGTCTCGCCCTCGACGGTGAGGTCGAGGGTGACGGGGGTGTCGGCGGCGTTGGTGTAGACGATCTCGCGGGTGGCCACGCGTCCGCCGGTCGAGCCGTAGGGGAAGGCGGCGTGCAGGTTGGCGGGTGTGGCGACCACCTGCTGCGTCACGGCGCGGAGCACGTCCACGCGTCCGGCGCCCTGGTCGAAGAGGGTGGTGCCGGGCTGGGGCGCGGCGCTGCCGGTCAGGGCGGCCTTGAGCTGCCTGCCGGTCCAGGTCGGGTGCTTCTGGGCCAGGATGGCGGCGGCCCCGGCCACGTGCGGCGCCGCCATGGAAGTACCGGACATGGCCACGTGCGAGCCGTCGGACGTGCCCTTGGCGGCCGCCGCGACGATGTCCACACCGGGCGCGGTCACATCCGGCTTCACCGCATGATCATGGGCCCTCGGCCCCCGGCCGGAGAATCTGGCCATCTTGTCGGACTTGTCGACCGCGCCGACCGTCAGCGCGGCCTCCGAACTGCCAGGACTGCCGACGGTTCCGGGCTCGGAGCCGCTGTTGCCCGCCGCGATGACGAACAGCGTGCCGGTCTGCTCCGAGAGCGTGTTGACAGCCTGCTCGACCGGGTCGAGGTCGGGCGTGTCCAACCCGCCCAGACTCAAACTGACGATCTTGGCCTTGACGTCGACCGCGGCCCACCTCATGGCCACCAGGAGCGCGGACTCGGAGTATCTGTCGTTGCCGATCTTGCCGACGGCGAGTTTGGCGCCGGGGGCGACGCCCTTGTACTTGTCACCGGCACCTGCCAGGGTCGCGGACACATGGGTGCCGTGGCCGTTTCGGTCGGTCGGGTCGGGGTCGTCGGTGAAGTTCCGCGAGTGGGCGACGACGCCCTTGAGGTCGGGGTGGTCGGGATCGTAGCCGGAGTCGAGCACCGCGACGGTGACCCCGGCCCCGGTCAGGCCCTGCTGCCACGCCTGCGGGGCGCCGATCTGCGCGACGCTCCGGTCGAGGGTGGGAGATCGCTGTCCGTCGAGCCAGATCTTGCCGGAGGCGCGCGTACGGGCACCGTCCGCGACGGCCTGCCAGGTCCTGGCGGCCTCGGCCTTCGGGACGTTCATCGTCGCCAGCCCCAGCCCGGCGAGTTGTCTGGCCTGCCGCGCGCCGCCGAGCACGGCCGCCTCCCCCGAGGCGGACTGCGTGATCAGCGGGATCTCGTTCTTCTGCGCGTCGCCGTAGCCCCACTTGAGGAGCTGGGTGACGTTGAACAGCCGCTCGTCGAGCAGCCCTTGCGCCAGCAGGGACTTGGCGTCGGACGGGACGATACGCAGGTCGCCGTCCCGTTGCGTCACCTCGAACCGGACCTTGCGCTGCGGACCGGGCTCGATGTGGTAGCCCTGACCGGTGACGGTGACCCGGTCGCCGGTCAGCAATGTGACCGTGCCCGAGTCCGCCGCTGCGGAAGTGGCTTCAGCGGTGGCCGGGAGTGCGCCCGTGCCCATGGAAGCCACCAGCGCCGTGGCGAGAATCCCGTTGCGTAATCTCATGCATCTCCTCGTCGATGTGTCCCGACACCGAGTCGACGGCCCGCAGCCGAGCTCGCTCGAATACGCGCGTTCAGCCCGCCAGCGGCCCTGTCGTACGGCAGGGCCGCTGGCGCCGTACACACCTGGCGGCACGACCCAACAGGCATGCCGGACACGATAATACGTTTAACGAAGTATAGTCAACGCTGCGACCACACTTCCATCTACCGCGACGGTCTCGAAGGACCTCAGAAGCTGCCCGGCCGTCCGCACTGCCGCCCGGTCGGGAAGTTCTGACAGACGGTGATCTTGATTCGGTCGATCAGCTCCGAGGGGTTCTGACCGAAGAGGATGGGAGTGAAACCCTTCCTGCCATCCTTGGCGGTCCGGGTCGCGGACCGCTTGAGCTTGTTGCCGTAGAACGCCTCGACGACGACCGTGGTGGAGTAGTCGCTGCCTCGGCGGTTGACGACCGCGCCCTCCAATTTCACCGGTTCGTAGACGGTTTCGAAGGGCCAGGTGATGGTGCCTTTGACGAAGCCCATGTTGCAGTCGGAGGGCTTGTAGCACACGGTGAAGTCCTCATACCGGGGCGGGGCCTGCGCGGACGCGGCGGAGGTCGCGGCGCCGACGACAGCCACTGGAGCCAGGACGCAGGCGAACAGCGTTCTCATGATCGTCTTTCGCATCCGGAGGATGCTACCCGATTTGAGACATGGCCGAAACCGGTAATTCCCCTTAAGGTCGGTCGTTCAGCTCATTTATGCCCTGGACCGTATCTTCAGTTCGGTTCGTCGGTGTCACCGAGTGAGATGGGGCCGAGGTCGGCGGCGGTCTGCGCCAGCGCGCGGATGGGCCGGCTGTCGCCGCTGGACGGCCAGACCAGGGCGAACCGAAGTGCGGGCGCGTCGTGGACGGGGACGAAGACGACGCCCGGCGGGCTGTTGTAGCGGGCGGCGATCTCGCCCAGCGGATGGACACAGTCCCCGGCGGCGACCAGCGCGAGAATCTCGTGGAACGTACGCGCGACAGGCCCACGGGGGATGCGGCGGCCCAGCGGCGTACGGATGGGGATCATGGACGCGACCCAGTACTCCGGGGCGGCGGGGCCCAGGTCGGCGACATGGTTGTCGGCCAGGTCCTCCAGCGACGCGCTGCCGCGCTCGGCGAGCGGGTGTCCTGCAGACACCGCCAGCACCCGGCCGCCGACGAGTACGGTGGGCCCGACGGTGAGGTCGGGTTCGGCCACCGGCAACCACAGCACGTGCGCGTCGGCGTCTCCGGCGCGCAGCGCGGCGAACGGGTCTCCGCCGGTGACTTCACTGAACTGGACGTCGCTGCCGGGGTAGCGCGCACGGAAGGCCTCGACGAGCGGGCGCAGTTCGTAGCCGGCATGGCCGAAGACGCCCAGGCGCAATGTCCGGGCTGCACCCAGTCCCGACGCCTCGGCCCGGGCGAGCCCTTCCTGGAGCAGGTCGTAGGCCTGCCGCAGATCTTCGCGCAGGCGCCGGCCGACCGGGGTCAGGGCCACGCGCCGGCTGGTGCGGTCGAACAGCGCCACGCCGATGCGCCGTTCCTGTCTGCTGACGGCCTGGCTGACGCGCGCCTGTGAGACGTGCAGCCGTTCGGCGGTGCGACCGAAGTGCAGTTCTTCGGCGAGCGTCAGGAAGATCTCAATATCCCTAAGCTCCATGAATAACCCCCATGTTATGGATCGCCGCCTGAACCCTACCTTGTTCCCCCCTCTGACCAGCCTCGATGCTGGACGAACCAGCTGAGAGAGGAGGAAACGATGAGTGACATCCGAGCCATCGCCGACCGCGTCGAGATCGAGGCGCTGCGCGGCGAACTCACCGACGCGGTGATGACGCGCGACTACGAGCGCGTCGAATCCCTGTTCACGCCCGACGGCGCCATGCGATGGCCGCACGTCGGCAAGGAGTTCGTCGGCCGGGAGAAGATCCGCGCCGGTATCGAGTGGGGGCAGAGCCTCTGGGAGTTCTTCGTGCAGACCGTCCACCCGGGCGTCATCCGGATCGACGGTGACACTGCGACCGGCCGGGCCTACATCCAGGAGTTCGGGCGGATGCGCGACGGCGGCTCCCATCTGAACTACGCCCTCTACCACGACCGATACCAGCGCACCCGTGACGGCTGGAAGTTCGCCGAGCGCGTCTACGAGGTCAGATATCTCGACCCCAGTCCCCTGCCCGGCTCGGCGCCGACCGCCGACAGGGAATGACCACCACGCTTCGCACCCGGCCGCGCCGCCCCTCGAAGCGATCACCCGCAGTAGCCCCCACCATCCGGAAAAGGGAAACATCATCATGAGCAAGGATTGGTTCGTCACCGGTTCGTCCCGCGGCCTCGGCCGCAGTTTCGTCGAGGCCGCGCTGTCCCGGGGTGACCGGGTGGCGGCGACCGCCCGCGACAGCTCGCGCCTCCAGGATCTGGCCGACCGGTACGGCGACGCGCTGCTTCCGCTGGATCTGGACGTGACCGACAGGGCCGCGGTCTTCGCCGGTCTGCGACGGGCCAAGGAGCACTTCGGCCGGCTCGACGTCATCGTGAACAACGCCGGCTACGGACTGTCCGGCGCTGTCGAAGAGCTGACCGAGCAGCAACTGCGCGACCAGATGGAGACCAATCTGTTCGGCGCGGTGTGGGTCACCCAGGCCGCGCTGCCGTACCTGCGGGATCAGGGTGAGGGGCACATCATCCAGATCTCCTCGGTCGGCGGCCTGACCGTGTTCCCGCTCGGCGGCGGATATGTCGCCTCCAAGTGGGCGCTGGAGGGACTGAGTGAGGCCCTCGCCGCCGAGGTCGCCGCCTTCGGGATCAAGGTGACTCTGGTCGAGCCCGGCTTCTACGCGACCGAAGGGGCCGCCGGTGCCGTCCACGCCGACCCGGACCCGCTGTACGCCGGCCTGCGCGCGGGCTTCGCGGAGCTCGCCAAGACGCTCGACGTCGGCGAGCCGGCTGCCGCCGGTCGGGCACTGCTCAAGCTCGCCGACTCCGACAACCCGCCGCTGCGGGTGTTCTTCGGCGTCCAGGGCAACCAGATCGTCCCTCAGGTCTACGCCGACCGGCTCAAGACCTGGGCCGACTGGAACGACCTCGCGGTGGAGGCACACGGACGCGCCTCCTCCTGACGGCCTGGCAGCCGGACCGAGGGAAGGCGCTCACCCTCGGTCCGGGGGCGCTCATTCGAGCGGCGTAGCACGATCGACTGCCCGACCACGGCTCCCGTCTTGTTGATCACGAGAGGTGGCAGGGCTCGTGACCTGCGGCGCCTCGGGCTTCTCGGCTGGTTCACGGCCGCTTGGTCCTGGTCAGCTCGCCCAGACAGGCGTCCAGCGGTTGGACGGGGTCGGCCAACGGCCGGATGCCGTCCCACCAGCAGATCGCGCTGATCTCCTCGTTGGGTGTGAAGTCCGGGTCCACGCTGGTGCGCGTGGTGTAGAGGGCCGCGTACTCGACGCGCCGCTCGGGGCCGAGCAGGAAGCGCGCATGTCCGGCGAACACGGGGTCGGCGATGCTCAGGCCGGCTTCTTCCCACAGCTCTCGCACGGCCGCCATGCGTGGCGTCTCCCCCGGGTCGATCATGCCGCCGGGCAGCTCCCAGCACCGACGGCGGCGGTTGAAGACCAGCAGCAGCTCGTCACCGCGCCACACCGCCACCAGTGCCAGCGGCATGGGACCGTCGTCGAAGCGGGCGACCTCCGCAGCAGGATAGAACGCGGTCAAACGGTTCCCGGCTTCGTCGACGGCGAGAACGTCAGCCATCTCTGATCCTCCATCGGTAGGCGAGGCGAGTCCGCATCTCCCGTCGGCGCGTGCCGACGTTCGGCTTCACAGCCGATGCCCGCAGGGCCATTGTGAGACTCTCGGTTCCCGTTGAGGGCGGCTTGGGGCTCGGGGTTGGTCGCGCGATCCGGACGGGGTCGCCACGGTTGACCATGCTTCATTGAACTGAGTATTGTTTCCGGGCGTGCCGGAAAGATCCACATCGGCGCTGATCGCGGCGGTCGCGTCCACGGCCTTCTACCGGCCACAGGGGGACGGGCTGCGGCATACCCGGTGTGGCGCGGCCGTCACAGGCCACAAGAACGGCCGGCTCGCAGGCGAACTGTGGAGGAAGTGGATCACACGCGCCGCAGAGAGCACCAGACGCCCCGCAGGCCGTACGGGCGAGCCGGTGGTCGTGCGCGTGACGTCGAAACATGGGGAGAGCGACCGTGAACACCATCGGGAAGACCGCGCTGGCCCTGGCTGCGGCGGCCGTGCTCGGCGGCTGCGGAGGCGCAGCCGACCCAGCCGGGAAGAACACCGCGCCCATCTCGAAATCGGACGGCGCAGCGCGAGAGACGAAGTACCGGTTTGAATCGGTCAAGGCGGACTGCATGAAGGGGAAGGGCTTCAAGTACATCGCCTACGTGCCGCCCGAGGATCCCGACACCGCCGACGAGCGCAAGCGTGCCGTCGGCGACTACGAGGCATTGAAGGCGCAGCGGGCGAAGTACGGCTTCGGGGTCTTCGCGAGGTTCGTCCACCCGAAGGGCCCGGACAGCCCGGAGAGCATGCCCGATCTCTCCGGCTCCGACCCCAACGGGGACATCTCGACGAAGCTCTCCCCGGCTCAGCGCAGCAGCTACTGGGAGGCCGTGGACGCCTGCGCCGTCGTCGCCGCCCAGAAGGCCCTCGGCAAGAAGGTGACGTCCGCGAGAAATCTGCACGAACAGGCCGAAGCCGTCTGGGACAAGGCGGCTAAGCGCGAGATCAACGGCGACGCCGAACTGGTCGAGCTGGCATCGAGCATGGTCACGTGCCTGAAGGGCAAGGGCTACAAGGTCTCCGGCACCAAACCGACCGACCTGCCGGGGCGCGGGCTCTGGGCGTTCTTCGACCGGGAGGACGAGGTCGGCCGCGAGCAACGCGGGGACACTCAGGACCTCGGAGCCACGCTCACGCCCGCCCAGGCAAAACCGTACCTGGCCGAGGAGATCAAGGCCGCTCTGGACGACCTGGAGTGCGGCAAGGACTTCTACCCGGCATACACCCCCAAGGCGGCGGCCTTCGGCCAGAAAGTCGACGCGGAATTCGGCAGCTGAGGCGGGCGGTCGATACCCGCACGGGGCGGTCCGAGAATCAGATGCCGTCAACGGCGTCCGGCGTTGCGGCCAGGCGGTGCTTGCGCTTGGGCACGCCGAAGGTGGGATGCGAGGTGGCCCACAGCGCTGTCGTGAGGATGGCCGTCTTGACCCGTGCGGCCTTCAGGCCGCCCACATACGTCGGCTTCGCTTGCGCTTCGTCGTCGATCGGCTGCAGGATCCCGTCCCGCCGTCCGAGACTGATGTGGTTGTAGGTGTAGACCAGCTTGGTGTTCGCGATCGCGCGGCCGGTCAGACGTCCCACGATCGCCTCGACGGCCTGCCGTCCGGTGTGGCCGGCCGACGCGCAGGACATCGGCAGCGGCAGGCCGTTGTCGCCGATGGCGTGGGCGCTGTCGCCGATGGCGTACACGTTCGGGTGGGAGACCGACCGCATGGTGCGATCGACGATGATCTGCCCGTTCGCGGCGACCTCCAGCCCGCCGGCGGCGGCGATGGGATCGACCGTGAACCCGGCCGTCCACACGGTCGCGTCGGACGTCACGGCGGTGCCGTCGGCGCACCGCACCCGCGTCGCTTCGACGGCTTCGACTCCGGCGTGCTCCAGGACGATGACGCGCAGCCGGTCGCAGGCCCGCCGCAGGTGGCTGCGGGCTCCGGCGGAGAGCCTGGCGCCCAGCTCGCCCCGGGCGACGAGTGTCACCGACCGGCCGGGCCGGGATTCGGCGAGCTCGGTGGCGGTCTCGATACCGGTCAGCCCGTCGCCGACGACCACCACGCTCCCACCTTCGGCCCACCTGTCCAGGAGCTTGCGCAGGCGCCGCGCCGAGGGCCGGGCGGCGATGTCGAAGGCGTGCTCGGCCACGCCGGGGACGCCGCAGTCGTCGCCGTGGCTGCCGAGCGCGTAGACCAGCGTGTCATAGCCGAGTTCGCCGCCGACGTCAGCGGTGGCGACGACCTGGCGTTCGGGGTCGACACCGGTGACCCGGGCCAGCCGCAGCCGTATCCCGGTGCCCGCGAAGACGTCGGCGAGCTTCGGGGCCTCGATGTCCTGCCCGGCCGCGAGCTGGTGCAGCCGCATCCGCTGGACGAAGTCCGGTACGGCGTTGACCACGGTGATCTCGATGTCCTTCGGGGACAGCCGACGGGCCAGGTTCCCGGCCACGTAGGCCCCGGCGTATCCGGCGCCGAGGATGACTATGCGGTGCTTCATGTGTTGCTCCCACCTTGCTCACGATGATTCCGTTCCATCTCTGCGGCGCCGAGCGCGAGGCGTCCTGACGGACATGCGGCGGCGGCGCCCCGAACTTTGTGACGCCATGGCCGTGTGACATGGGTCACCGATCGCGGATGTCACACAACGGCGCGCGCCGACGTCTTGTGCCTAGAGCAGGAGCTGCGGGGTGACAGGCGGGAGCCGGGTATGGACCAGCGCGGGGATGCGACGACGGGCGCAGCCGGGCCGATGACCGGTGCCGGCCGGATGGATCCGGCCACCGAGGCGTTCCTCGCCCACCGCAACCTGCTGTTCACCGTCGCCTACGAGATGCTCGGCTCGGCGGCCGACGCCGAAGACGCCCTTCAGGAGACCTGGCTGCGGTGGGTCAGGGTCGATCTCGGGCAAGTTTCCGACCAGCGCGCCTACCTGGTCCGGATCACCACCCGGCGCGCACTGGACCGGCTGCGCACCCTGAAACGCCGCAAGGAGGCGTACGTCGGCCAGTGGCTGCCCGAGCCTCTGCTCACCACGCCGGACGTGGCCGAGGACGTCGAACTCGCCGAGAGCGTGTCGATGGCGCTGATGCTCGTCATGGAGACGCTGTCGCCGACCGAACGGGCCGTCTTCGTGCTGCGCGAGGTTTTCGACATCGACTACGAGGAGATCGCGGCCGCGGTCGGCAAGGCGCCGGCGACCGTACGCCAGATCGCCCACCGCGCCCGTCGGCACGTCGATGCCCGGCGGCCTCGCGAGGTGGTCTCCCCGAGCCAGGCCCGAGCGGTCGTGGAGTCCTTCCGGCGCGCGCTCGAAACCAGGGACCTTCAGGGCCTGCTCGACGTGCTCGCCCCCGAGGTCGTCCTGGTGGCCGACGGAGGCGGCCGCAAGCAGGCCATCCCGCAGCCGATCACCGGCGCCGACAAGGTGGCCCGCGCGATCGTCGGCGGCCTCGGCAAAGCACAAGGCACGTTCACCAGCGAGGCCACCGTGGTCAACGGCAACCCGGCCCTCCTCCTCGGCCTGGACGGCGAGCTCGACGGCGTCATGGCCGTCCAGATCGAGGACGACCGGATCACCGGCCTGTACTACGTCCGCAACCCGAACAAGCTGACCCGCATGGCATCCGAGACCCCGCTGACCCTGCGATGAACGCCAGATCCTTACCAGGAGGTCCCTCATGACGAACAGCGTCGCCGCCGAACTCACCGACCTGGAACTGCCGGTCGAGCGTGGCTGCCCGTTCACCCCACCCGCCGCCTACGAGCGGCTGCGCGAGCAGGCGCCGATCAGCAGGATCCGTATGACCAGCGGCGGCGAGGCGTGGTGGGTGTCTCGGCACGAGGAGGCCCGTGCCGTCCTCGCCGATCCCCGCTTCTCCTCCGACCGGCGCCACGACGGCTACCCGCTCTTCAACCTCGACGCGGCGACCCTGCAGCAGCTGCGCACCCAGCCGCCGGTGCTGATCGGCATGGACGGCGCGGAACACTCCGCGGCCCGCCGCCCGGCGATCAGCGAGTTCACCGTGAAACGCCTGGCCGGGCTTCGCCCTCGGATCCAGGCCATCGTCGACCACTTCATCGACGACCTGCTCGCCACCGACCGGCGGCCGGTCGACCTGGTTCAGGCGCTGTCCCTGCCGGTGCCCTCCCTGGTGATCTGCGAACTGCTCGGCGTCCCCTACGCCGACCACGACTTCTTCCAAAGCCGCACCTCCATGATGGTGAGCCGGACCTCGCAGGAGGACCGCTGGCGGGCCTTCGCCGATGTGCGCGCCTACGTGGACGGCCTGGTCACCCGCAAGGAGTCCGAACCCGGCGACGATCTGCTCAGCCGGCAGATCGCCAGGCAGCGTCAGACGGGCGCCCTCGATCACACGGGCCTGGTGAGCCTGGCCTTCCTGCTGCTGACCGCCGGGCACGAGACCACCGCGAACATGATCTCCCTCGGTGTGGTCGGGCTGCTCTCCCACCCTGAGCAGCTGGCCCTGATCAAAGCCGACCCGGGCCGGACGCCCATGGCGGTGGAGGAGTTGCTGCGCTACTTCACCATCGCCGACACGATCACCGCCCGGGTGGCGACCGAAGATGTGGAGATCGGCGGGGTGAGCATGAAGGCCGGCGACGGCGTCGTCGTCTCGGCCCTGTCGGCGGACTGGGATCCGGCGGCGTTCGAGAACCCTGCCGAACTGGATGTCGAGCGCGGGGACCGTCACCATCTCGCGTTCGGCTACGGCCCGCACCAGTGCCTCGGCCAGAACCTGGCCCGGATGGAACTGCAGATCGTCTTCGACACGCTGTTCCGCCGCATCCCCACCCTGCGGCTCGCCGCACCGGCCGAGGACCTGCCCTACAAGGACGACGCCGTCGTCTACGGCGTCCACGAACTCCCGGTCACCTGGTGACGGCCACGACCGACAGTCGCTGACCCCGGGAGCATCCTGGTGAAGCTCTCGGTCCATGCACGCTGCCGACTCCCAGTAGCGGCATCGGGGGCGCGAGCCGGCAGCGGGCGGGACGGGTGCAGCGGCCTCTCTCGCGTCCGGTTTGTCCGGCCCACGGTCTCCTCAGTCCAGGTCGGACAGGTCGAGCACGAAGCGGTAGCGGACGTCGTTTCGCCTGAGGCGGTCGAGTGCCGTGTCCACCTGTGACGACGGGAGTACTTCGATGTCGGCGGCGATGCCGTTGTCGGCGCAGAATCGGAGCATCTCAGCCGTCGCCAGGCGGCCTCCGCTGCCTGCGGAACTGAGCTTCTTGCGGCCGATGAGCAGGTCCGTGGCCTCGACGGTGACGGGGCCCAGGTGCCCGAGGAGGCTGAGGGTGCCGTCCATCGCCACCAGCTTCAGATACGGGGCGAGGTCGTGAGGGGCGGAGACGGTGTCGATGACGACGTCGAAGGTGTCGCGTGCCGTGGCCATCTGCCGGGTGTCGATGGCGTCGATGAGGTCGTGGGCGCCGAGTTTGCGGGCGTCGTCGCGCTTGTCCTGGGTGCGGCTGATGACGGTCGTGGTGGCGCCGAGTGCCACGGCCATCTTGACCGCGAGGTGGCCCAGCCCGCCGAGGCCGGCCACGGCGACACGACTGCCGGGGCCCACGCCGAGGTGGCGCAGGGGTTCCCAGACGGTGACGCCGGCGCACATCAGCGGGGCGGCCTCGGCCGGGTCGAGGCCGGAGGGGAGCGGGTAGGCGAAGGTGTCGCGCACGACGTACTCGCGGGAGTAGCCACCCAGGGTGGTCGACCCGTCCTGCCGGTCGGTACCTCCGTAGGTCAGAGTCGGGAAGGAGTGGCAGAAATTCTCCTGTCCGGCTTCGCACATGGCGCACACGCCGCAGGAGTCGACGATGTTGCCCACCGCGACGTGGTCGCCGACCGAGAAGGTGGTCACCTCGGGGCCGGTCGCGGTCACCACGCCGGTGAATTCGTGACCGGGCACCAGGGGCGTTCTCGTGTGCCGGTCGTAGGCGTGCAGGGCGTGCAGGTCGCTGTGGCACACGCCGCAGTGGTCGACCTGCACCGCGATGTCGTCCGGGCGCAGGTCACGGCGCTCCAGCGAGGTGCGCCGCAGTGCCGTCGGGCCGGTCGCCCGCCATCCGATGGTCGTTCGCATGCCCACTCCTTAAACAGACTGTTCGGTCTGCCGAAGTCTAAACACGGCCGCCCGGCAAGGCAAACCAACTGTTCTGTTTGCTAGACTCCGGGCATGCCGGAACAGCCCCAGACCTCGCGAGGCGCCGCGACCTACCAGCGCATCCTGGACGCCGCCACCGAAGAGTTCGCCCGACACGGCATCGCCGGGGCGCGCATCGAACGCATCGTGACGGCGGCGCGCACCAACAAGGCACAGCTCTACGCCTACTTCGGCGACAAGGAACGACTCTTCGACGCGATCTTCCTCAGCTCGCTGGAGCGCATCACCGACGTCGTGCCCATCGACGCCGACGATCTCGCGGACTGGGCCGTTCGTCTCTACGACGAGTACCTGCGCCGCCCCGACCTCATCCGGCTGGCGACCTGGACACGGCTGGAGCGCCGGCCTGCCGGGCACCTCGTCGAGACGCACGAGCACTACGACGACCGCAAGCTCACGGCCATCGCCGAGGCCCAGACCGCCGGGCGGGTCCGCGCAGGCGACCCGTTCGACATCATGGCCATGGTCATCGCCATGTCCATGGCCTGGTCACCGGTCAGCAACGTGTATGCGGCCAGCAGCCAAGAACCCGATGACGTACACGACCGGCGCCGCGCTCTGCTCCGCGACTGCGTCCGAAGCGCCACTGCGGCTGACAGAGGCGACTGACCGCCACTGACCACTCACGCGTGTGGCCGGCACCGGACCCCGGGTGTCACGCCGGAACTTCGGCTGCGAGGTTACTCCGGTCAGAAGGGCCCCTCCCACAAACGATCTTGTACGCGATCGTAAATGGCGCGGAGCCAGGGCCGGCGGACCTGAGGCAGCCGCACCAGGGTATCGAGGAAGACGTCCCGGTCCGGCCGGAACGCCAAGATGGGCAGGAAGGGCGAGAGATCATCGCGATAGACCTGGTGGGCGGCCTTGGGTGCGACACGCCCTCCGGCCGCCGGGCCGCGATCACGAGGAGACACCAGATACGTCCACACCTCGGCGTCCAAGGGAACCACGTCTCGGGTGGCGGCGGGCTGCCAGATCTCACCGGTGTGCGGATGCCGTGGGGTCAGGGCGATGGTGCCGGCGACAGCCGGAACGCCGGGTCCGGCCAAGGCCAGTGGTCGGGCAGGTGATCGCTGAGGCAGCAGGGCGTCGAGTGAGCGGCCGAAGAAATCGGCGAGCAGGCCCGCAGGGACGGTGATCCGGGTGCCGTTCGACGCCGCCAGCGCATGGGCCAGGGCCGCGCCCACCGCAGCCGCCCACAGCGGGCTCCACCAGCCCGAGCGCTCCACCGGAGGGGTGCCCGGCCACCGCTCGCGTAACTCGTCCCAGTCGGCGCTGTCGAGGGCCGGGCCCGGGACGGGCAACGCACGTACGCCACGCGGGTCCAGCCAGACGGCCTGCCAGGACCCGCAGTCGTCTATACGGGATGCCACTGCGGTCCCGCACCCGGTGCAGGCCAGGTTCGGGCCGTCTCGCCCATCAGGCCCACAGCACCTACCGCTACAACGCTCGGGGATCAGGACGGTCCCTCGGACGTCGCCCGGCGCGATGACGATCGCTTCCCGTGGGCCGTGGGACAACGCGAAGACCGGCGCGTGCACGCCGGAGGCCCGCACCTGTTCCGGGCTGTTCTCGGCCCACGGTCGCCACGGCGGGCCGAAGGGCTCAGGGTCGACGGCGTAGGTGCCGGACTCCATCAGAACGCCGATGAGCTCGTGGCCGTACACCTGGCGGGCATGGACGGGGAGAGCAACCCGCGATACCGGCGCGGTCAGGAGGGTGTCGCACCGCGCACAGGCGAAGACCGTCATGGATTCTGTCCCTGGAAACGTCGTGTGACCAAGGGCCGAGACTATCCGGCTGGAATGCCTTGTGCAGCAGGCGTCCGACGGGCTACTGGGCCTGCCGGCCCGTTTCCGCTCGTCACGCTGGTGCACGGCGGGCCGTACGACGGACATGCCGTCGGGACCGCGCCTTCCCGGCCGATCCGAGTGGCCGTGAAGGCCACGGACACGAGTTCGCGGCGGGCGCGGTCGGCATGGGATGTCCTCAGCGGCACCGATCGGCTCTGGACCGTTCGCCACTCGGACGTTCTCGAACGCCGGTCAGCGATGGGTCGGTCTCGCCGGCCGGAAGTGGTCGGTGAACCAGTCGCAGGCGAGGTCCGCGACCCTGTCGAGCGCCCCGGGCTCCTCGAACAGGTGTGTCGCAGCGGGGATGACCTCAAGGCGGTTCTCGCAGGTCAAGCGCTGCTGCGCCGCCTGGTTGAGGTCGAGGACCAGTTCGTCCCAGCCGCCCACGATCAGCAGCGTCGGCGCCCGTACCAGCGGCAGCCGGGCTCCGGCGAGGTCCGGCCGGCCGCCACGTGAGACGACGGCGGCCACCCGGCTGCCCGGCTCCGCCGCGGCCCACAGCGCGGCCGCCGCCCCGGTGCTGGCTCCGAAGTAGCCGACCGGCAGCCCTTCGGCTTCTTCTCGTCCGCCGAGCCAGCTTGTCACCTGTGTCAGCCGTCCGGCCAGCAGTTCGATGTCGAACACGTTGCCCCGGTCGCGCTCCTCCCCCGCTGTCAGCAGGTCGAAGAGCAGTGTGCCCAGACCGGCGTGGTTGAGCACCGAGGCCACGTACCGGTTGCGCGGGCTGTGTCTGCTGCTGCCGCTGCCGTGGACGAAGACCACCACTCCTGTGGTGTCTTTCGGAACGACCAGTTGTCCCGGCAGCCGGACGGCTCCGGCGTCCACGTTCACAACTCGGCCCCCCTGCCGTCGATGGGCCACCCTCCTTTCCACCGTCGGCGTACCCGGGGTGCACGGGTAGGGCCGAAGGTCCCTATGACGCCCACGTCAGACCACATCTCCCTCAAAGGCCGATAAAGCTGGATATCGGGTGTGGGGGACCGCACTCATCGTGCGGAAAACTTCAATGTGCTCGCGCGAGACGGCCCTCTACAGTTTCTGAACATGGTGGTCGTGCGGGCCGCGGCACGCGGCATGGTCGGATTGGTGCTCGGGGCGGTGATGGCCGTGGTCGAGTTGCCGTGGGCACTCCTCGCGGTGCCGCTGCGCGCGCTGCCACCGACCCGCCTCTGGTCGGTCCGGGTCACCCGGATGCTGGCCGAGGCCGACCGGGTCCGCGTCAACCGCTGTCTCGGTGGCGCCATCGCCGTAGGTCCGGCCGGGGGCCGCGCGTCCGCGTACGTGGCGTTGCGCGGTCTGCTGGGCGGGCTCGGCGGTGCCGTACTGATGCTGGTCGGGGTCTGGGTGGTGTTGAGCTGGCGGGCGTTGTCCGGCGCCTCGGGCGAGCGTGCCGAGATGAGTTGGCACGATCCACTCACCTGGACGGCGTTCGTGGTCCTGGTCGTCTTCCTGGCGGCGCAGGCCCTCATGGGCCTGGCGGCGCTGGAGCGGAGGCTGGCCGTGTGGGGGCTGGCGCCCAGTGACAAGGAGGTGCTGCGGAGCCGGGTCGATCAGTTGTCGCGCACCCGGGCGGAGGTGCTGGAGGCCGTCGACGACGAGCGACGACGCATCGAGCGGGACCTGCACGACGGCGTCCAGCAGCGCCTGGTGGCGCTGGGCATGCTGCTCGGCCGCGCCGACCGCGCGGCCGACCGGGACGCCGCCGCCTCGCTGTTCCGGCAGGCGCAGGAGGAGTCCCGCCGCGCTCTGGAGGAGTTGCGGGAGGTGGCCTGGCGGATCTATCCCGCGGCCCTGGACGACGGCGGGCTCCCGGTGGCGCTGGAGTCGCTCGCCGAAAGCTCCGGCCTGCCGATCCTCCTGGACTACGACGTCCCGGTACGGCTCGGGCCGGCCCAGGAGACCGTCGCCTACTTCGTGATCTGCGAGGCGGTGACGAACGCCCTCAAACACAGCCGGGCCCGGCGTGTCGAGGTCGAGGTGCGCCGGTCCGACGGCAGGTTGCTGGTGCGCGTCAGCGACGACGGGGTCGGCGGTGCCAGAGCCGACGGGCGCGGCCTGTCCGGTCTGGCCCGCCGGGTGGCCGCCCACGACGGCCGCTTCGAGCTCGACAGCCCTGCGGGCGGCCCGACGGCACTGCGGGTGGAGCTGCCGTGCGCATAGTCCTGGCCGAAGACAGCACTCTGCTGCGCGAAGGGCTGACCCGGCTGCTGAGCGAGGACGGTCACGACGTCGTGGCGGCCGTCGGCGACGGAGAGGGGCTGGTGGCCGCCTGCGACGAGCACCGGCCGGACGTCGTCATCGCCGACGTGCGCATGCCGCCCACCTTCACCAACGAGGGCCTGCGGGCCGCGCTCGCCGTCCGGCGCCGGCATCCGGGGATCGCGGTGCTGGTGCTGTCTCAGTACGTCGACAAACGCTACGCCGCCCAACTCGTCGACGGCGACGTGCGCGGGGTCGGCTACCTGCTCAAGGACCGGGTGGTCGAGGTCGGCGACTTCCTGGAGGCGCTGCGGCGGGTGGCCGACGGCGGCACGGCGTTCGATCCCGAAGTCGTCCGGCGGCTGCTCAACCGCGCCCGCGACACCGAGTCATTGGCCCGGCTCAGCCCACGCGAGCACGAGGTGCTGGCGCTGATGGCGCAGGGGCACACCAACGAGTCCATCGCCGGACGTCTGCACGTCTCGCGCAGCGCGGTGGAGAAACACGCCAACGCGATCTTCGACAAGCTCGGCCTCACGCACGTGGACGGCTACAACCGCCGGGTCCTCGCCATCGTGCGCTTCCTCAACGACTGAACCGGCCGGTCGCTCTTTCACAAGGAACAACGTGATGACAATACGCTCGGTCATCGGCGCGGCTCTGCTGTTGCCGCTGATCTTCCCCGCCGCCACCACCGCCGCCACCGCCGCCGCGACGGGGGCGACGCGACCGACCCCGGATGCGGTCGCGGCGGTCGTCGCGGCCAACCTCGGACCCACCCGCCTGCCCGGCGTCGCGGTGGCGCTCGTCAAGGACGGGCAGGTGCTTCACACCGGCGGGTACGGCCACGACGCGCGCGGCGAGCCGGTCACCGACCGGACCCCGATGCGGATCGCCTCGCTCACGAAGTCGTTCACCGCCCTGGCCGTCATGCAACTGGCCGAGGACGGCGCCCTCCGACTCGATGATCCCGTCGTACGGCATCTGCCGGAGTTCTCCCTGGCCGACCCCAGATCCGCGCGGATCACCGTCCGACAGTTGCTCAACCACAGCTCCGGCATGTCGGATACCACCTACCCGGAGGCTGCGCTCCCCCAGCCGGACTCCCTGCGGCGGGCCGTGGCGGACCTGCGCCGTGCCGCACTCGCCGCCGCCCCTGGACGGCAGCACACCTACCACAACCCCAACTACTGGGTCGCCGCGCGCCTGGTGGAGGTGGTGAGCGGGCTGTCCTTCGCCGACTACCTCACCCAGCGGGTGCTCACCCCGTTGCGGATGTCCTCGACGGTGACGGTCGACAACTGGAACGATCCCGTGCCCGGCCTCGTCGACGGGCACAACCGCTTCCTCGGTCTCACCTGGCCGCGTACCGAGCCCGACCGGTTCGTCGCCGGGTCGGCCAGTCTCGTCACCACCGCCGTCGATCTCGCCGCATGGCTGGCCCTGCACACCCGGGACGCGACCGGCGGCGTGCTGTCCGCCAGGGGACTGCGCGAGTTGCACCGGCCCAGTGGCCCCGACGGGCGCTACGCCCTCGGCTGGGACAACCCCGACCCGTTCGGTGGTCCCCGGCAGATCGCGCACAACGGGTCTTCCTTCACCTCGACCGCCGCCATGGTGCTGCTGCCCGACAGCGGATACGCCATCGCGCTGATGTCCAACAGCCGGATGCCGCTGGAGGCCGACGTCGAGGCCATCATGGACGGCCTCATCGCCCTGACCGATGGCGAGCCCGGTGCGGGCGGCCCGCTCCCGGCGGCCTTCATCGCGGACCTGACCGTGCTCGCCGCCGCGATCTCGATCGCGGTCGGCGGGGGGCTCAAGGCGCGCCGCGCCCGGCAGTGGGCGCGACGCCGCACGGTCTCCTGGCGGACGGCGCTCCGGCTCGTTCCGTACCTGCTGCCGGTGCCGGTGCTCGCGTTCCTGCCACAGGTTCTGGAGTCGGTCACCGGCGGCCGTGGTGTCACCTTCGTCCTGCTGTCTCACCTCTGGCCGACCTTCCTGGCCTCGGCCGGCTTGATCGCCGCGACCGGGATCCTGGTCGTCATCGCCCGCGTCCGTGCCCTCCGCCGATAGGCGGGGCACAGCCGATTCCGAACTGCATCACCATGCAGCGAGGTCTGCGGGCTGTCACTCTGTCCGCTCCATGTGACGGCGCAGACGGCTGTGATCATGGATCGGCGGGCGCGTCCGGGTCCGGGACGGCCGCCTCGGGCGGGATCTGATGCGGGTCTCGGCGAGGCGGAGACTGACCGCGAATCCCGGCCTCTCGTGTCAGGACGGGTCTTCCTCGGCCAGCGCCGCCGTCACCCTGCCGATCCCGGGGAAGTCCGCCGTGACGCTGTCGCCCGGCGCGATCGTGACGGCCCTGGTGAAGGAGCCGGACAGCACGACCTGGCCTGGCTCCAGCGACACCCCCAGCGCACCGACGGCGTTCGCCAGCCAGGCCAGAGCGTTGAACGGGGTGCCGAGGACCGCCGCTCCCGTACCGGTTTCGGTGACCACGCCGTTCCTGATCAGCGTGCAGTTCGCGGATCGCAGGTCGACGTCTGCCGGATCGATCGGCGTGCTGCCGAGGATCGCCGCCCCGGACGATGCGTTGTCGGCGATCGTGTCGACGATCGAGATCTTCCAGTTCTGAATCCGGGAGTCGACGATTTCAAGGGCCGGCAACAGGTATCGCACCGACCTGGCGGCGTCGTCGACAGTCACGCCGGGTCCCCGGAGAGGGGCGCCCAGGATGAAGGCGATCTCCGGCTCGATCCGAGGCTGGATGAACCCGCCGGCGGGGATCGGCCGGTGTTCCGGGTGGAACATGCTTGCGGTCAGATGGCCGTAGTCCGGCTCGTGGACGCCCATCTGCCGCTGGATCGCGGCCGAGACCAGGCCGATCTTGTGGCCGCGGACCTGGTCTCCGGCCTCGGTCCAGGACCGCACCTGCTCCTGCTGGATCCGGTAGGCGTCGGTGACGGTCGCGCCGGGGTAGGTGGTGCTCAAGGGCGGAATCGGGGTGCCCGACCGGTAGGCGTCGAGCAGCGCGGCGGCCGCCTCCCGGACCTCGGAACGCCTCATCACTCACACGCTCCGCGCTCGACTCGAAAGCTCCGCCGCCACGTCGATGATCATGTCCTCCTGACCTCCGATGACCTCGCGTCGGCCCAACTCCAGGAGGAGTTCGCGCATGGGTACGCCGTACTTGTCCGCGGCGCGCTTCGCCGGGTGGAAGAAGGTGGAGTAGAGACCGGCGTAGCCGAGCAGGAGTGCGGTCTCGTCGACGATCTGCGGTTCGGTCATCAACGGCGCGATGAGGTGTTCGGCGACCTCGATCAGTGCGAAGAGGTCGACTCCCGGGTGGTGACCGGCGCGTTCCAGCGCCGCCGCGAGAACCTCCGTCTGGGCGTTGCCGGCGCCGGCTCCCAGTCCTCGGAGCGATCCGTCGATGTAGGTCGCGCCGTTCTCGACCGCGGCGAGCGCGTTGCCGACGCCCACGCCCAGGTTGTTGTGGGCGTGGAAGCCGATGTCCGCGTGGACCGCGTCGCGCAGCGCGGCGACACGGGCTCCGGCGGAACCGGGCACGAGCGCCCCGGCGGAGTCGACCACGTAGATCACCTGCGCGCCGTAGGAGTCCAGTTTGGCTGCCTGCTCGGCCAGTGCCTCAGGTTCGAGCTTGTGGCTCATCATCAGGAAGCTCATGACCCGCATGCCGTGCTCGCGGGCATGGCGGATCGGCTGCTCGGCGCAGTCGGCCTCGGTGCAGTGCGTGGCGACGCGTACGGTGCTCGCCCCGGCGTCGCGGACGGCGTCCAAGGCGGTGAGCGTCGAGATCCCCGGCACGTACAACACGGCGATGTCCGCTCTGTCCACAGCGGCGACGGCGGCCTGTACGTACTCGACGTCCGTCGCTGCGGCGAACCCGTACTGGATCGAGGAGGCGCCGATGCCGATGCCGTGGGCGACCTCGATGACCGGGACACCCGCCCGGTCGAGACCCCTGGCCACCGCGCCGACCTGTTCCGGTGTGAACTGGTGCGAGACACTGCTCATGCCGTCACGCAGGCTCGTGTCCACGAGTGTGATCATCGGGTGGCTCCAAGGGTCTTCTCCGCGATCCGTTCGGCGACGGCGGTCGCGGCGGCGGTGATGATGTCGAGATTGCCCGCGTAGGTGGGCAGGAAATCGCCGGCGCCTTCCACCTGCACCATGACGGTGACCAGGTTGCCGTCGACCTCCATGAATCGCAGCCGGTAGCCCGGCACGTACCGTTGGACTTTGGCGACGATGTCCCGTACGGCGCGCTCGATGCGATCGGCGTCGTTCCGGCGGACCCTCGCGTACACGGTGTCGCGCATGACCATGGGCGGATCGGCAGGGTTGATCAGTGAGAACGCTTTCGCCTCGTCCACCCCGGCGACGGCGGTCAGGGCCTGTCCGGTCTTCTCGCTGAACTCGCTGAGGTTCCACCGGGTGCCCGGACCCGCGCTGCCGCTCGCGATGGTGGCGACGATCTCGCCGTAGGAGACGTCGGCGACCTGGTCGATCGCGTACAGGAGGGGGATGGTGGCTTGCCCCGCGCAGCTGACCATGTTGAGGTTCGGCGCCTGCAGGTGATCGTCGAGGTTGACGGCGGGTACGACCCAGCGGCCGACCGACGCGGGTGTCAGGTCGATCGCGATGATCCCCGCGGCCTCGTAGCGTGGCGCGGCAGCGGCGTGCACCTTCGCCGAGGTCGCCTCGAACACCAGCGGGGGCCGGTCCGATCGGCTGAGCAGCCAGTCGACGCCCTCAGCCGACACCTCGACGCCCAGGTCCTTCGCCCGCCGCAGGCCCTCGCTGCCAGGGTCGATTCCGATCATGAAACGCGGATCGATGAGTTCGGATCGGTGCAACTTGTAGAGCAGATCCGTTCCGATGTTGCCTGAACCGACGATCGCCGCCGGGACTTTCACGGGCATGCGTGCGCGCTCCTTGTGACTGAAAGGTGTTGCCGTCCCTGCGGGGCCGACTGCTTTGGGGTTCGGGGAGTCGCCGGCTCAGCCGTGTGCCGACTGGCGAATCTCGACCAGAAGTTCCAGTTCGACGGGTGAGCTCAGCGGCAGCGCCGCCACCCCGACCGCCGAGCGGGCATGCCGTCCGGCGTCGCCGAAAAGTTCGCAGAGCAGGTCCGATGCCCCATCGCCGACCTGCGGGAGCCGAGTGAAATCGGCAGTCGACGCGACGAACACCACGGCCTTGACCACGCGGGCCACGGCCGCCAGATCGCCGATCTCCGCCTTCAGCGCCGCCAGTGAGTTCAGCGCGCACTGGCGCGCGCACTCGTACGCGAGTTCCACGCTGACCGTGTCACCGAGCCGGCCGGCCGCGATCAGCCGCCCCTCCCGCAGCGGCACCTGACCCGAGACGTGGACGTGGTCCCCGCTGCGTACGGCGGGCACGTAGGTCGCGACCGGGGGGACGACCTCCGGCAACGTCAGCCCGAGTTCCTTGAGGCGCCGTTCGGGATGTGACATCGTCCGCTCCGTTCCGCAGGGTCCCGGGCTCATCGAGGGCCGCCGCGCCAATCAGGCATCGCCCGCTCGCCGACAGCGACGTCGTAGGCCGCGCGGGCCAGCAGACGGGTCGAGTCCAACGTCGGCAGGCTGGAAACATCGGGCGTGATCAGCAACGGGATCTCGGTGCAGACGAGCGCGACCGCGTCACAGCCCCTGTCGGCCAGCCGTTCGATGACGTGGAGATACTCCTGGCGTGAGGTATCGCTGATCACCCCGTTCACCAGTTCCTTGAAGATGACCTCGTTGACGAGGTCGCGGTCGTCGGCCTCCGGCAGCACCGCGGTGATCCCACGGGCGGCCAGCGCCTGCGGGTACAGCGAGCCGTCCATGGTGTACCTGGTGCCCAGGACGCCGACGCGGGTTCGCCCTTCGGCCGCGGCCTGGTCCGCGACGACCTCGGCGATGTGGAGACCCGGCAGTGGGAGGTCCGGGCCCGGCACCTCCAGAGCCATGTGCGCGGTGTTGTCCGGGCAGACGAAGAAGTCGGCGCCGGCCCGGGCGAGCCGCTGCGCGCTGGTCGCCAGGGTCGCCCGGACGGTCGCGTGATCTCCGCTTTCCCAGGCGGGCATGCTGTACCCGAAAGCGATGTAGTTGAGGGTGACGTCGGGATGCTCGTTGCGACCGGTCCGGTGGAACCCCTCCTCGCAGAAGGCGAGGAAGCAAAGGGCCGCTCCTCCCGTGCTGTGAGCGAGAACTCCAAGGTGTTTCACGACGGCTCCGGCGTTTCAAAGAAGTCGGGACGGCTTCATTCTTCACCGGAGGGCCCCAATTTGCCATGTCGAGGCATCGATCGATATATCATCCATGCTGTGGAGGCATGGATGGATCTGCGGTTGCTGGGGTACATGGTCGCGATCGCCGAGGAGGGATCCATCAGCGGAGCCGCTCGCCGCCTACGGCTGACCCAGCCGACACTGAGTCGGCAGCTGCGCGAACTGGAACGACGCTTGGGGGTCGAGCTGTTCGCCCGCGCCGGCCGTGGCCTTCTTCCCACCACAGCAGGTGAGGCGCTGCTCCGGCGGGCCGTGCGCATGCTGGCCGATGCCGAAGCCACTCTCAACGACGTGCGGCTGGCCGCTGAGGGCAAGACCGGTCGCGTGACGGTCGGGTTCGCCGGATCGGGCATCAACGGCGCGCTGGGAGACGCCCTCGGCCGGCTGCGGGCAGAACTCCCCGACGTCGACCTGTCCCTGGTGGAGCTGTTCGACGACGCCGAGATGTCGGCCGGCATCCTGGACGGAAGCCTCGATGTGGCGGTGCAGCGGCTGCCGGTTCGCGACGCCCGTCTCGCCACACGAGTCTGGACGCGCGAGCCGTTGACCCTCTTCCTGCCGGCCGGGCACCCACTCGCCACGACCCGTGAGCCGGCACCTGTCTCCGTACTCGGTGAGATCCCCCTGGTGCTGTGGCCACGCGAATCCGCGCCTCACGCGCACGACGAGATCACCTCGTTGTGCCACCACGCCGGGATCGTGCCGCGCGTCGGCGCACGGGGCAGGACCGTTCAGACGATCCTCGCACTGGTCGCCGCCGGTTTCGGCGCGGCCGTGATGGCCGACTCCTATCGAGTGCTGCACCGAGAGGGCGTGACACCTCGACGACTCGCGGGTACCGCCACCACCTTGCACCTGGTCTGGCGAGACGGGGACACGGGCCCGCTTCTCACCCGCTTCATGACCGCCCTGAACGCCGTGAAGGCTCGGCATCACACGATGCAGGACCCGAGACGCGCACACGACACACCGGGCCTTTGATCAGCTGGTCGTGGTTCCGGATCGGGCCGGTTGAGCGCCCGTCGGTCATGCGGGGATGTGCTCCGGCTGGACGCCCATGCCCAGGAAACGGCCCATCAGGTGGCGCAGTGGCGGCAGCATCCGGAACGCCGTGAAGATCGGCGGCACATGTTCAGTCGTGTCGTCGCCCAGGTCCTTGGGATAGAGGTCGCGCAGGATGCCGAGTTGGAAGGCCTGGGTGAGCTTCGCGGCGCGCTCCCTGCGTGACTGCACCCGGGCCAGGTCGCCGTCCTCCGGAGTGCCTCCCCTGGCGAACAGCGGGCCCAGCAGGTTGGCGGTGGCCACCGCGTCCTGGACGGCCAGGTTGATGCCCACTCCGCCTGCGGGCGACATGGCATGGGCGGCGTCGCCGATGCACAGCAGTCCCGGCCGGTGCCACCGCGCCAGCCGATCCACCCGGACGCTCAGATGGTGCACCGCCTCCCAGTCGTGGATCTGGTCCACGCGGTCGCGCAGTGCGGGAGCCAACCGCGCCACCCGTTCCCGGAACGCCGGCAACCCTGCGGCTTTCAGTTCGTCGAAGGCGGTCGCCGGAATCGCATGGGCGAGCTGCCAGTAGTCACCTCGATCGATGGAGATGAGCACCCCCTTGCCTCCTTGGAAGAAGGGCACCCGATCATGCGGACGGCGGGGCAGGTGGAACCACAGCACGTCCACGGGTGGTGAGGCCTTCGCGGGGGCGAGGTCGGCACGCGCCCGGACGGTGGAGTGGCGGCCGTCGGCCCCGATCACCAGGTCGGCCCGCACCTGTACGGGACCGTCCTCGGTGTCGGCGAGGACCCCGGTCACCCGCCCGCGCTCGATGAGAAGTTCCGTCGCCCGGGTGCGGCGCAGGAGCCGGAAGGAGGGGTAGCTCTCGGCCTTGCCGGCCAGGAAGTCCAGCACGTCCCACTGTGCCATGAACGCGATGTAGGGGCAGCGCACGTTCAACCGGCTGAAGTCGGCGAAGGTGACGTCTCGGCCGCCCATGTTGACCGTCACCTGGGGCATTCTGGTGTGCGGGAGGCTGAGGAACTCCTCGATCCAGCCCAGCTCGGCGATCAGTTCGAGCGTCGAGGGGTGGACGGTGTCACCTCGGAAGTCGCGCAGGAAGTCCGCGTGTTTCTCCAGCACGATCACCTCCACGCCCTGACGGGCGAGCAGCAACCCGGCCATCATGCCCGCAGGGCCGCCCCCGACGACACAGCACTGTGCACGCATATCATCCTTCTTCCGGATAGAGCAGCCCGACCAGGGCCGCGATGTCGATGGGGGTGCCGAACCGCCGGTTGATGGCGACGGTGGCGAACAAGGTCTTGGCCGCCATGACCGTGTCGTGCGGGCGCAGGTCGCCGGCATCGACCCGGTCGCGCAGGAAGTCGCCGATGAGCCGTTGCCCCTCGTTCACCATCGTCGCCAGCGGCGCGCGGGCCTGGGCGGCGCTGAAGAACAGCGCCATCAGTTCGGCGTTGTCGGCCAGCAGCCGATCGAACGCCTCCAGCAACTCGGTCAGCACCTCGGTAGCCGGCCGGGTGTCGTGCCCCTGCGCCCGCCACTCCAGCAGCCGGGGCAGGAATCCCCGTTCCGACAGGAGGGTCTCCACCATCGCCTCCTTGCTGGCGAAGTAGCGGTAGAGCAGGCCGGGCGTCACGTCGGCGGCCTGAGCCACGTCCTTGACCGTGGCGCCGTCCACGCCCTTGTCGGCGAACACACGCAGGGCCGCGTCCAGCAGTTGTTCCCGGCGCCATACCGCCTGTTCACTCCGCGTTCTGGACATGACCCACCTCATTGAGTAAACGTTTATTCAATATAATACACCGACGGCTGCTCCGCTCGACACGGCGATCCCGCCGTCGCGCAAGGGGGAACGCGACCTGAAACACAGACCGGCCGCATGACTGTTGATCTGACAAGCCGCGCGATGCACAGTGGATGTGTGAAGATCATTTTATGGGGAGGCGCCTCACGCCGGCTGTGGGCGGCGATGGCCTCGGCCGTCATGATCGCCGTGACGCTGGTGACGCCGTCCCACGCCCGTACGAACATGGCCACGACGTACCAGATCTGGCACTGGAACATCGCCGGCCACGGCAAACATCTCGGTTCCACGACCAACGGCATCATCCAGGCGATCGGCAGTTCGATCAGGGGTCGCAACCCCGACTTCGTGTCGGTCAACGAGATCTGCCACAACCAGTACGACGCGCTCATCGACTATCTGCAGCGGATCAACTGGCCGCAGAACGAGCTCAACTTCGCCCGCTACGAGCGGGTCACCCCGGCCGGCGACGCCCGCTACTGCGGCGGCGCGGGTTACGGTGTCGCGATCTTCAGCCGCCTCGCCCTCGGCACCGCCGACCGGTTCACCCTGCCGCAGGCCGCTGAGGACAAGCAGCGCAAACTGCTGTGCGCGCCGGTCTCCGCCCTGCCACGCCTGCGCTTCTGCACCACTCACCTCACCTTCGTCGAGGCAGACCAGGAGGCGCAGCTCGGCTACGTGCACAACGTCCTTGAGCGGTACCGCGCCCAGAACGACACGGTGCTGATCGCCGGGGACTTCAACCTCCAGCCGCACGATTCCCCGCTCGACACCTGGTACACGGCCACGGTCAACACGGACCACAACAAGGGCAACCGAGGCCAGTATCACGAACTGGACGACGCGAACCCGATCTGCCCCGGTTGGGGGGAACAGACCACCGAGAGCAACACCCTGGGCAAGTGCGGCCAGTCCCGCAAGGTGGACCTCGTGTTCGCCCGGGCCGACAAGCTCACCGCCTATCGGCAGGACTCACAGCCGATCGGTCACGTCTGCGGCGCCAACCGCGACAAGCCGTGCTCGGACCACCGCATCGTCAACGCCTTCGCCACCGTGACGGTGGCTCCGTAGAACTCGGGCTGACGCCACGACGCCGGGCAGCGTGTGCCGCGCTGTCCGGCAGCGCCCGACCCGCTCAGGATTCGGCCGGCTGCTGCGCGACGCTGACCAGCCCGGACTCGTACGCGCTGATCACCAGTTGCGCACGATCACGTGCCTGCAGCCTGCTCAGCAACCGGCCGATGTAGGTCTTCACGGTGCCACGGCTGAGCTGCAGGTACTCGGCGATGTCGGCGTTGGAGAAACCGCGCGCCACGAGCACCAGGACCTCACGTTCGCGCGCCGTGAGCTGGTCCGGCGACGGCCCCGGCGCAGGGTGCGGCGGCGGCAGGCGCGTGAACCGGGCGATCAGCCGCCGGGTCACCGTGGGGGCGAGAAGGGACTCTCCGGCGGCGACGGTGCGGATACCCGCCAGCAGGACGTCGGGGGAAGTGTCCTTGAGAAGGAACCCGGCCGCCCCGGCCCGCAGCGCGCCGTACACGTACTCGTCGAGGTCGAAGGTGGTGAGGACGAGGATGCTTGTCTCCGCCGTCTCGGGGGATCCGGCTATCTGCCGGGTCGCCTCGATGCCGTCCATGCCGGGCATGCTGATGTCCATCAGCACCACTTCAGGACGCAACTGCCGGGTACGCTCGACGGCTTCGGCGCCGGTGCCCGCTTCCCCCACCGTGGTCAGCCCGGGAGCGGTGTCGATGAGCACCCGGAAGCTGCCTCTGAGCAGAGGCTGGTCGTCTACGACGAGCACCCGGATCGGTCGGGTCATGCGGTCGTCTCCTCTCGGCTCGCGGCCGGGCCGTGAGCGGGTTCGGGCGGGAGCCGGGCCGACACGGCGAATCCGCCACCGGGTCTCGGGCCCGCCTGGAACGCTCCTCCGTACATCATCACCCGTTCGCGCATCCCCACGAGGCCGTGGCCGCCGCTGAGGCCCGCCCGGTCGGACACCGGCGCGTTCCCCGCTCCGTCGTCCAACACTTCGATGCCCACGCCGCCGCGCGGGTCGGCGGTGATCGTCAGTTGGCAGTGTGTTCCGCCTCCGGCGTGTTTGATCACATTCGTCAGCGCCTCTTGAGCGATCCGGTAGACGGTCAGCGCCGTCCCCGAGGGGAGGTCGGCCGCGAGGCGGGTGTGCAGCTCGGTACGGATTCCCGCCTGCTCGGCACGCTGGACGAGAAGTGGCAGGTCGTCCAGCCCTGGAGGAGGCACCGAGCCGTGCCCGGGCGGCGCGGTGGCGTCACCACGCAGCACGCCCAGGGCGCGGCGCATCTCGGTCAGCGCCTCCCGGCCCGTCCGCTCGATCGCCCGGACCGCGTCGAGCGTCTCCTGGGGGCGTTGCCCGGCCACATGGTTGGCGACCGCCGCCTTGACGACGATCACGCTGAGGCTGTGCGAGACGACGTCGTGCAACTCTCTGGCGATGCGCAGGCGCTCCTGCGCCAGCGTCTCCTCGACGACGCGCCGCTTCCTCCGGGCCGCCCGCCCCCGCCGCTCCCGCACGACATGGCCGGCCGCCCACGCGGAGGCGAGCGCCAGCCACGCGAACGCCGCCTTCCCGACGGCTTCGGACCACGAGCCGGACGGGGTCAGAACCGCCTCTCCGGAACCGATCGCGGCCGCCGAGGCCAGCAGGGTCAGCGCCAGCGCCACCGCAGCCCGTCGTGTCGGCTCGAAGAGCGCCACCGCGTATCCGGCCAGGGCCGTGGAAAGGTAGGGGTCGCGGGTGATGTCGAGCAGTGTCGCCACCGCCGAGGCGGACAGGACCACGGCGAGCACCGGCAGGGGCCACAGGCGCCGGACGGCGAGCGGCGCCCCCACGCAGGCGGCGATCAGCAGGCTCACCCACCACGGGCCGGTGAATCCGGGCAGGCCGTCGGAGGCGTCGTAGCCGGACATCGCGACATACGCGGCGGTCACGACCGAGGCCGCACAGACATCGAGTACCAGCAGGTGGGGGCGGGGGCGCCGGCGCGCTGTGTGCATCGCATGACCATATCGAGGGCTTCTCATCCGACTTGTCCCAGCAGGAACATCGCGGCGCCCACGACACCGACCAGGAGCAGCCGTCCGGCGACCGTGACCGCACGCGGGGCCGGGCCGGTGCGCAACGCCGCCACGCCCAGGGGGACGAGCGCGACGCACAGCCCCACGGCGGCGGCGACGGACCAGGCGGTCGTCCCTTTCAGCACTCCCAGCGGCATCGCCGACGCCAGACCCAGCGCCGCCGCGGGAACCGCTCCCAGCAACCGCGAGCGGTAGGCCCCGACGGCGAGCAGGATCCAGCCGACCAGGATGGCCGCGTTGAGCGTGCTGAAGATGTGGAACGCGCCGTAGCTCTCGGCCACCGTCCGCGTCGCGGACGCCGCTCCGCTGCCGGTCACGAGTCGAAAGCTCAGGTGGTCGACGCCAGCGTGGAACGTCCGGGCGAACAGGCCGAGGAGCGTGAGGGTGCCGCCCCACACCGCCAGTTCCCGGTGTCTCTCGCCGATTCTGGCGGCCAGGAACGCGACTCCCGACCAGAGCAGCGTCCAGCCGGCGGCGACCGAAGCGTACGACGCGGTCATGAGATCGGGATGGTGCTCGTACGCACTCAGTTGCGCGGGGAAGAAGAAGTCGAACCGCAGGCGCAGCAGGACACCGGTGAGCACCAGCAGCGGCCCGGCGATGAGCGACGCGCCGCCCACCCAGCGGCCTGGGAAGACGGGCGGAGAGGTGAGGGTCATGGGGACAACGATGGCGCCGCCGCAGGTGCCGCGTCGTCTGAGCACGGACCATACTTTCGGATCGGACCGTGGTCGTACCGGTCGGCTCGATCGCCGCCTCAGGTCCGACGCCGAGTCGTACGATCGTGGAGCACAGGACATGCGCACCGCCCAGCCCGTGGAACCGGCACGGAGCTTCTACCTGCTGGAAGAGTCGATGTGCGTCATCGGCGAAACCGGATACTTCCGGGCGTACACCACCTTGGAGGAGCTGCGGGCCCGGCTGGCGCCCAAGCTCTCCCACTCTGCGGAATCCAACGATTTCCTGCTCGGTGAGAGCGTCAACGTGTGGACGGTGCAACGGGGACGGCTCACCGCAGGTCTGGACGTGACCGAACTCGTCGATGTCCGGCTGCCGAGCGGCCCCGTCACCGTGTCCGCGCTCAATCGGCATCGCCACGACTTCACCGGAGGGAGACGGGCCGATCCGCCTCCCTCGGACTCGGGGGCCACCCTCGTCCTCGACTGGGCCGCTCTGGCCGCCCGGCTGCCGCCGTTGGCGGCGCCGCCGGCGGTACCGGGCGACAAGGACCTGGTCGTACGGTTCGACGGCCCCCACCCCGCCCCTGGCATCCTGTCCTACCTCGACGACCTGGTGGCCCAACTGGCCGACGAGGATCTACGGAGATCGCTGTTCCTCAGTCTCGACTACGAGACGCCGTTCACGCTCTGACCCCGCCGTCGCGTCGAGAACCGACCCGGACGGGGACGTTCTCGGGCTCCTGCGAGACGAGTCAGGGACAGGTCACTCCGTCAGCCTCGAAGTGGCCGGCCCCTCGACCTGCGCGGGCGCGTAGACGGTCATCCAGTGTGGGCGCAGGCGGTAGTAGACCACCTCGTTGTCCCAGTCGAAGGGGTCGTGGCCGTAGAAGTCCTTGAGATGGGCGAGCAGGTCCGGCCAGTCCGGGGCCGGGTCGGCGTCCTCCGGGTTGAGGATCTCCACCGTGCCGTGTGTGAACACGCCCAGGTCCTCTCCGCGCATGTGCGCGACGCTGGCGGCGGGGCGGGCGGCGAGGTGACGGGCCTTGGCGGCGGTGCGTGCCGTACCGAAGTGCCACTTTCCGTGCAGGAAATGCCCGTCCGCTCCGCTGATTCGAGGCTCGCCCTTCGCCGTCACGGTGGACAGCGCGAGAGTGCACATACCGGTCAGGATCCGGGTGAGCCGCTCAGCGGTGAGGGTGTTCTCCGTGACGATCGAGCGGAGGTGCGAGGTGGAGCGGGACAGGGAGTTCTCAAGAAGGGCCTGAAGTTCCTGCAGCTCTTGCGGGGTTTCGTGCATGACGTCCTTGTCTGTTCGTTGGCCCGTCCATGCTCGGTGCGAAACCCGACATCCTCTGTCATGTTTCGCGAGACTTCACGGTGCCCGCCTCGTCCGATTCCTCCCCCGAGCGGGGACTGACCGACCCGACCTCGTTGGCGAGCACCACAGGGTGCAGCCGCAACGCGTCGGCCGTCGAGCGGCGGAGCCTCACGTCCTACTGGTTCGGTGGGGTGCGGTCGACCAGGCGGCCGTTCTTCCAGACGGCCGCGATGGAGCGCAGGGCTTCGGGGTCGGCCGTCGGGTCACCGTCCACCAGAATCAGGTCGGCCCGCAGGCCGGGCGCGATGCGACCGCGGTCGGTGAGTCCGAACGTACGGGCGGGGACGGCCGTGGCCGAGGCGAGGGCGGCGCTCGGGCTGAGCCCGGCACGGGCCAGGTGGGTCACCTCGGCCAGCATGCTGACGCCGTTCGCGGTGGCGCGGATCGGCGCGTCGGTTCCGGCGAGGATCGGAACTCCGGCCGCGTGCATCCGGCGCACGTTGGCTGAGCCGATCTTCAGGAAGTCGGGCCTGCCCGGACGCTCCTCCGGCTGCCGTTCCAGCAGGTGCCGCTGCGTGGGGCTGAGCCACGGCGTGATCCGTTCGTCGGCGAGAAGTTCTCTGGCGCCGACTCCCCAGTCGACGACGGAGAGCGTCGGCACGAAGAAGGCGCCGCTGCGGCGGAGTTCCGCGATCTGCGCGGGTCCGGCCTCGGTGTCCCAGAAGCCGTGGACGAAACCGTCCGCGCCGGCGCGAGCGGCCGCCAGGACGAGCGCCAGCTTCTCGGCGTGGACCACGGCTCGGCGGCGGTGCCGGTGGGCGGCGGCGACCGTTCGGCGAACCTGTTCGAGGGTCAGGGTGGGGAGCTGGGGCCGGGGCGGCGGTCCCCCGTCCTCAAGGATCACTTTCACGTAGTCCGAGCCTTCGGCGATCCGGGCGGCGACGAACCGGTCGAGGTCGGTGTCCTCGGTCACTCGCGGGAACTTCCAGGTCGGGTGGAGCGGATGGCCGCCCGGAACCGTGACGCCGACACCCGCCGACCACAGGTCCGCCTGGGTGGTTCCGGCGGTGGAGCGCCGTTGCCCGCGGGCCGCCCTCAGCAGTGCCGGGTCGCCGAACATGTCCAGTTCAGTGGTGACGCCGAAGCGCAGCGCGTCCGCCCTGCTGCCCTCGAACGAGTGCACATGGCAGTCGATCAGGCCGGGGAGCAGCGTACGGCCGCCGCCGTCGTACACCCGGTGGCGGGAGGAGGAGGGCACGTCGCCGACCGCGAGGATCCGCCCGCCTGCGACGAGTACGGTGCCATGACCTGTGATCTGCCTCCCGTCGAAGATCCGCACGTTGCGGATGGCCAGCGGGGCCTCGCCATCCGGCGAAGCGGCGGAGACGGCGACAGCCGTTGCCGGGAGCAGGGAGAGAAGTCGGCGGCGAGACAGTCGGTAGCGCATGCCCACGAACGTATAAAGATCATGGTTTCTGGTGACAGGAACTCAGGTATCCGGCGGATCACCCTAAGTCTGTGATTTCAGGGGCGTAGGTAGGGTGCTTCCGCTTGGTTCTTCGTCAGTGGCCGTCGCGTGGGACTGCGGTGGGGTTTCCGAGCTCCTGACGCCGAGACGGGCGTCGAGCAGCAGCCCGGCCAGGCCCAGCACCGCGAAGATCACAGAGATCACGACCAGCGTGGGGTCGACGTCTCCGGTCAGCGCGTCGCCGAGGATGACGACGGAGACCGTACCGGGGAGCAAGCCGACGGCGGTGGCGAGCAGGAAGGGCGCGAGCCGGATCGACGACACACCCGCGCAGAAATTGATCAGCGGAAAGGGCACGGGGCCGATCAACCGCAGCGATCCGACGGCGAGCCAGCCACGGCGGGCGAGCCGGCGGTCGACCGCCGAGATCGCCGGGTGGGTCAGTCGCGAGGCGATGGCGTCACGGCCGAGTGCGCGCGCGAGAAGGAAGGCCAGCGCGGCACTCACCGTGGTGGCGGAGATCGACAGCGCGACGCCGATGACCGGGCCGAACAGGAACCCGGCGCCGAGAGTGAACGGCATTCGGGGGAAGACGACGGTCACCAGCGCGTGCGCGGCGAAGAACGCCAGCGGCAGCCACGGGCCGGCCGCCCAGTCGCGCAACTGCTGGACGTCGGGGTGCGGGACGAAGAACGCGACCAGCACGAACACCGCGAGGAGTACGGCGGCACCGATCAGCTTCGGAGCCGGGAGCCGTGGTCCACGGCGGCGTATCTGCATGGACTCCATTGTCATCGGTCGGTGAGAGCGGAATGTCCCGAGCACCTGACCTGCGCGGGCGGGCCTCGCCGTACGAGTTGCGCGGGCTTGCGGACCACGACCGTAAGCGCAAGGCCTGAGGCGCCGCGACCACTCACGGATCAGGTGTGGGCGCGTCGGCCCGGCGCAGGTCGCGGATGGCGGGGCTGGCCAGCAGAAGGGCGACCACCACCACGATCATGGCCGAGGAGAACAGCAGATACGGCTGGACACCCACCTCCTGGCTCACCGGCCCCGCCACCGCCCGGCCGACCGGCTGCATGACCAGCGATCCCGCGACGTCGTAGGCGTGCACCCGGGCCAGTACCGCAGGCGGGATGTGGGTCTGGACGCTGGTGTGGAACATCACCAGCCAGAACGCGACGGACGCCCCCGCCACCGCGTGTCCGGCTGCGAGGAGCGGGACCGGCAGGTCGAGCGCCACCACCAGCGGCGCCAGCACGAACCCCGCCATCGCGCAGGCCCCGGCGCGCAGGGGGTGGCGTGGCCGGATCCGGGCGGCGAGCAGCCCGCCCACCACGCTTCCCGCGCCGAGCATGGCCATCACCAGGCCGAACGCCGCCGTACCGTGCGTCGTGGTGATCACGGCGGCGCCGAGGGTCTGGTGCGGGCCGAAGGCGGTCAGCGCCCCGAACATCCAGATCAGGATGACACCCCACAACCAGGGACGGGCGCGGAAGTGGTGCCACCCTTCGACCAGTTGCGTGGACAGCGGCGCCGGACGTCCCCGCCTCGGCACCTGGAGGCGCGTGCGCATGCTGAGCAGGCACAGGCCGCTGACCGCGAAGGTGGCGGCGTCCACAGCCAGTACGGTCGCCGGTGTCGAGACGGTCAGCAGCAACCCGGCCAGTGCGGGACCCAGCACCGTCATCAGCGACTCGGCCACCCGCAGCGTGGCGTTGGCGCGCTGCACGTCGGCCGCCACCTGCGGGATCACGGTGGCGACGCCCGGCTGGAAGGCGGCGGTGCCCAGCCCGACCAGCACGAGCAGGACCAGCACCAGCCACAGCGGCGGCGTGGTGACGAAGAAGGACGCCGCCAGCACCCCCTGCACCAGCAGTCGGCCCAGATCGGCGCCCGCCATCATGCGCCGGGCACCGAACCGGTCGACCAGCACGCCGCCGAACACCACGAAGATCGCCAGCGGCGCGATCTGCGCGGCCAGCGCGTATCCGACACCTGTGGCGCCGTAGCCGTTCTGGACCATGGCGGCGGTCAACGCCACCGGCAGCATCATGTCACCGGCGACCGAGGTGGTACGGGCGAGAAAGAAACGGGTGAAATCCGGAGTCCACCCCGAACCGGACGCGGCGCGCTGATCGCTGGGGGACATCGTGACGAAGTTACTACACGCCCTTGATCCAGGTTCATGCAGACTCGTCATGAATCGGGCGTCGATCGGTACCCGCCTTGCGTCACGGTCCCAGGGGGCGTTGAACAACCGCCGATCTTGGGCTGGCGCAGAGATCGTGACGGTTTGGGCTGTCAGCGATCCGCGTCCCGGGGTGACGGTGGATGGATGCCGGTAATTGACTGCTGCGGCGGTGGTGCCGGACGGCGGCGCCGAGGTGCCACCGTCCGGCCCGACCGGGGGCGCTGTCATGGCTGCCGGAGGCGCCCTCCCGGCCATCGCCGTCGTCAGGGGGTGCTGTACGCGCACCCGGCGCGACGGACCGGCCCGGCTGACGCCGCCTTCACCAGGGCTGGGCCGTTCTGGGCAGCCGGTCAGTCACACCAGGGCGGGGTGAAGTTCCCGGCCTGGGGCACGACATCGCCGAGGTCGGCGAAGCCCACGTGCCGGTTCGCGGGGTTGTGGTTGTAGAGCAGCAACCAGTTGTTGCCGCGAGGGGATTTGAACGGGAGCTGGCAGATGGCCGCCACGTCGTCGGCGGGCCGGGGCAGCCCGTTGGGGACTTCGCCCGCATTGCACTGAACGGACGGGCACTGGAAGAGGCTGAGACGGTCGAACTTCGCCCAGACCCCGTTCCCGATGCCCATCGGGGAGACCACGCTCCCGTCACTCGATACGGGCCCCGTCGGAGTGATCATCTGGAGTCTCGGTCCGTCAGCCTGCGGCCTCGGCTCGTTCGCCTGGGCGGCCGCGGACGGGAACGGCGCCAGCAGGACACCCAGTGCGGCGACGGCGACGGCGACACGGCGTAAAGGTCTCACGTTTCTTTCCCTTCGCTGGACGGTCGTGCGGCCCGGACCCGACTCCAGGCCGCACTGACCTTGCTATCCCTCCCCGCCTTGTCCGAAGACCCGGAACAGCGCCGATCAATCAATATGCGATCAATCGGGCATCGCCGCCTGCCGCAGACGCACGCACATAACGGCAGGCCGTCGACGGGCTCCAGCCACCACGACGCGCCCGGTCCGAGTATCCAGCCGATTGAGAACATGGCCGGGGTGGAGGCGGTTGCGTGCCTTCCCGGAATCGCGCGGCGGGTTGTTTGTCATGATGTACGCAAGTCAGAATCGCGAGTTCGAACCGGACCCGCGTGTTACGGGGGACCTGTTGATCCGAGTGCTCGTCGCCGACGACCAGGCACTGTTGCGCGGCAGCTTCCGTCTGCTGATCGATTCGGAGGACGATCTCACCGTGGTCGCCGAGGCGGCGAACGGGCGGGAGGCCGTGGCGCTCGCCGACCGCCATTCGCCCGACGTGGTGCTCATGGACGTACGGATGCCGGAGATGGACGGCATCACCGCGACCAGGCAGATCTCCGCGAACACCCGGGTCCTCATCCTGACCACGTTCGACCTCGACGAGTACGTCTACTCGGCGTTGCGGGCGGGCGCCAGCGGGTTCCTGCTGAAGGACGCTCCGCCCGACGACCTGCTGAGGGCGATCCGGGTGGTCGCGTCCGGCGAGACGCTGCTCGCCCCGAGCGTCACCACGAGGCTGATCGCCGAGTTCGTCCGGCAACCGGCCAAGCAGGTCCTGCGAGGGCTCGACACGCTGACCGACCGGGAGCGCGAGGTCCTCACGCTCATCGCCCACGGCCTGTCCAACGCCGAACTCAGTGTCCGCCTCCAGGTGAGCCCGGGAACGGTGAAGACGCACATCGGCCACCTGCTGGCGAAGCTGCGGGCCCGAGATCGCGCCCAACTCGTCATCGCCGCCTACGAGGCCCACCTGGTCACACCGGGATAGCCCGAAGGCACCCGGGCCGGGAACACATCCGATGAAGACCGCGCTTGGTGGGAGGTGGTGGGTCAGCCGTCGCCCTGGACCTGCGCTGAGCCACAACGTCGTCAGCCCGGACGGATCACGGGCCGCGCCGGCAGGGTGCGGCTCGTCTCACGGTCGGCGCATCAGTATTCGATGAATCCGTACAGTGCCCGGTGGTTCGACTTCGTGCCGCTCACCGTGTGATCGATGGCGGACGGCCGTACCGTGCCCTTGACGAACAGGTAGTCGATCTTTCTGGAGCCCATGGTCGGCTTGGATCCGTAGCCGGTCATGCCGAAGCCGCCGAGGGTCGTGGGTGCGATGTCCCGCCGGTTGGCGTCGATCCCGACCACGCGGATGTCGGATGCGTTCAGCAGACTCGTGGCGTCCGCGCCGATGTTGATGCCGGAGCCGTCGATGCCCGTGTTGCCCGCGCCCCCGCAGGCGTTCCCGCCGTTCTGCTCCGGTAGGTGCATGGTCGCGGCGAAAACCGTCGTCCCTGTTTCCCTGATGGTGAACCTGGCCGCGATGGCGCTCGTGCGCTTCCACTTGTGCGCGTAGGCGGCGCCGTCGTCGATGCTCGGCGGCTTGTAGAGCGTGCAATTGCGCCCGCCGTCGTACAGGGTATTGGGCTTCAGCCAGCCCGCGCTCCAGTATTTGGAGACGTCACCCGCCGCCAGGTCGAGCGTTCTGGTGTTGTAGACGATTCCGTTGGTCTGCTTCTTTTTCAGGTCGCCGAGATCCTGCTGGCTGCACCGGTGGGTGCTGCCCCACGGCTCGGGGTCGTCCCACGCCACGATCGCCCGGTAGGTGCCCGCCGGGTAGCCGAACTTGGCAGAGAGCTGGTCGGCGTAGGCGGCGGCCTGGCCGGTACCGCGTACCTGTTGCACGATCAGCAGGTCGGGGGCCGCCACACCGGCGGTTCCCGTGTTGCCGTCGTCGTCGACCAGTATCGAGGTGAGATGGTCGGGGCCCGATATTCGGGTACAGGTGCCGTCGGCGTTGTTCGTCACCAGGTTCTCGATATTGTTGTTGTAAACGCGTAAGACCCGATCCGCCGTCGCCTGCGCGACCGACGGCGTGGACGTGGCGAGTGAGACGAGCGCGACGAGCGCAATCGCGCCGGGCCGCCGATAATCGAAGGACATTCTTTCAGAGTAACGATTTTGACGGTGAACTTTACCCGTCTTGCCGACCTGTCCGCCCGACGGGCCGTAGCATCCGCGTACCGGTAGCCGATCTCGCGAAGGGAACCCCCGTGTCGCCACTCGCCCTGGAGTCGAAGGACCACCTCATCGCCGTCTGGACCGACCTGGTGCACGACCGGGGCGGCCAGGTCAGCGTGGACGACGGCGTCAGCCGCATGTGGGCCGACAGCACCTTCGGGTTCTGGAACACCGTGACCCTGACCGGTGCGGACATCCCACCCGACGCCCTCGGCGACCAGGTCGGGCGGGCGGCGTCCTTCATGCGCAGCCGGTCGCGGTCCGGCTACCTGTGGGTCTTCGAGGACCTGCTCAGCCCGCAGGCGAAGGCGGAACTGTTCCGCCAGGCCGCCGAGGCCGGGCTTGAGCCGGCCTTCTCCGGCTGGGGCATGGCGGGCGATCTGTCCGTTCCCGACCCGCGCCATCCGGAGCTGGAGTTCCGCCGGGTGGAGACCGACGAGGACCTCGCGGTCTACGGCGCCATCAACGCCCGCGCGTACGGCATGCCGCCCTCGGCCGGGGAGGACGCCTTGGCCGGCTCTGCGCTCTGGCGGGCAGGCACCGTTCACGCCTATCTCGGATACCGCGACGGACAGGCGGTGACCTGCGCCGCGACCATCGCCGGCGAGGAGTCGATCTTCCTCGCGCTCGTCGCCACCCTGCCCGAGGAAATGCGCAGGGGGTACGGCGAAGCCGTCACCCGCAAGGCCATCCACGAAGGCAGCAGGCACACCGGGCACCGCCGCCTGGTGCTGCACGCCACCCAGGCCGGGCAGCCCGTCTACGAGCGCATCGGCTGCCGCGTCAACACCCCGATCCACTTCTTCCAGCTCACCTCGGACGCCTGAGCGATCAGACCGGAAGCCCCTGTCGGACTATGCGGGTCCGCACCATGGACGCGGTGCGTGACCATCGGAGTGGCGGCGACTCCTGATCACAGCACGCCCGGCCTCGATCCGTTCGAGCAGGCCGTGAACGTGCTCTCCGAACGTACGGGGGCGCTCTTCGTCGTCGCGGGGGGCAACAGCGGCTCCGAGCCCGGGACCATCGACAGTCCCGGCAGTTCGGAGGCCGCGCTGACGGTCGGCGCGGTCGACAAGTCCGACAAGATGGCCAGATTCTCCAGCCGGGGCCCAGAGCCCATGATCATGCGGTCAAGCCGGACGTGACCGCTACGACCTCATCGACCGGCGCAGCGGCGGGCTGCCCGAGGACCCCACCTCCTCCGTGAGGACCAAAGACCTCGCCAAGGTGACTTCCACGTTCAAGGGCTTCGGTACGGCCACGACCGCCGACCACTACATGGGTTACCAGCTGTCGAACGGAGAGTGGTCGCTGGGCACCCGGACACGTGACCTCCCGATGCCCGGCGCGCTCGTCCAGTACCGGACGCCTGGATACACCTGGCAGACGACCGTGTCCACCGGCGGCCACCGCCAAGAGGACACGGGTCGGCGCAGCCACGGCGGCCACACACGGGAGACGTGGAACGCCGCGGTGAGCGGCCCGGCGTTCGCCACCACCTGTGATACCTCATACAGCAAGCTAAATTTCCACATGACATTTACCCTGATCTTGGTATTTTTCAGGACATTAATGCTTCGCACTCCTATGGGCATGCGCGTTCGCTACGATGCGCTTGGCGCAGCCGCCGTCAAGGCGTTCGGCCATGAATCGTGGCCCGATATCATAAATGGCAGAATTGCGCATCCCGATTTTCTCATGCGATGAAGTAGGTTCCACTATGCGCTTTTCCGGAAAGCTCGCTCTCGGTTTCGTGGCGGTCGCTCTGTCCGTGACCGTTTCCGCGTGCGGCGGCGACGCCACCGCCACTGGATCCAGCTCTGATTCCGGCTCCTCCTCCGCGTCGGGCGTCGACAAAGCCGCCTTCATCGAGAAGTTCAAGGAAGACCCGGAGATGAAGGAGCTCCTCAAGGACATTCCGGAAGACGTGGCCACCTGCATGCTCGACCTCGGATGGGAATCGGCACAGAAGTACGATCCCGCCAAGCTCAAGTCCTTCGTCGAAGGGAAAATCACGATGGACGAGCTCGGCAAGGAGGACAAGTCCACGGCGGACGAGAACATCGCCAAGGCGGAGAAGTGCGTCAAGAAGCCGTGACCTGACAGCACATCAGGACGGCGCGCGGCTCCCGCATAGTTCCACCGCCGACGGGATTCACGAACGACTCTCGCGGGCGAGCCGCTCCACGCGAGCGTGCAGCGCCTCGTGGACGGGGTCCACCGCCCGAGGCCGGTGGTCCCCGCAGCGAGTACGACCGTCGCGACCCGCCCGGTGTCGAGCACCTCCCGGAGGGCGGCCCGCCGTCATGCGCCGGTTCGGGCGGTGGGGCGGCGGCCGGCCGCGTCAGTTCTGGATCCTGCCGTAGACCGTGAGGTCGCCGTCCACGCACAGGCCGTTGTAACCGTCCGTGGTGATCTTCTGAGTGCCGTCGTAGGAGACGCTGAAGTCGCCCTCCACCGACAGGCCGCTCTTGCCGACCGTGGTCATCTTCTCGGTGCCGCCGTAGGAGACTCTGAGGTCGTGGTTGGCGGAGAACCAGCCGTTGACGTCGCAGTCGCCGTTGGCCGTGAGACCGCCGTTGACGGTGAGGGCACCGTTCAGCGTCGTGTAACCCGAGGCCACGATGGCTTCGGTGGCGAGGTCCCCCGCGACGTTGCAGTCACCGTCGATCTGACAGTACTGCTCGACCGTCACAGATCGGGCCTCCACCGTGTCGGCGGTGAGCCCGTCCGAGACCGAAAGCCCGTCGTTCGCCGACAGTCTGCCGTAGACGGAGACGCTGTCGTTCGCGGTCAACCCTCCGTAGACGGAGAGGCCGTCGTTCGCGGTAAGCGCCCCGTAGACGCCGAGTTGTCCCTTGACGGTGAGTTCGCGGAGGGTCGGGTTGGTGACGGTGACGGTGACGGTGGCGTACCGGTCGGCCGTCTCGAATCCGGTGGCGCCCTTCTTGGACGCCTTCAGGCTGAAGGTGGTGTCGTTGGCGATCACGCTCGCCGGAATGGTCCAGGAGGTCTCGACGCCTTCGTGGAGGACCGTGCCGTCGCCGTCGTACAGGTGGAAGGAGTCTCCGTTGCTCTCCCAGGTGAGGAGCGCCTGGTCGCCGGCGTTGAACTTCGTCTTGGGGACGGTCGGCCGCTCCGGGCTGCAGGCCAGGAAGCTGTGCAGGTAGAAGGGGGGCTCTGCGGTCTCCCAGGTCAGGTCCTGGGGCGCCTTGCGGGTGCAGTCGCCGCTGGCCGTGCCGGAGGTTTCGGTGACCGAGCAGGTGAGCGTGCTGCCGGGGTCGGCGGCCACGTTGCCGGTGATGCTGATCTTCAGCGGCGTGTCGATGAGATCGAACCCCGGTATGGGCGGGGGCTGGAAGACGACGTGGTAGTAGTTCGTGGCCGCGTCGAGGCCGAGTTCCCGCCCGCTTTTCACTTCGGTGGAGGCGGGGTTCCACTTGCCGGCGATCGAGGATTGCGGGTTCTCCGTGAACCAGGCGCCGCCGTCGTCCGGTGCGCTGACCGGGACGGCGACGTCGATCTTGTCGCAGTAGACGTTCCGCCCGGCCGGGCTGGAGACGGTGATGTCGATGGTGTTGGCCGAGGGTTTGTCGGCGGTGCCCGCCTGGAGTGGCGCGGTGCTGGTGCTGTAGTGCAGCAGGGGCGCGTCAGGCATGGTCTGCCTTCCTTGTGGGTTGGCCGCAGAAGAGTGGGGTTGGCTGCAGAAGATCGCCCTCCTGATCCAAACGCCGGTATTGGAGCGTGACAAGGGGAGACAAAAGGGGCTCTTTAGTGATGTTCTCCGCGCCTTGACAAGGCATCGTCCGCCCGCACGACCGTGCGGGCGGATCGGCACTCGGCGGCTATCGGGCGGACCCGGCCGGGGCCTGCCGGGCCCGTGCATGCGGGCGCAGCACGGTGAAGACCACGAGGACGGCGGCGGCCAGCAGCCCGGCGCCGAGCGTCAGGCCGAGCGCGTACCCGGCGTTCAGGGACTCCGCTGTGACGACCTGCCCGGTACGGCTCTGCGCGGCGGTGCCGAGGACGGCCAGCCCGAGCGAGGCACCGAGCTGCCTGGAGCTGTTGAGCAGGGCCGAAGCGGTTCCGGCCTCATGGGAGGCGACACCGTTGGTGGCGGTGGAGACGACCGGGGCGAGGCAGAGCCCGAAGCCGACCCCGGTGGCGATCGAGGGCCCGAGGACGTCGGCGAGGAAACCGCCGTCCGGGCTGATCAGGCCGAACCAGGCGAAGCCGAGCGCGGTCAGCGACCCGCCGACGATCATCAGAGTGCGCGGCGGGAACCGGTATCCGAGCCTGACCGCGAGGACGGAACCGGCGATCACCCCGAGGGCGAGCGGCAGGAACGAGACCCCCGTCAGCGCCGGACCGGTCCCGAGCACACGTTGCAGGTAGAGGGACATGAAGTAGAAGGCGGCCGACATCGCGGCACCGGCCAGGAGGCTGAACAGGTTCGCGCCCGCGACCGAGCGGTTGGCGAACAGGCCGAGCCGGATCAGCGGCTCGCGTGCGGTGGTCCGTTCGACGTGGACGAACGCGGCCAGCAGGACGGCGGCGAGCCCCAGCGTGCCGAGGGTGATCGGCGAGGTCCACGAGTTCTGGTCGGTGCTGACGACGCCGTACACCAGCAGGCTCATCCCCGAGGTGGCGAGGACGGCGCCGAGCACGTCGGGACGTCCGCCACGCTCCGGAGCGGGGCCGGAGGCGATCCGCCAGGCCAGGGCCAGGGCGCAGGCGGCCATCGGCACGTTCACGAACATCACCCAGCGCCAGCCCGCGTACTCGGTGAGCAGGCCGCCGATCAGGACGCCGAGGGCACCGCCCGCCGCGTTCGTCGCGCTCCAGATTCCGAAGGCGCGGATGCGGGCCCTGCCCTCGGGGTAGGCGGCGGCCAGCAGTGCCAGCGCGGCCGGGGCGAGGACGGCGGCGCCGACGCCCTGCACCGCGCGGGCGGCGACGAGGTGGCCGGGCTCCTGGGCGAAGCCGCCGGCCAGTGAGGCGAGGCCGAACACGGCGAGCCCGAACAGCAGGACCCGCCTGCGTCCGTACCGGTCCGCGGCCTTGCCGCCGAGAAGGAGCAGCCCCCCGAAGGTGAGCGCGTAGGCGTGGATCACCCAGGTCAGGCCCATCGGGCCGAAGCCGAGCCCGGCGGCGATCTGCGGGAGTCCCACGTTCACAACCGACAGGTCCAGCGAGACCATGAACTGGACGACGGCCACGGCGGCGAGGGTGGTCCCCGGCCGGCTCAACACCGCGCGCTCCCCTGGTCCGGTCTCACATCGCGGAACTCTCTTGTATGCATGCCGGACATCGTGGCCGTCGTACCGGTCGGCGGTCGTCGTGCCGAGGGAGACTTCTCGGCCTGGTACCGGGGAAGTAGGACCGGCTCGGATACTCCCTGAGGAGTAGTGGCGGTCGTGGCGTACACCAGGGGGCCGATGACAGGAGCCTCGCCCTCATATGTCGGTATATGTCACGATGGATCATGTAGGCGAGCGCGGAACGAGGAAGCCGGTGCGAATCCGGCGCGGTCCCGCCACTGTGACCGGCGAGCGGACCCCGAGCATGCCACTGCCCCGAGGGGCGGGAAGGCCGGGGTGAGCCTCGACCCGGGAGCCAGGAGACTCACGCGGTCGCCTCCTCGACGAACTGGGGCGGATCTCCCCGGAGAGGAGCGGAACGCATGCGGTACGACCTGGTACCGGCACCCGAGAGCACGGTCCGGGCGGCCCTCGACGGGGTCGCCTCGTTCGCCCCGCACGTCGGCGGCGACCCCGCCGGATGGCACGACGTGCGCACGGACTACGAGCGCGGCTTCACCGACCTGGTCACGGCCACCGCGGAAAGGTACGGCACCGGCGAACTGCGCGTCGGCGCCTCGATCGCCCAGTTGGGCCACGCCGCGCGGCTCTGGTTCCCGGTCGTCGGCGCCGTACTCGTCCACGGGGTGATCCCCGACCTGACCCGCCTGGACCGCGCCGACGACGGCCCCCGCGTCCGGCTGTCCGTCGTGTCCGGCTGGCACGCCGGGACGGAAGAGCAGGTCGCCGGCCTGCTCTACGACATGGTGGTCGGCGACCACCTGGACGCGCTCGCCCGGGGTCTGCGGGTGAAGGTCGCGCACGGCCTGCTGTACGGCAACGCCGCCTCCGCCCTCGCCGAGGCGGGCCGCGCCGTGGTGAGTGCCCGGCCGGACCTCGCCGAGCCCGCCACCCGGCTGGTCGACCGGCTGCTCGGGCACGGCGGCCTGGCGGGCAGGGGTGCGCTGGTCTCCCCCGAACTGGCCTTCCGGCGTACCACCTGCTGTCTCTACTACCGGGTACCGGACGGCGGCAAGTGCGGCGACTGCGCGCTCGGGACGTGACCCGGTGAGGAGGATGTGGGCGCTGACGGTGCCGCTGCTGGTGGCGGGCCTGACGCAGATCATCGTCAACATCGTGGACACGGTCATGCTGGCCAGGTACTCCACTGCGGCACTGGGTGCCTTCGCCCTGGCCTCGCCGGTGTACCTGGTCGCCCTGGTCGTGGTGCGGGGGTGGGCGACCGCCGTGCAGATCACGGTCGCACAGGCCCACGGGGCCGGGAACCCGGCGGCGGTGGTGCGGATCGTCCGGGTGGGCCTGGCCACGTCGTTCGGTGCCGGAATCGCCGTCGGTGCCGTGCTCGCGGCCGTCGCCGAGCCGGTGCTGATCGTGCTGGGCGCCCCTCCGGAACTGGTCGGCCCCGGGGTGGCGTACCTGCGGGTACTGGCGTTCGCGGTACCGTTCGCCGCCGCGTCGTTCACTCTGCAGAGCGCCTGTTCGGGGATCGGGGTGACGCGGGCGGCCATGTGGCACGCGCTGCTGGTCAACGCGGTGAACCTGCCGCTCGGGCTGTGGCTGATCTTCTCCGCCGGGCTCGGCGTCACCGGGGCGGCGCTGGCCACGCTGGCCTCCACCTCGGTCGGTGCCGCCTTCCTTCTGGTGTACGCGCGGGCCCGGCTGCCGCGCGGCACCGGTGCCGGTTTCGACGGCGCCCCGGTGGCCGGGCGGCTCTGGCGGCTCGGCTGGCCGGAGATGGGCGCCATGGGGATCGGCTACCTCAACGAGGCCCTGATCGCGGGTTTCGCCGCCCGGATGGGTACTCCGGAACTGGCCGCCTACCGTGTCGTCGACAACCTGCTGCTGATCGTCTTCACCGTCATGGCCTCGGCGTCGGCGTCCGTGTCCATCCTGGCCGGGCAGGCGGTCGGCGCGGGCCAACCGGAGCTGGCCGTCCGGTGGCGGCGTACCGGCCTCCGACTGCTGCTGCTCGTGTACGCCGGACCGGCGGCCCTGATCCTCGCCGGTGGGACGGCGCTGCCCACTCTGTTCGCCGGCGGTCCGGAGGTGGCGGCGCTGGCGTGGTCGGCGGTGCCGCTCGCCCTGTTGAGCCTGGCGCCGATGGTGCCCGCCATGGTGTACGGCAGCTATCTGCGGGCCCTCGGCGACACCCGGTCGGTGATGATCGCGAACGTCGCCGGCGACTACCTGGTGCTCCTCCCGCTGAGCTGGCTGCTGGGGGTGCACCTCGGCCTCGGGCTCACCGGGATCTACGCGGCGTGGATCGCCTTCGCGGTCATTCTGACCGCACTGCTCCGGTTCCGTATCGCCGTACCGGTTCGTGATACCGTACGGTCATGATGACTGCTGTGGAGCGAAAGCGGCGGGCGGGCGGGGACAACCGCGTCCGCGTGCTCGACCAGGTGGTGTCCGTGCTGGTGGTGCGCGGATACGAGCGCACCCGCTTTCGCGATGTGTCCGAGGCGAGCGGAGTCGCGGTGAGCACCCTGCAGGGCTACTTCGGCTCCCGCGAGGACATGCTGATCGAGGCCCTCCAGCACTCGACGACCACCGAGGTCGCCGAGATGGAGCGGCTCGCCGAAGGCTTCGAGGACCCGTGGCGGCGGCTGAGCGCGCTCGCGGAGCGGGGGCTGGCCACGCCGGTGCCGGTGTGGCGGATGCTGATGGAGTTCTGGACCGCCGCCGCGCACGACGAGGAACTGCGCAGGCACAGCGAGCGGCTCGACGAGCGCTACCGCCGCCCCTTCGTCTCCGCCGTGGAGCGCGGTGTCGAGGCGGGGACCTTCACTCCTCGCGACAGCGCCGGCGCGGTGGTCGACGTCCTGATCGCCGCGATGGACGGCCTGCTCTACCCGCGTGTCCTCGGCATCGGGCGCACCCCGGCGGAGGACTACCACCGGGTCGTCATGGCGCAGCTGGCCTGGTCGCTGGGGGTGGCGGAATGACAGTCCTGGTGACCGGCGCGAGCGGCAAGGTCGGGCGGCGCGTGGTCGACGCGCTCACCCGGCGCGGCCGCCGGGTGCGCCCTGGGTCGCGCCGCAGCGCCGTACGGCTGGACTGGGCCGACCCGGCGACCTGGCAGCAGGCCCTCGACGGGGTCGAGTCGGTGTTCCTGCTGGTCCCCGGCGGCGATGACGGACACCGGTCGGTGGCGGGCGTCGGCGAGCGCGTCGTGAGCTTCGTGGAGGCGGCCGAGTCGGCGGGGGTCGGCAAGATCGTGCTGATGACGGCGCTGGGCATGCAGTACGCGCCCGCCGAGGTCGAGCAGCGGGCGGTGGAGCTCCGGGTCATCGGCGGCGCGATGAGCTGGACCGTCCTGCGGCCGAACTGGTTCTTCCAGAACCTCACCGAAGGCCCGCTCCGCGCACTGGCCGAGGCGGCGGACGGGACGCTGCGCGTACCCTGCGGCGACGCGGCGGTGAGCTTCATCGACGCCCGCGACATCGCCGACGCGGCCGCGGAAGCGCTGCTGGGCGCGCACGGCGGACGGGAGTACGACCTGACCGGCCCGGACAGCCTCACCTTCGCCGAGGTCGCGGGCCGATGCGCGCGGGCCACGCTGCCGATCCGGGGCTACGAGCCGGTCGACGACGAGGGGTTCCGGCAGGCGGCCGCCGCCCTGGGCTGGGACGGCGACTACATCGACACGGTCAGCGGGCTGTTCGCGGCCATCGCCTCCGGAGCCGCCGCCGACGTCACCGATGACGTCCCGGCGCTGCTGGGGCGCCCGGCGTACCACTTGGACGACTTCCTGCTCGGCCTCCCGCCAGAACAGGGAAGATGAAGATCGATCTGCGTCCCTGCCAACCCTCGGTACTGGAGCCGGCCAGGTGACTCACTCGGCCAGGGCGAGTACGGCGCTGAGCGCTGCGCCCCCGTCGAGCAGGGCTCTGGAGCGCGCCGCGATGGCGGCGGCGCGGGCGGCCAGCGCGGCGGCGACCTCCTCCGACCGGCGGGCCGGCCGCAGCTCCGGCATGAGGGCCCGGATGGCCGGGATGCGGTATCCGGCCTTGCGGAGCTGGTGCACGATCCGCGCGTCCCGCACCTGGGCCGGGGTGTAGACCCGCACCGCCCGCGCGGGAGCGCGGTCGGGGACGACCAGCCCCTCCGCGTGCCAATGGCGCAGGGTCGAGGGGCGCAGGCCGAGGGCGTCCGCCAGTTCCGAGACGTTCATCGCGTCCGACGCGCGCACGTCCGCGATCGGCTCGGCGGAGATCGCCCGCGCGGCCGCCTCGGCCTCCCGCAACTCGGTTCGCTCCACGTCGAGCCGGGCGTGCGCCGCGTCGAGCAGGGCGAGCACCCGCTCCACCCCGGGCAGGTGGACGGCCCGCACCATCTCCTTGGCCTCGACCGGACCGGCGCCCGCCGCCAGGGCGCGGTAGGCCAGCGCGGACCGCACGTGGATCTCGCCGTAGACGCGGTAGCCCGCAGCCGTGCGCACCGCCGGCGGCAGGACCCCGTCGCGTTCGAGGTTGCGAATCTGCTGGACGGAGTACCCGGCCCGCCGTGCGACATCGACCGTACGCAGGTTGCTCGATTTGCGACTTTGCACCCCGAAACCCCGCCATCTCTGCAGCCAAGTCTCCATAAGCACTTCAATGCAACGCTAGAGCACATGACCATGGATGAGATCATTGACTTCGTGGACGGCCTCGACGGCGTCCTCACCGTCAGCGCGACACCCGACGACGGCTCCTCGCCCGAAGTGAGCTGGGGCGACACGTTCTTCTTCTACGCACCCGACGGGGTCATGCCGACGGCGACGCAGCCGTTCGCGACGGTCGTCACCAAGAACCTCCCCGGCGACGAACTGTCGCAGCTCGACCGACCGGGAGTGTTCCGGGTGAACATTGCCGTGGGAAAGGAGGAGTTCGCCCGGCGTACCGGATATCCGGCACGCGAGTTCCCCGTCGCCGGAACCGACCCCAGCGCCGCCGACACCCTGATGGCGCACCCCGTCTACGGCGCCCAAGGCTGGCTGGCGGTGGTGAACCCGGACGAGCACACCGGGGCGGCGACGCTGGAACTGCTGCGTACGGCCTACGGGCTGGCCCGCGCCCGCTACGAGCGGCGCGGCTGAGCGGCCCCTGAGAACCGGGCGGCCAGGCCGCCGAGGACACAGTCGAGGCCATCGGCGAACTCCGCGTCGCGGCCGGCGACCGGGTCCTGGCCGCGCCGGGCGGCATACAGTTCGCGCAGCCGGGGGTGCTCGCGAACGGCCTGCTCGGCGGCGGGCCACAGGCGGGCCGCCCACTCCCGCTCGTCCTGACCGCTGCGGGCCAGCTTCGCCAGCCACGCGGCCTCGGCGGACGATCTGCCGATGACGTAGGCCACGACCACGTTGAGCGCCAGGTCGGCCGCCTCCAGCGAGAAGCCACCTTGCTCGAACGCGGCCAGGACGGCCTCGTTCTGCCTGATCACGTTCGGACCCAGATAGGCGACGCCCGTCTCGCTGAGCACGGAGGCGATCCACGGGTGGCGCAGGACCGTGGCCCGCAGGCTGTGGGCGTAGCGGGCGACGGCCGCGTACCAGCCGGCCGGATCGTCTGCGGCGGGCGGCTCGACCTCGCCGTAGACGCGGTCGACGACCAGTTCGATCAGCTCGTCCTTGTTGGCCACGTGCGTGTACACGGAGGTGGCTCCGGCGTTGAGGCGGGTGCCGAGCCTGCGCATGCTCAGGGCGTCGAGGCCCTCGGCGTCCAGCAGGTCGAACGCGGCGGACACGATCTGCTCGCGGCTCAGCGGCGGCTGCTCGCGACGGGGCCGCTGCGGGCGGGTCCACACCGACGGGTACGGCTCCGGCATGTGTTCTCCCTCGTCACAGTGTGTCCGAACAGTGTACGGGTTGCCCAACGGCAGATGATGTCCGTACAGTGTGCGGACCATCGAACACTGTACGGATCGTGAGGAGTCGTTCATGCCGCCCTTCGACACCGGCCATTGGCAGGCCAGGCTCGACGAACTGCGGGCCCGCCACCGCGTGCCCGGGGCCGCGCTGGCCGTCCTGGCCGACGGGGTGGTCCACGAACTGGCCGGCGGCGTGCTGCACCGGGGAACCGGGGTCGAGGCCACGGCCGACTCGGTGTTCCCGGTGGGTTCGCTGGCCAAGCCGTACACGGCGACGCTGGTGATGCGCCTGGCCGACACCGGAGCCCTCGACCTGGACGCGCCCGTGGTCGGCGTGCTGCCGGAGTTCGCCACCCCCGACCCGTCGGCCACCGAGGCGATCACCGTGCGGCAACTCCTGTCGCACACCGGAGGGGTGACCAACGACTTCACCCACGACTCGGGCCGGGGCGACGACTGCCTGGCCAAGTACGTCGAGGCCGCCAGGGACGTGGCACTCGACCTCCCGCCGGGGGCCGCCTACTCCTACGGCAGCCTCGGGTACGTCGTGCTCGGCCGCATCGTCGAGGTGCTCACCGGCGGCACCTGGGACCGGGCGCTCAAGGACCTGATCTTCGAACCGCTCGGGCTCGGGCACTCGATGACACTGCCGGAGGAGGCGCTGCGCTTCCGCGCCGCGATGGGCCACCTCGGCGGACTCGGCGAGGATCCCGTCCCGGCGCCGGTCTGGGACCTGATGCCGCGCTCCGCGGGCCCGTACGGGCGGGTCATCGTCTCGGCGGGCGACGTCGCCCGCTTCGCCCGCATGCACCTGTCGGGCGGCCTCGCCCCCGACGGCACCCGCGTCCTGTCCTCGGAGGCGGTCGCCGCCATGCGGCGGCGCGTGGTGGACAGCCCGGACAAGTGGTCCATGTCCGCGGACGGCTGGGGCCTGGGCTGGGCCCTGTACGACTGGGACGGCGTCACCGGCTTCGGCCACGACGGCAGTACGGGCACCCAGCAGTCCTACCTGCGCGTCATCCCGGACGCGGGCGTGGCGCTCGTGCTGCTCGCCAACAGCAACACCGCCAGCAGGCTGTACGCCGACCTGTTCGCCGAACTGCTGGCCGAGTTGGCGGGTGTGCGCATGCCGCCGCCCTTCGCTCCCCCGGCGAACCCGCCCGAGGTGGACATCACCCCGTGGGTGGGCACGTACCGGCGAGAGGGCGTCGTCACGACCGTCGGCCGCGCCGCCGGTGGCGGGGCGCGCCTGCGCCTTGAGTTCGTGGACGGGATGCGGGAGGTCGTCGAGCGCATGCCGGATGTCCCACCCTGGCTGGAGGCGGACCTGACGCCGCTGTCGCCGACGGTGTTCGCCGTCTCGGGCGGCGTGTTCGGTGAGGACCACGTCCCGGTGGTCTTCTCCACCCTGACCGACGGGACGCCGTGCGTGTACGTCAGCATGCGCGCCGCCCGCAGAACCGGCTGAGGACCCCTCCTCTTCGGCCGCACCGCGGACGTGTTCGCGATCGACGACACCTGGGCCCTACGCCGCTACCGGCACGGCGGGCCTCACCCCGCCGGGTGGAGGGCGGGGCGGAGTTCGGCCCAGGCCCAGGCGCCGAGGGTCGTGTCCGTCGTGGTCAGGGTGGTGCGGGGCTGTTCTGGGACGAAGCCCTCGCGCAGTCCGGTCGACATGCCCATGACGGCCTCGACCTGCGGTGGTGTCATGCCGAAGCCGGTCAGTGTCGTGCGCATGGCGTCGTCGCCGACGCGGTGGGCGGTGACCGGACGCCCCAGCACCTCGCCGACCACGGCGAGGGCGTCGTCCCAGGACAGGTCCTGCGGACCGTGGACGGCCCGCACCCGGCGGCCCGCCGCGCCGGGGCGCAGCAGCAGGGAAGCGGCCACCATGGCGATGTCGCCGGGCGCGACCCACGGGAACGGCTCGCCGGTGGGGCGCAGCACGGCCACGCTGCCTGCCCGGATGGCCTCCAGTTCGAACAGCAGGTTGCTGTAGAAGTAGCCGCACCGCAGGTGGGTGACGGCCGGTTCGGCGAGGGCGTCGAGGGCCTCCTCCACGCGGGCCAGGCCGTCGATCTCCCCGGCACCCGTACGCAGTTCGGCCCCCACGCTGCTCTGCAGGACGGTGTGCGGGACGCGGTTCTCCGCGACCGAGGCGGCGACGGCAGCGCCGACCTCGGCGTACGCCGCGACGGGGTCGTCGCTCTGGCCGGGCGGCACGATCAGGTACAGCGCGTCCACGCCCCGGGTCACCGCGGTGACGGACCGGACGTCCCGAAGGTCGACCTCGCGGGCGTCGACGAGATCGCCCCAGGCCGCGCGGGCCCGCTCGGGGTGGCGGGTCAGCAGCCGGGGACGGATCCCCGCACGGACGAGGTGCCCGACGAGCGGGCGGCCGACATTGCCTGACGGTGCGGTTACAGCGATTTCCATGGCTGTCACCGTACGGGGAGATGTGGCCGGAATCTGGCCTGGATCACGCGGGACACCGTAACGTTCGTCAGAGTCGGCCGCGCCCTCGTGCACAACAGGGCCGGACCCCTTGCCGAAAACGATCTTGGATCTTACCGTTCGATCATGCGGAAGTTAGTTTCGGTGGTAAGCATGCTGCTGACGATGGCCTTCGTGCTCGCGACGGCCCCCACGGCGAACGCGGCCCAGGTCCCGGCCCGGGGCGACGGTCAGCGGCCGACCCTGCTGGTCCACGGCTTCGACCGCGAGGCCGACACCAACTGCGCCGGTTCCTGGCGCACCGTGAAGGACACGCTGCTGGCCAACGGCTGGAGCGAGGTCCGTACCTTCGGCTACTACAACCGATCGACCAACTGCGACCTCGGCTTCGCCGGAACCACCGACACCCGGGTCCAGGAGGTCGGCCGCCGCCTGGCATGGACGGTCTACGACGCGTACTCGGTGCACGGGGTCGCGGTGGACATCATGGGCCACTCGCTGGGCGGCCTGGTCGCCAAGGCGGCGATCGAGGGCGTGAACCGCTACGGCGGCAACGGCACCGGCGACTGGCCGCCGCATCTGTACGTCGAGGACATCGTCACCTTCTCCACGCCGCACAAGGGCATCACCGGCTGGGTCGAGGTGTGCGCGCTGACCCACGAGCAGTGCAGTGACATGCGTCAGGGCAGCGGCTTCCTGAGCTGGCTGGGCAAGGAGCCGGACTCGCAGATGGGCACCGACTACACCTTCCTCGGCTCGGACTCCGACACGACGGTCAGGCCGGACTCGGCCACGAACGGCCGCCGTGCCGACCACTGGAGCTGGTACTACAAGAACCGGACCGGCGGCTCCATGGACCACACGGCCATCCGCAACACCGCGACCGGATCCTGGGACACCCTGTCGGGCGACCACTCGGCCACGCGGACGCGCGCGTGGGGCGATGCTCCGGTGCTGCGTGGCATGCAGGCGCTGTTCAGCCATCAACTCGCCTGAGCGGCACACCGCCAAGCTCGCCCGGTGGGCGAGCTTGGCGGATCGCCGGACGTTCCTTAAAGAGGTCGATTCTTCTGTTTATCGAGCGTACGGCGCGGGGGCGGCACAGTGGTGGCCATGAGGTTTCTCGTACTGAACGCCGCCGGGGCCCAGGGCGGCGCCGTGGCCCGCCGCCTGCTCGCGGAGGGCCTGCCGGTGCGCGGTTTCTCCCGCAGCGGCACCGTCCCGGAGGGCGCCGCCTCCGCCATGGGCGATCTGAGCGATCCGGAGGCGGTCAAGGCCGCCTTCGCCGGAGTCGAGCGTGCCTCGGTGACGCTGCCCATGGTCTACGACCCCGCGACGGTCGAGGGGTACGCGCGCAACATCCGGGACGCCGCGCTGACCGCCGGGGTGAGCCGCCTGGTCGTCAACACCGCCAACCGGCTGCCCGAGGGCGAGAGCGGGTCCCCCGCCTTCGAGACCCGGCGGGCGGCCGTACGGATCCTGCGCGCGGCCGGACTGCCGGTGGTGGAACTGCGCCCCGCCGTCTACCTGGACAATCTGGCCGCCCCCTGGGTCACGGGCCCGCTGGCGGACGAGCGCGTGCTGGCCTACCCGCTGCCCGCCGACCTGCCGGTGGCCTGGCTCTCCCATGAGGATCTGGCCGCCTTCACACTCGCCGCCCTGGTCGACGACGGTCTGGACGGCGCCGCCCTCGACCTCGGCCCGGAGACGGCCGTCACCGGAACAGAACTGGCCGAGGCCGTCGGCGCCCGCTACCTCGCCCAGGACGTCACCGCGTTCGAGACCGCCCTGGCCGCGCAGGCGGGGCCGCAGGCGGCCGCCGCCATCGCCGCCACCTACCGCCGTGCCGCCGCCGACCGCACGTTGCTGGCCGCCGACCCGTCCGTCCTCGACCTGCTGGGCGTACGGCCGACCCCGCCGCGCACCTGGCTGGCCGCCCAGCCCTGGGCCCGGCCGTGACCGGCGAACCCGAGTCGGAGATCGAGGCCGAGATCATCCGTCATCACCGGGTGATCGAGCGCTGGCTGTCGGGCGCGGCCACTGCAGAGGAGTTCGGATCCTTCGCCGAGGCGCACGCCGGCGGCTTCACCCTCACGGACCCCGACGGCACCACGCTCACCCGCGCGCAGGTGCTGGCGCGGGTCGAGGGTCTGCACGGCGCGGCGCCCGGGCTGCGCATCGACATCCGCCGGGCGCGCGTGGTGGCCTCGGAGGGGCCGCTGGTGGTGGCCGCCTTCGAGGAGTGGCAGCAGAACGCCGTCCGCCAGTCCACCGCGATCCTGCTCAGGGACGGAGCGCAACTGCGCTGGCTGCACCTGCACGAGACCTGGATGCCGCCCAGCCCGCCGGCGCGAGTTCCCGCCGAATAGCCTGCCCGGCCGCGCGGTGCTCGGCGGCCGGGTCGCTCTCGTCGAGGACCGCGGCGATGCCCTCGTGCCTCCTTGTGCCGGTTGCCCAGATTCGGGGCCAGTTCGAGGGCCTCGCGGTGCAGCCGCAGCGCCAGTGGCAGATGCCCGCACAACCGCAGCACCTCGTCCAGGCCCACCAGCCGGTTGCGGCTGGTGACCAGGACGACGGACGGCCAGCCGCCGGACAGCAGGTGGCGGACGTGGTCGGCGTCGACGGCGTTGTCGAGGACCACGGCGGCCCGCCGCCTGGCCAGCTCGGACCGCCAGCACGCGGCCGGTCGCTCGATCCCTTCCCTGGGCACCCTCTCCGAGGGGACGTCGAGCGCGGTGCGGAGTCGGCGTCCAGCGGCCCCCGTCCCTCGGTGAACCCGTGCAGGTCCACGTAGAGCTGGGCGTCCGGGTAGTCGGCGGCGAGCCGGTGTGCGGCGTGCACGGCCAGGCAGGTCTTGCCGACGCCCGCCATCCGTCGATGGCGACCACACGGTGGCCGTCGACCGCGGCGAGCACGGCGGCGAGCGCGGCGGCGCGGCCGGTGAAGTCTGGCGCGTCGCGCGGCAGGTCGTTGCGTGGCGGAATCCGTCGTCCTGCCCGACGCGATGCGGCCGATCGAGGAGATCTTCGAGGCGGCGCGCTCCGGCGGGAGGCTCCGCACTTCTCCGGGCCGGAGCGGCTGGCCGACCGGCCGGACGCGGTGAACGACGAGATGTCGGACGCCGACCGGGTACTTGCCGAGCGAATCCACGCCGTCATCAGGGCCACCGCGCCCGAGCTCACGCCGAAGCCCTGGTACGGCATGCCGTCCTACGCCAGGAACGGCAAGATCGTGTGCTTCTTCCAGAGCGCGGACACGTTCAAGGCCAGGTACGCGACCCTCGGTTTCAACGACGCGGCCAACCTCGACGAGGGCACCATGTGGCCGACCGCTTTCGCGCTGACGGTGCTGACCGCCGACGACGAGGCCCGGATCAGCGCGCTCGTGAAGCGGGCGGCGAGCTGAGATCCGGGCCGCGACAGCGTGCCGGGCGGCAGGCGGGCTCTGCCTGCCGGCCCTGGCCGGCTGTCTGGCCGACCGGCGGGTTTGGACCCCGGTACTGCGGCCCGCCGACCGGCCAGACGTTCAGTGGGTCAGCCTCAGGACAGGCGGACGGGCAGCGACTTGATGCCGTTGACGAAGTTCGAGCGCAGCCGGCGGACGTCGTCCGTCTGGCGGATCTTCGGGAAACGGATGGCCAGCTGCTCGAACAGGATGTGGAGCTCCATCTTGGCCAGGTGGCTGCCGATGCAGAAGTGCGGGCCGCCGCCGCCGTAGCCGATGTGCGGGTTCGGGTCGCGGCCGATGTCGAACGTCTCCGGGTCGGGGAAGGCCAGCGCGTCGCGGTTGGCCGAGGCGTAGAAGACGACGACCTTGTCGTTCTCGCGGATCTGCTGCCCGCCCAGCGTCAGGTCGGCGGTGGCCGTACGGCGGAACATGTTCACCGGCGAGACCCAGCGGACGATCTCGTCGGCCGCCGGGCGGGCCAGCGTCGGGTCGGCGACGAGGCGCTCCCACTGCCGGGGGTGCTCGAACAGGGCGAGCATGCCGCCGGAGGCGGCGTTGCGGGTGGTGTCGTTGCCCGCGATGACCAGGAGGTGGACGAACAGGTTGAACTCGTTGGGGGCCATGGTCTGGCCGTTCTCGTCGGGCGCGAGCAGCTTGCCGACGATGTCGTCACGCGGCTCGGCCCGGCGCTGGGCGGCGAGTTGCTGGGCGTAGGCGTACAGCTCCCGCTCGGCCACACCGTCCTCCTCGGGGGAGGCGAGGTAGTCGGTGTCGGTGGCACCGACGATGCGGTTGGACCAGTCGTACATCTTGCCCCAGTCGGAGGCCGGGACGCCGAGAAGCTCGCAGATGACGTACAGCGGCAGCGGCGCGGCGACCTCCTCGACGAAGTCGACCTCTCCCGAGCACGTGTCGAGAAGGTCGTCGCAGATGTCGCGGATGCGCTGCTCAAGGTTGTTGATGTTGCGCGCGGTGAAGCCCCGGTTCACCAGCTGGCGGCGGCGCGTGTGCTCCGGCGGGTCCTGGTTGAGCATCATCAGGCGCTGGAAGGGCAGTTGCTCCTCCGGCAGCTCGTCGAAGAAGGCCAGGCGCCGCTCGGAGGAGAACAGGTCGGAGTTCCTGGAGACGTGGACGACGTCTTCGTACCTGGTCACCGCCCAGAATTCGGGCTCGCCCTGGTGGCGGTGGACCGGGTCGTTCTCTCTCAGCCAGCGCAACTGCCGGTGCGGCGGTCCGCCCGCCGCGTACGTGTCCAGGTCGATGAGATCGATCTGCATTTACTCCCCGCCTTATCCGGGTGTCGTTAATTCGTCGACGCGCGATTCGCTGGGTGTCTCCGGCTGCGCGATGGGTGCGTGCAGCGCATCCGGATCCGGGTTCCCGCGATTCGCGAAATCGTCGTCGCAGCTCGGCCTGCAACTTGGACCAGACTTTTTCGTTCGTTCGGAGATTAAGGTCATGCGATCTTGCGCGTCAAGTCGAATGCCCTGGTCGAAGCGTCCAGAGAATTGCACTCGCCTGTAGCCGAACGCAAAATTTGTCGGATGATCAGCATCCGTTCTATCGGTAAACGCAAATGACCGCGAGCAGCGGTCATATTTCATTCCGGCCGTACGGCCGCCAAGCCGGTGAATGGACCGCGCCATGCCCGGTAATCGTCCGGCAGGCGCGCGCAAGCGGCCGTTCTCACGAGTAACGGATGCCGAGGCGTGCGTCGAGCCCGCCGACGAAGCCGGCGAGCGTCTCGTGGTCGGGCACCCGCCCGCAGCACACGTAGATCCGCTCCCGGAACCCATTGCGCCAGTCGAGGGCGGTGACGTGCTGGCCTATCGCGCCCTCGTGGCCGCGCTGCCCGCCGCGAAGACCGTCTACGGCGTGTTCGACGGGTACACCGACGCCCGTACGCGCACGACCTGGCCGACGCCGGAGGCGATGGTGGCCGCCTACGCCGCCGACCTGCGCCCGCTCGTCGGCGAGGGCGGCTGCCATCTCGTGAGCTGGTCCCTCGGCGGGGTCCTCGCCCATGCCGTGGCCGAGGAACTGGAGCGGACGGGGGTGCGGGTCCGTTCGGTGTCCATCTGGGACGCCGACGTGCCGGCCGTACGCGACCGCCCGCCGGAGCCCGACTTCGCGGCCGGTGCCCCTGTCCGTCCTCGGCTCGCTGGCGCCGGAGGGCATGAGCCTGTCCGCGCAGGACCGGGCGCGGCTGCGCGCCGGATTCGGCACCGGCGCGGACCGCGACCCGGGCGGCTGGGCTCTCGACACGGCCGAGGCGTTGTTGGGCGTCCGGCCCGCCGTCGAGGCGCGGGCGGTGGCCGAGCGCGCCGTGGTGGCCGCCCTGCACGCCTGGCTGTTCTCCGGCTGGCGGCCGGGAACCGTCGCGGCGCCGCTGTGGGTGGTGTGGGCGGGCGAGTCGATCGACCGGGGGCTCGTCACGAGAACCGACTGGGCGGCGCACACCCGCGCCCCGGTCCGAGCGGATCGCGTCGAGGGCGGGCACTACGACGTCCTGCGCCACCCGCTCGTCGCCAAGCTGGCCGTCGACCTGGCCGACTCCACTACTTGACGAATGAGAGCAAGTACTTGCTCTCATTCGTCAAGTGAGCACGGCTGATCATGTGGCGTTGGCGAACGAACTGGCCGAACTGGTCGGCCGGCGGGTCCTGGACCCGCTGGAGATCCTCTTCGGCTCCGCCGAGCAGGTCGATCCCCTCAGAGATCGCCTGCGAATCGAGGCCGAGGTCTGGGCCGCCCAGCTCCTGGGTCCGGACGGCGACCTCGCCGTCCGGACCTCGGCGCGGCTGATCGCCGCGATCTTCCCCGGCGACGGCCCCTTCGACCCCTCGGACGAGTGGTGGAGCACCCCCTTCGGCCGCGCCGTGGCCAGACGGGCAGGCCACCCGGGCCTGGACGCGGTGTCGTTCGCCACGGCGGGCGCGATGCTCGGCATCACCCGGCAAGGCGTCCACGACCTCGTGCGTCGCGACCTCGCCGGCCTGCCGCCGCACTTCCGGGTAGCCGAGCTGGAGGGGAGTCACGACATGCTCGCCGAGCGGCCCGGGGACGTCGCCGCCCTGATCGCGGGCTTCCTCGGCGGCGGGCAGGCGGTTTGAATGGCGGTATGACAAGTGACCTCCGTGTGGGGCTCGCGGGTTACGGCGTCGCGGGCCGGATCTTCCACGCCCCTCTGATCGAGAGCACGCCGGGACTGTCCCTGGCCGCCGTCGTCACCAGGTCGCCCGGCCGGCGTGCCGCGCTCCGGCGCGAGCGGCCGGGCGTGCGGGTCATGGACTCGGTGGACGAGCTGCTGCGGTCGGCCCCCGACGTCGTCGTCGTGGCGACACCCGACCACACCCATGTGCCGTTCGCGCTGGCCTGCGTCGAGGCGGGTGTGCCGGTCGTGGTCGACAAGCCGTTCGCCCCCTCGGCCGAACAGGCCCGCCAGGTCATCGCCACCGCCGAGCGGCGGTCGGTTCCGCTGACCGTCTTCCACAACCGCCGCTGGGACGGCGACTACCTGACCGTGCTGCGGCTCCTTTCCGAGCACGCGCTCGGCGCCGTGCACCGGTTCGAGACGAACTGGGAGTTCGCGGCCGACCCCGATCCCGTCCGGCCGGGCGGCGGGCTGCTGTCGGAGCTGGGCGTGCATCTGATCGACCAGGCCGTCCAGGCTTTCGGTCCGGCCTCCCGGGTGTACGCCGAACTCGCCGCACGCCGCTCCGGGACCATCATGGACGACGACGCCTTCGTCGCCGTGACCCACCGGAACGGCGTCGTGTCCCACCTGAGGACCGCCGCCGTGGTCCACGAGCCCGCGCCGCGCTTCCGCGTTCTCGGCGCACGCGGCTGCTTCGTCATCGACGGCCTCGACGGGCAGGAGGCCGCGCTCGCCTCCGGCGCGGCGCCGGGCGGCGCGGGCTGGGGCGCGGCTCCGGAGGATTCCTGGGGACGGCTGGTCACCCGCGACGGCACCCGGCGCGTGCCGACGGAGCCGGGGGCCTACCCGACCTTCTACCGGCGCCTGGAAGCGGCGCTGCGCGGCGGCGGGGAGCCGCCGGTCGATCCGTACTCCGCCGTCGAGTCGCTCACGGTGATCGATGCGGCGGTGCGTTCGGCGCGCACCGGGCAGGTCATCGACCTGGGTCGCTAGAACAGCTGCTCGCGCGCGTGATCCAGGGCGGTGGCGACCGCCCCGGCGAGCACCGCGTCGGCGGCCAGTTCGCCGACCCGCACCTCTGCGGGGAACGGGCTGCGCCGGGCGATGGCCGTACCCACCCTGGCGGCCAGCGCGGCGCCGCCCGCCCTGCCCACCTCACCGCCCAGCACCACGCAACCCGGGTCGAGCACCAGGCACAGCGCGAGTACGCCGTCGGCGACCAGGTCGGCGAGTTCGTCCAGCAGCGGCAGCCCGTCCCGCGCCGCCCGCTCGACCACGCTCACGGCCGCCGGAACACTCGCGCCGCCGGGCACGTCGAGCCCGTGCCGACGGGCCAGGTCGAGGATCGGCACCGCTCCGACCAGCCCGTGCAGGCCGGGCGGCCGCTGCTGCCTGGCGAAGACCGGCGCGGGGACGGCCAGGAAGCCGATCTCCCCGGCTCCGCCGGACTCGCCCCTGCGCAGCCTGCCGTCCAGGATCAGGCCCGCGCCGACGCCGTAGCCGATCCACAACAGGGCGAAGGTCCGCCGATCCCGCGCCGCCCCGAGGCGGTGCTCTGCGACGGCCGCGAGGTTCACCTCGTTCTCGATCAGCACGGTGGCGCCGAAGCCGGCCTTCAGCGCGGCGACCAGCCGGGCGTGCCACTCGGGCGGCCACCCGGTGGAGCGCAGCGCCCCGGTCGCGGGCTCGACCACGCCGGGCGCGCCGACGGCGATCGTGTTCGGCTCCTGCGCGAAGGAGCGTTGCGAGATCTCGCGTACGGCCCGCACGACCCGCTCGACGAAGCCCCCCAGGTCCGCTTCGACGGCGAGCCTGGTGTCGGGCACCCGTCCGCCCGCCAGGTCGGCGGCGCCGATGGAGACCGAGTCCGTCCTGGCGTCCAGCCCGATGACGTGCGCGTATCCGGGCCGGAGCTGGTAGAGGCGGGCGTTCGGACCCGGCTGCACGGCGTCGGACGCGCCGCGTACCTCGATGCGCCCGTCCTCCTCCAGACGGGCGAGCAGATCGGAGATCGTCGCCCTGGACAGCCCGGTCAGCTCCCTGAGCTGCGCGGCCGTCAGCGGCCCCTGCCGCCACAGGAAGTCGAGCGCCAGCCGGTTGTTGATGGCCCTGGCTATGCGCGGAGTGGCGCTCATCGGCCCCTCTGTCTATTTGTTCGGCTAGTAGCCTGATAGATTCTAGTATGTCATGAACGAGGTGAGCAGGGCCCGCGTCGCCGTCACAGTGATCTTCGCCGTCCACGGCGCCGCCCTGGGAGCCTTCGCCACCCGGATCCCGTGGATCCAGGACCGGCTCCAGCTCAGCCCGGCCGCGCTCGGCGCCGCGCTGGTGGCCCCGGCGATCTCGGCCTGCTTCGCGATGCCCATGGCCGGTCGGGTCATGCACCGACTCGGCAGCCGCCGCGCGCTCCTCCTCATGACGGTCGCGCTCAGCCTCACCGTCGCCCTGCCCGCCCTGGCGACGTCCCTGCCGATGCTGTGGGCTGCCCTGCTGGCCTACGGCGCGGCCACCGGCATCGCCGACGTCGCCATGAACGCGGCCGGCGTCGAGGTGGAGCACCGACTCGGCCGCTCGATCATGTCGGGGCTCCACGGGGCGTGGAGCGCGGGCGGGCTGGTCGGCTCCGGCCTCGGCGCCCTGGCGGCGGCCATCGCGCTCGACGCGCGCCCCCACCTGGCCCTGATGGCGGCCCTGCTCGCCCTCGTCTCGGCGGTGACCTGCCGCTGGGTCCTCGACACGCGCTCGGACGGCCGAGCGCCGCCGCGCGGCGGCTTCGCCTGGCCGGGGCGGGCGGTCATGGCGATCGGCCTGGTGGGCTTCTGCGCCCAGTTCGCCCAGGGCGCGGCGGGCAACTGGAGCGCCGTCTACCTGGAGGACGTCGCCGGGGCCTCACCCGGCATCGCCGCCGCGAGCTTAACCGCGTTCAGCCTCACCATGGGCCTGGCGCGAGCCTGCGGCGACCTGGCGGTCAGACGCTGGGGAACGGTCCTGGCCGTGCGCGTCTCCGGGCTCGCCTCGGTGGCCGGAGGCGCGCTCATCGCGCTCGGCCGCGACCCGGCGCCGGTCATCGCGGGCTTCGCCCTGCTGGGCGTCGGCATCGCCGTCGTCGTCCCGCTGGCCTTCGCGAGCGCGGGCCGCCGGGGCGAGGATCCCAACACCGCGATCGCCAGCGTGGCGACCGTGACGTACCTGTCCAATCTGATCGCGCCGGCCGCCGTCGGCGCGGTCGCCGGAGCGACGTCGCTGCCGACCGCCTTCGCCCTGATCACGGTGCTCGTCGCCGGGGTGGCGGCGGGGGCGTCCGCGTTCCGCGCACCGGCTCCCGGACGACCCCGGGTACTACGCCCGGAACAAGGAACAAGCGGCTGACACGAGGGCCGTTCGCCTTTTCGACTGGGCAATTCGACTTTCTTGACACTCGACGAGCGCGGCTCTGATGATTGGCTGTCCGGCCCGGGCGAGCGTATCGCCGGTGCTCCGGTATTCACGCTGATCCGGGTGCTCGGCCGCAATGCGTTTTCCGTTTTTTGAGGAGTCAGCAATGACCGAGCTCGATCGCCTGGTGTACTCCTGCATGCTGCCCGGTGTCACGGGCGCCACCGTGCCCGCCTGGGTGCGCCGCGGAATCGAATCCGGATTCCCCGGGGTGACGATCTTTCCCGGCCCGTATCTGCGCGATCCGGCCGCGATCTCGAATCTGGCGGCCGCCGTACGCGAACTCGATCCCGGCGCGCTGGTCTCCCTGGACGAGGAAGGCGGCGACGTCACCCGCCTGGAGTACGCGGCGGGCAGTTCCTACCCCGGTCCCCTCGCCCTCGGCGTCGCCGACGACCCGGCACTGACCGGAAGGGTCGCCGCGGCCATGGCGCGGGACCTGCTGGCGCACGGTGTCAACTACAACCTCGCGCCGTCGGTCGACGTCAACAGCGATCCGGACAACCCGATCATCGGCGTCCGCTCGTTCGGAGCGACGCCGCAGCAGGTGAGCGCCCACGGCACCGCGTTCATCGACGCCATGCAGGACGCCGGGGTCGCGGTGGCGGCCAAGCACTTCCCCGGCCACGGCGACACCACCGCCGACCCCCACCAGTCCCTGCCGGTGGTCACCTGCTCGGCGCAGACGCTGCGCGAGCGCGAACTGGCGCCGTTCGCGGCGGTGGCGGGGGCCGCGAGCGTCATGGTCGCGCACGTCGTCTACACCGCGCTCGACCCGGAGCGACCCGCGACGCTCAGCCCGGTGGCGCTGCGCCAGGTGCTGCGCGACGAACTCGGCTACCAGGGCGTCGCGCTCAGCACCTCGGTCGCGATCGAGGCGGGCAACGGGCCGGAGCAGGCCGTGGCGGCTGCCGTCGGAACCCTGGCGGCCGGGGCCGACCTGGTGCTGCTCGGGCCCGCCGTGGACGAGGACCTCTACACGCGCATCCACGCCGCCGTCGCCGACGCCGTCCGGCGGGGCGAGCTGACGCTCGACGCGGCGGCCGAACGGGTGGAGCGCCTGCGGCGGCGCTACCCCGCCAAGCCGGGCAGCGCCTCGGCCCCCGACCCCGTCGGACTGGAGGCCGCGCGGCGCGCGGTCCTCGGCCGGGGCCGGTACACGCTCACGGAGCCCGCGACCGTCGCCGAGGTGCGGGCGGAGGCGAACGTCGTCGTCGGAGAGGCGGCCTGGAGCCTTGCCGACGCGCTGGCCGCGCGCTCTTCGCTGCGCCGGGCGGTTCGGATCGACGGCCCCGAGGCCACGCTCGGGAGCGTCGAGGGGCCGCTCGTGATCGTGGTGCGCGACGCCTACCGCACCCCGTGGATGCGCGAGTGGACGCACAAGGCGCTGGCCGAGCGGCCCGACGCGATCCTCGTGGCCGTCGGCATGCCCGACGACGCCGCACTGACCACCGGCGCGAGCGTCTCCGCCTTCGGCGCGGGGCGGGTGAACCTCCAGGCCGCGGCCGAACTGCTGACCGGGCCATGACACCTGCCAAGCACCTGTTCGTCACCGGAGGGGTCGCCTCCCGGCTGGGCAAGGGGCTGACCGCCTCCAGCCTCGGCCGGCTGCTCACCCTGCGCGGCCTCCGGGTGACGATGCAGAAGCTCGATCCCGGCGGGTCCGGCGTGCGCGGCGTCGAGGGCACGATCCAGGCCGTCCGGTACGCGCGCGAGAACCGGTTGCCGCTGCTCGGCAACGGCCTCGGCATGCAGTGCATGGTGATCGAGGCCGCACGATCGCCGGCCGGGCTCACCGGCGCGGGCAGCACCGAGTTCGACGCCGCGACCGGCCACCCCGTCATCCTCGCCGGTGAGGACGGTATACGCCTGGGCCTGTCCCCCGCCGCCCTCGCCCAGGGCTCGCTCGTCCACGAGTTGTACGGCGGCGCCGAGGTCGTCGAACGCCACCGGCACCGCTACGAGCTCAACAAAGCCTACCGCGACCGTCTGGAGGCGGCCGGGCTGCGCCTGAGCGGCCTGTCCCCCGACGGGCGGTTCGTGGAGTACGTCGAACTGCCGCGCCGGTCCCGCCCGTTCTTCGTGGGCACCCTGGCGCACCCCGAGTTCCGCTCCCGCCCCACCCGCCCGCATCCGCTGTTCACCGGCCTGGTCGGCGTCGCCGTCCGCCGCGTGGCAGGAACGGACGGTCCCTGAGACCGACGGACTCCCCAGGAGGGCACGATGCCAGGACCCGGCTACGCCTACTTCGGCAGCGAAGAGGAGCAGAACGTCCTCGACGTCCTCCGGCGGTGGCGCGAGACCCGCGAGACCTTCGGCGCGCTCCCGCCCGCCTCGCAGATCGACCGCTTCGAGACCGAGGTGGCCGCCCGGTTCGGGACGCCGTACTGCGTCGCGGTCAACAGCGGAACCTCGGCGCTGCTCACGGCCCTGGCCGCACTGGGCGTCGGGCCGGGTGACGAGGTCGTCGTCCCCGGCTACATGTTCGTGGCGTCGCTGGCCGCGATCGTCTACAGCGGCGCCACACCGGTGCTGGCCGAGATCGACGAGTCGTTCACCCTCGACGTCGAGGACGTCCGCCGCCGCCTCACGCCGCGCACCCGGGCGATCATGGTTGTGCACATGCTGGGCGCGCCCAGCGCCATGGACGCGCTGACCGCGCTGGCCCGCGAGCACGGGGTGGCGGTCATCGAGGACGTGGCGCAGGCGTGCGGCGCCACCTACCGGGGCCGACTCCTGGGAACGTGGGGCGCGGCCGGAGCCTTCTCCCTCAACCCCTTCAAGGTCGTCACCGCCGGTGAGGGCGGCTTCGTCCTCACCTCCGACGCCCGTATCCACCAGCGCGCGTTCTCCTTCCACGACCACGGTTTCCTGCCCGGCAAACCGGAGGGCGGCGACGGGGACCTGCTGTTCGGTCTCAACCTGCACATGACCGAGTTCGGCGCGGCCGTCGCGCGGGCCCAGTTCGGCAAACTGGAGGAGATCCTGGACCGTACGCGCGAGGTCAAGCGAGCCTTCGTCGAGCGGGTGCCGCAGCGGCCGGGGGTGCGCCGCCGTACCCTGCACGACGCGGACGGCGAGTGCGGCACCCTGGCCGTCTACGTCTTCGCCGACGCGACCGCCGCCCGCGCGGTGGCCGACGAACTCGGCGCGACCGTCCTCGGCGAGTCGCCCAAGCACAACTACGCCCGCATCCCGGCCCTGCCCGCGCTCACCTCCGCGGAGCACCCGTCCGCCCCGTTCCGTCCGGCGCTGGCCCCCGAGGCGGCGGCGGGGTATCGGCCCGGTTCCCTGCCGCGCACCGACGATCTGCTGGGCCGCTCCGTCGCGGTGGCCATCGGGTTGTCGGACGCCTACCTCGGTGCGGGGTTCGGCGTCACCGTACGAAGCACCGAACAGGAGATCGAGCTGGCGGCGAGCCGATTCCGCGCGGCACTGGACCGCGCCCTCGGCTGACCCCGCCGGGTCGGCTTCAGGGTGATCACCCTCGCACGAGTACCGGAATCCACGTCCACTCAGGAGGAAGCCATGCGGTTGCCGCTCGAACGGACCCACCCGATGCGATCCGCGCCCGATCTGCTGATGCTCCAGCGGACGGGCCCGATCCACGCCGTACAGACCCGTCTCGGCCATCCCGCCTGGCTGGTGACCGGCTACGACCTGGTGCGCGCGCTCCTGGACGACGACCGCCTCGGCCGCTGCCACCCCGAACCGGAGAAGGCCAGCAGGAACAGCGACGCGGCGATCCTCAGCCAGATGCTGGACGGCTACGACACCGAGCAGGCCGACCACCGCAGGTTGCGGGCGCTGCTGCAACCGCACTTCTCCCCTCGCCGCATGCGGGCGCTGCGCGGCCGGGTCGAGGAGCTGACCGCCGGGCTGCTGGATGAGATGGCGCAGGCCGGGCCGCCGACGGACCTGAACACCGCGCTGGCGTTGCCCTTGCCCATCGCGGTGATCTGCGAGCTGCTCGGCGTGCCGTTCGACGACCGCGAGCAGTTCCGCGCGTGGACGCAGGCCGTGGGCGACATGGCGGACGGGGCCCGATCCCAGGCCGCGCTCGTGGCGCTGTACGAGTACGGGCGGCGGCTCGTGGCCCGCAAGCGCGCCGAGGGCCTGACCGACCTGGACGTCGAGGAGATGGACGTCATCGGCCGTCTGGCCGTGACCGACGGCGTCACCGACGACGAAGCCGCGCAGATCGGCATGCAGTTGCTGTTCGCCGGGCACGAGACGACGGTGGTGGCACTCGGCAAAGGCGTCCTCTGGCTGATGACCGACCGCCCCCAGTGGGAGGCCCTCGTCGACGACCCCGGCCTGATCGACGACGCGGTGGAGGAACTGCTGCGCGCCCAGTCCCACGGCGGCGACGGACTCGCCCGGTACGCCCGCACCGACCTCGACGTGGCCGGGGTGCCGGTGAAGGCGGGCGACCTCCTGCTGCTGGACCTCGGCGCGGCCAACCACGACGGCTCGGCGTTCGAGGATCCCGACCGCCTGGACGTCACCCGGGGCATGAACGGTCACCTGTCCTTCGGGCACGGCTCCCGCTACTGCCTCGGCGCACCCCTGGCCCGTATCGAGCTGCAGGTCGCCCTCACCCAGCTCGTCACCCGCTTCCCGACCCTGCGTCTGGACGCGGAGGTGGAGGAGCTGACCTTCAACACGACCGTCACCGGCGGGCTCATCTCCCTGCCCATCGCCTGGTAGTCCCCCTTCCACCTCCCGCCGACCCTCAGCGGCGCAGCCTGCGCCAGATCCTGATCTCCGTGGGCGGGAGGTGTTCGGCGTAGGGGCCGTTCCCGAGCAGGGCGCGCAGGTCCCGCTCGAAGTCTCCGGCCTGAGCGCCGAACAGGTGCGGCGCGGAATCGGAACGGGAGAACGCCCACGCCACGAGATCGTCGGCGCTGCGGGCCACCACCTGCCCGCCCGGCACCACGTGACGCTCGTACCCCTCGAACCCGGCCCGCGCGACGACCAGGTCCTCCCGGTCCGGGGTCGAGCCGGTGGCGATCACACCCTGCCCCGCGCGCCGTACCGGGCCGAGATAGCGGCGGACCAGTTCCCCGATCAGCCCGTACGGCGGAGCGGGCGCCGGCAGCGGCGTCCGCGCGGCGGGTGCCTCCTTCAGGTCGGCCACGTGCACGAACGCGCCGCCCGGCACCAGCATCCGCAGCACGGTCGCGGCCACCCGGTCCCGATCCATCCAGTGGAAGGAGGAGGCGAACACCACCGCGCGGAACTCTCCCAGCCCGGCGGGGAGGTCCTCGGCGCGGGCGCGCACCCAGCGCACGCCGGTCACGCCCCGGTCGGCGGCGTGACGCGCGGCCTCCGCCAGCATGCCGCCGTCCGGATCGAGTCCGACGGCCTCCTCGACCAGCGGAGCGAGGGCGAGCGTCACGTTCCCCGGACCGCAGCCGACGTCGAGCAGCCGTCCCCTGCCGTCGAAGCCGAGCGCCGCGCCGATCGTCTCCGCGAAGCCGGGGGCGTACGGAAGCCGTCCCCGCAGGTAGTGCTCCGCCGCCCCGGCGAAAAGGCTCTCATCCCACTGCCAGCTCATGCCGGTATCTCCCCCGTCGATGGCCGGCTCAGGCGAACTGCTCCAGGTATGCCTGGTACCAGGCGCGTTCCTCGGCCAGCAGGGCGTGCTCCCCCGTGTAGACGTGGTCGAACAGGTTCGTCACCGGCGGGTCGGGCATCGAGGTCACCCCCTCGCGCAACTCGGCCGCCAGCCGGTCGCCCTCCTGCCTGACCTCGGCGAAGAACGCCTCGTCCGCCATCCCCTCGGCCTCCAGGAACCGCTTCAGCCGGTCGATCGGGTCGCGGCGACCCCACTCCTCCACCTCGGCGGAGGGCCGGTAGCGTGCCGGGTCGTCGGAGGTGGTGTGGGGGCCCATCCGGTAGGTGTGCGCCTCGACGAAGACCGGGCCCGCTCCGGAGCGGGCGTGGTCGAGCGCCGCCCGGGTGACCGCCAGGCAGGCCAGCACGTCGTTGCCGTCCACCCGCACGCCCGGCATGCCGAACCCCTGCGCCCGCCGGTACAGCGGCGCGCCGGTCTGCCTGGCCGCCGGGTGGGAGATGGCCCACTGGTTGTTCTGGCAGAAGAAGACGACGGGGGCCTGGAAGACGGCGCCGAAGTTGAGGGCCTCGCTGACGTCGCCCTGGCTGGCCGCGCCGTCGCCGAAGTAGGCGATCACCGCCGACGGTTCCTTGTCCAGGCGCATGCCCATCGCGTACCCGACGGCGTGCAGCGCCTGCGAGCCGAGCACGATCGTGTACAGGTGGAACCTCTCCCGCTGCGGGTCCCAGCCGCCGTTGGTGGTGCCGCGCATCACCGCCATCAGCGACAACGGCGGCAGGCCCCGGCACCAGGCCACGCCGTGCTCGCGGTATGACGGGAAGACGTGGTCGTCGTGGGCGAGCGCGCGCCCCGAACCGATCTGCGCCGCCTCCTGCCCCAGACTGGGGATCCACAGGCCCAGTTCGCCTCGGCGTTGCAGGGCGAACGCCTCGTGGTCCATCCGGCGTACCAGCGCCATGTCGCGATATAGCCCGCGATACTGGCCCTTGGACAGGTTCACGTCGTAGGCGGGGTGGGAGATCCGCTCGCCGTCCGGGGTGAGCAACTGTACGAAATCCTCGTTCTCCACCTGGCCTCCTCTCAAGTCACGGTCACCTCCGGCCAGGTCGTGCGCCGAGACCTGACAGCTCCTCAGAGGGCGCACACCGAGTCGGCGGCGAGCAGATCGTAGACCTGTCCGGCCAGGTAGTGCCAGGTGATCCTGCCCGCGCGGCCATCGTGCCAGTCACCTGATGCGGATTACGGTCGAACCCGCCCGCCGGCGACCGACGGTCCAGGGGCGGGTGAGCACGGTGCCCGTGAGCGTCACCCGGCCCGTGCCATCGGGTACCCGTCTCGTTCCTGATCCGCTCGCCGGGTGACTATCCCAAGCGGGGCGGCACGGGTTAAGGTCGGGGACGAAAAGATCGCGGGGGTCCGGCGAACCGGGCTGAGATCGCGGCTGAGACGGCCGCTGACCGCTGGAACCTGACCGGGTAATGCCGGCGTAGGGAGAGATCGAGTCGTCATGACCGACAATGCGATGACGCCTGCCCGTAAGACGTACCTGCACGGATCGCGCTCGGACCTCCGGGTACCGATGCGGGAGGTGCCGCTCAGCACGGGCGAGGCCGTGGTGCTTTACGACACCTCGGGTCCGTACACCGACCCGGACCACGACGCCGACGTACGGCGCGGCCTGCCCCCGCTGCGGGCGGCCTGGATAGCCGAGCGCGGCGACACCGTCGCCTACCCCGGCCGCGCCGTACGCCCGGAGGACGACGGCCGCCGCACCGGCGACCCGCTGCGGCACGCCGCCGAATTCCCGGAGCGACCGCCGCGCCGGGCGAACGGCACGGGGGCGGTGACGCAGCGGGCGTACGCGCGGCGCGGCGAGATCACCCCCGAGATGGAGTTCGCGGCGCTCCGCGAAGGGGTCGCGCCGGAGGTCGTCCGGGCCGAACTGGCGGCGGGCCGGGCAGTGCTGCCCGCCAACGTCAACCATCCGGAGATCGAGCCGATGGTCATCGGGCGCGCCTTCCTGGTGAAGGTGAACGCCAACATCGGCAACTCGGCGGTGGCCTCCTCGATCGAGGACGAGGTGGCCAAGATGACCTGGGCCACCCGCTGGGGCGCCGACACGATCATGGACCTGTCGACGGGGCGGGACATCCACACCACCCGCGAGTGGATCCTGCGCAACTCCCCCGTCCCAGTCGGGACGGTGCCGCTCTACCAGGCGGTGGAGAAGGTCGGGGGCGACCCGGCCGAGCTGACCTGGGAGATCTTCCGCGACACCGTGATCGAGCAGGCCGAGCAGGGCGTGGATTACATGACGGTGCACGCCGGCGTGCTGCTGAGGTACGTGCCGCTGACCGCGCGCCGCCGTACGGGCATCGTGTCACGCGGCGGTTCGATCATGGCGGCCTGGTGCCTGGCACACCACCGGGAGAACTTCCTGTACACCCACTTCCGGGAGCTGTGCGAGATCTTCGCCGCCTACGACGTGACCTGGTCGCTCGGCGACGGGCTGCGGCCGGGCTCGATCTCCGACGCCAACGACGAGGCCCAGTTCGCCGAACTGCGCACCCAGGGCGAGTTGACGCGGATCGCCGCCGAGCACGACAACCAGGTGATGAACGAGGGCCCTGGGCACGTGCCCATGCACAAGATCAAGGAGAACGTCGACCTGCAGCGCGAGTGGTGCGACGACGCGCCGTTCTACACGCTGGGGCCGCTGACCACCGACATCGCGCCCGGTTACGACCACATCACCTCGGCGATAGGCGCGGCGATGATCGGCTGGTACGGCACCGCCATGCTCTGCTACGTCACGCCCAAGGAGCACCTGGGCCTGCCGGACCGCGACGACGTCAAGGCCGGAGTGATCGCCTACAAGATCGCCGCGCACGCCGCCGACCTGGCCAAGGGCCACCCCGGCGCGCAGGCGTGGGACGACGCGCTGTCGGACGCCCGGTTCGACTTCCGATGGGAGGACCAGTTCGACCTCTCGCTCGACCCGGACACGGCACGGGCCTTCCATGACGCCACGCTGCCCGCCGCACCCGCCAAGACCGCGCATTTCTGCTCGATGTGCGGCCCGCACTTCTGCTCCATGAAGATCACCCGGGATGTGCGGGCGTACGCGGCCGAGCGCGGCCTGGACGACACCGACGCGCTGGCCGAGGGGCTGCGTGAGAAGGCCGCCGAGTTCGGCGCGTCCGGCGGCCGCATCTACCTGCCGGTCGTGGGCGAAGACCGGTGACCCTGCGGGTCTCCGGCGGGTCCGCCGGGGACCCGTCCGGGCCGGTGGCAGCAGCCGCTCGTACGGCACCGCACGGCTCGCGCCCCCACCGACGTCAAGCCGGGGCAGCGCTGTGGGCCGCTGGGGACGAGGTGCCGACGGTGATCGCGGTGGTTCAGCGCACCTCGTCGATGCGGACGAGGTTGCCCGCAGGGTCGCGGAAGGCGCAGTCGCGGACACCGTACGGCTGGTCGGTCGGCTCCTGAACGACCTCACCCCCTTTGTCCTGCACGCGGGTGAACACGCCGTCGAGGTCGTCGGTCGACAGGACCACGCAGGCGAAGCTGCCCTTGGCCATCATCTCGGCGATCGCGCGACGCTCGTCGTCGGTGATGGCAGGGTCGGCGAACGGCGGCTGCAGGACGATCGAGGTGCCGGGCTGCCCCGCCGGGCCGACGGTGATCCAGCGCAGCGTGCCGTACCCCACGTCGTTGCGGACCTCGAACCCGAGCGCGTCGCGGTAGAAGGCCAGCGACACGTCGGGGTCGTCATAGGGCAGGAAGGTCTTGTGAATGCTGAGGTCCATGGTCAACAGCTTAGTTGACCTGCGCTTTCCGGCTTCTGACCGGCCGGGTCACGCGTTTCGCCACGCACGGCGGCATGCCCGCCGTCGCCCGCGCCGCCTCACGCCGGTAGACGCTGGGCGGCACCCCGACCAACTCGGTGAAACGCGTGCTGAACGTGCCCAGGGACGAGCAGCCGACCGCGAAGCAGACCTCGGTGACGCTGAGGTCGCCTCGGCACAGCAGCGCCATCGCGCGCTCGATGCGCCGGGTCATCAGGTAGCTGTAGGGCGATTCGCCGTAGGCGAGCCGGAACGCGCGGCTGAGATGCCCCGCCGACATGTGGGCCTCGCGGGCGAGCGCCTCGACGTCGAGCGGCTGGGCGTACTCGCGGTCGATGCGGTCGCGGACGCGACGCAACCGGGCGAGATCGCGTAGGCGCTGGTCAGTGACGGGTTTGCTGGTCACCTGTGCATCGTACGCGGTCGCACCGACAATTCCTCCGCCCGCTCCTGAGCGGCCATCACCTCGTCGCCGTGTCCGAAGGCCCACGCGCCGAACGCGTCGATCGTGCCCCCGCTGGCGTCCGCCGGGCCGATCGCGAACTGAGCCATTGGCAGATCGCGACCGGCCGCGAGGTGACGGGTGCGCCGAGGTCCGGGTGCGCGATCGACGCCGCCGCCGAGGCTTTCGCCGGCAGCCGGGCCCTGCTCGCGCCGCGGGCACCTCGTCGAAGTCGCTATCAGCGGCGTCGCGGATGTTCCTCATCGGATTGATCGCCGCGTTGTTGACCACCACGTCCAACCCGGCCAGGCTCCGGTCGACCTCGCCGAAGAGGCGCTGCACGTCCTCCAGGCGTCCCAGGTCCGCTCGTGCCGCCGCCTGACCGCCGAAGGCCGCCACTTCGGCCACCACGTCCTCAGCCGCCGCCCGGTCGCGGTTGAAGCTGAACACCACTACCGCGCCCTCGCGAGCGGGTCTCGCCCGATCCCCGCGACCCGCGGTCACCAGTGCCGTCTTCTTCTCCAAGGTTCCCATGTCGGCTCCTTGCCGTCGACCGCTCCCCTGATGGGAGTCAGGCTGCCCAGCCGCGCAGCGCGGCGGGGATCGTCGAGCGGAACGTGCTCTCGGCTGTGGCGGTGTCGAGGGCTCCGGCCAGTTCGAGAGTCACCAGGCCGTGCAGGGCCACCCAGAGTGAGAGCGCGATGGAAGTCGCGTCGCCGGAGAGCACGGAGGCCGACCGAGCGCGGTCGATCGCCTCGATGAGCGGCCTGATCGGATCCGCGGCGCCCACGTCGCCGGACGGGTCGAAGCTCTGAACACCGCCGAACAACACCGTGTAGAGGTGGGGGTGCTCGCGCCCCCAACGCCGGTACGCGACCGCGAGCGCGTAGAGGTCGGCGAGGGGGTCATCGCAGGACGACACCGCCGACAGTTCTCGCGACAGCCCGGCGACGGCCCTGTCGCGCACCTCGGCGATCAGCCCGTCCTTGCCGCCGAACAGCGAGTAGACCGCAGCGGTCGCGGTACCGGCGGCGGCGGCCAGAGCGCGGATGGTGATCGACTCCTTGGGGCGGGTCGCGAACATCTCGGTCGCCGATTCGATGAGGCGGTCCTTCACGGTGTCGTCGTTGGTTCTCGGCCTTCCCATGACGACCAGCCTAGCCGAGCTGATAGCGTATCCAAACATTGTTTTGAAACAGCGTTTGGATAAAATGATGTCTCTCCCCGTTCCTCTCCGCCTCATCGGTCGCCTGGTTCCGGCCATGCTCGCCGTCGTGGGCCTGGCCGGGCTGTTCCTCGCCTTGATCGTTCTGACGGACGGCGCACGCTCCGGGCTCGCCGCCTGGCTGACGGTCCTCGGCGCCGGAATCGTCGCCGCCCTTTGGCGAGGCCGAGGTCGTTCTCTGAGGGGCCGGCTGTGGCCCTTCGCGCCGCTTATCGTCGCCGCGGCGCTCACGGCGTCGGTCTGCATCCCCGCCTTCCCCACGACTCGGGAGTATCCGCCCGACCTGTCATTCGTCACGACGAGACATTGGAGCCTGAGCACGGGCAGCCGGGTCGCCGTCTACCGCTATCCCCCCGCCGCAGACGGGCCCCGGCACCCCACACCGCTCGTGTATCTCCACGGCGGGCCCGTCCGCTCCATCTCCGTGCTCGACCACCGCTTCCTGCGGCTCCTTGCCGGACAGGGCTACGACGTGTACGCCTACGAGCACCCCGGCGGCGGACGCAGCGACCTGCTGCCCATGGATCAGTACACGATCTCCAGGTCCGAACGCGACCTCGCCGCCTTCATCGATCGCCTGGGCAAGGGTCCGGTCGACGTCCTCGGATTCTCCGCGGGCGCGATCGTGCTCACCCGGGCCCTGGCCACCCCGGCCACCGCCGCCCGCGTGCACCGGGCGATCATCGCCGAGCCCGGCCCCATGGACGGCCCCACCGCACTGATCAGCGGGCGACAAGGGCGACCGTCCGCGCGTGACCTCGCGCCCGCCCTGAGCGGAGCGCGGGCGACGCACGTTCCCCGGTACGCCGTCGCGTTCGGCCTCATCCAGTTGGGGCTCCTCTCGCCGGACACCGGCCTGATCACGCAGGCCGAAGGCGTCAACGCCTTCCAGGCCGCCGATCTCGGCGGCGACACCGCCTCCGCCTACTGCGCGCGGGACGCCGACCGCATCCCCGCCGAGGACACGGCGGAGAACTTCTCCTTCAACGCCGCGGCGAGCCTTCGCATCCGGCAGACGATCAGGGACTCTCCCTCCATCGCCCCGAAGCTGAGCCGCTCGCGGACCCCCGCGATGCTGATGATCGCCGAATGCTCCTCACAGGTACGCCAATGGCAGACCGCCGTCCTCACCGCCGCCACCATCGAGCGAACCCAGTACATGCCCGGTGTCGGACACCGTATGTGGAACGGCCTCGGCGACAACAACGAGCGGGCCGCCGCCGTCATCACGGCGTTCCTCCAGGGCAAGACCTCGCCGCTGCGGAACTACCCGACCCGGGCCGACATCTCCGACTTCCTCCGCGACCACGGGTAAGGAGCCGCCGAGACCGCCCGGCCGCGGGTCCGGCCGGAGCTGGAATGCCCGATCGCCCGGCCATCGGGAACGCCGGGGAGCTCCCACCGGAAAACCGGTGGGAGCGGGAGCGTTCGACGCCGACAATGATCACCATGACTGCCACCGACCGCAGACCCCGGCTCGCGGTCCTCACGGGGGCCGGTGTCTCCGCCCCGTCCGGCCTGCCCGTCTATCGGGGCGGCGACGGCATGTGGGACCGCGACCCCGATCTCGCGAAGACACTCACCGCCGCCCACTGGCGCGGCCGGGCCGAGCAGGCGTGGAACCACTGGAGCGACCTGCGGCAAGCCGCCTCCGCCGCGCTGCCCAACCCCGCGCACGAGGCGCTGGTGTTCGCGGAGGCGCACTTCGACGTGCACATCGCCACCCAGAACATCGACGGCCTGCATACCCGCGCGGGCTCTTCCGACATCACGGAACTCCACGGGAACGTGTTCTTCACGCGCTGCTCGGGCAGGGCCTGCCACGCCCGCCACGGCGCCTGGTTCGACGACGCCCTCCACGAGACCCCGCCCGCCTGCCCGTACTGCGGGCGCGTCGCGCGTCTCGACATCGTCCTGTTCGGCGAACACCTCGCCGCCGCGAAGATGCGGGCCTCGGTCGAGGCCGCGCGCGGCGCCGACGTGTGGATGGCCGTCGGTACGTCGGGGACGGTCTTCCCCGCCGCCGGACTCGCCGACTTCTGCGAGCCGGGCACACTCCGGGTCCTCGTCAACGCGCAGCCGTGGAGCACGTCGGCGTTCGACCGGGAGGTTCTCGGCGACGCCGCCGCCGTACTCGGCGACGTCCTCCACGATCTGACCCGAAGATGACGCCGGCAGGCGAGCCTGACGGGCCGTACACGTGGAAAACGAGCTGCCCACGGCCTCGAATACGCGTACCTTGTCGATACTCGGCGCGAGAAGGAGTGACGGTGACGGGGATCAGGGCCGCGGCTGACGCCGACATGCCCGCCGTACGGTCGGTGGCCGCGCGGTTCGGACTGCTGCGGAGCTGGCCTGCGGGCCTCGACTTCCTCGACGCCGAGCGCGCCTTCGGCACGCTCCTGCTGGCCACCGCGCCGGACGGCGCGGCCCGGGGTTTCGGCGGGACATTGCGCCGGGGTGCCGTCACCCATCTGGGCGACCTGTTCGTGCTGGCCGAGCACCAGTCGTCGGGGGTGGGCCGTACACTCTTGGCGGAGCTGCTGAAGGGGGACGAGCCGAAGGTCACCTTCGCCTCCTCCGACCCCCGGGCGATGAGCCTGTACATGCGCCACGGCCTGCGTCCCTGGTCTCCGCTCCTGTACCTGACCGGTCCCGCAGCGGGTCTGTCCGGGCCGCCGGTACGGCAGGCGACGCCCGAGGAGGTCGCCGAGCTCGACGCGTACGCCGGAGGCGGCGCGCGAGCGCAGACCCTGGCCTGGTACGCCGCCGTGCCGGGCGTCACGTGTTACACGACCGGCGAGGGCTATGCCTTCGCCAGGACGACCGGCGACCGGGTCGTGATCGGCCCGGCCGGAGGCGCGACGCCGCAGGACTGCGCGGCAGCGGCACTCGGCGCGGTCGCCGCCTCGGCAGACGCGGCCGCCTCGACGGGTGCGGCAGGCTCGGCGAGCGGCGCCGGCTCGGCGAGCGTGGCCGTGATGGCGGTGCCGGGCGGGCATCTGCTTGCGCCGACGCTGGCCGAGGCCGGGTGGCGGATCGCCGACATGGACACGTTCATGGCCGACGAACGCGCCGTGGACCTCGTACGGACCGACCGTTACCTCCCTCACCCGGATCTCGGGTGAGCCTGGCTGTCACACATCGCCGCGCCGTTCCGTCAGCGAGGTGTAACAGCCAACACGACGTGGAGGTCTTCGTGGAAGCCCGTATCGACTACTACGGCAACGCCGTCGGCGCCAAGTTCGTCAAGTACATGCAGTCCGCCAACTGGGCGCTGTCGAACTCGACGCTACCGGCCGCGACGCAGGAGCTGGTGAAGATCCGCGCCAGCCAGATCAACGGCTGCGGCGTCTGCACCGACATGCACACCAAGGACGCCGCGCACTCAGGGGAGTCCTCCGTCCGCCTCAACCTCATCGCCGCCTGGCGGGAGGCCACCGTGTTCACCGACGCCGAGCGGGCCGCCCTGGAACTGACCGAGCAGGGGACCCGCACCGCCGACACGGCGGGCGTCAGCGACGCGGTGTGGGCTCGGGCCGCCGCGCACTACGACGAGGAGCAGCTGGCCTCGCTGGTTTCGCTGATCTCGTTGATCAACGCCTTCAACCGGCTGAACCTCATCGTCCGGCAGCCGGCCGGCGACTACCAGCCGGGGCAGTGGGCATAGGCGTCGTCACGCGGGGCGGGACGGTGAAGATCGTCCCGCCCTTACGCCAGGTATCAGTCTTGGCACGCTCCGGCTAGCTCCCGCATCACGCCTTGAATGGTAACTCTGAGTAGTCATCAACTCCGGTCCCCGTGGCCGGGACGTTGCGGCTCTCGCCGTCAGAACCAGCAAGGATCTCGATGCGCTCTTGTCCCCAGCCGTCCCGTTGGTCGGCCCTCGCCCTCGTCGTCACCGCCGCATGCGTACTCCCCGTGACCGCAGCGGCTGCGGCCACCGCCCCGCCGGGCGCCGGTACGGCATCCGTCCCGTCTCCGCAGTTGGTCGCGCTGAAGAAGCGGCTCGACGACCTCGCCGCGCAGAAGCGGGCCGGCAACGCCCAGTACTGGTACATCGACGCGGCCAAGGGCAAGGTGCACGTGGCCGTCCTGCGCGGCGCGCGCGACGCCGCCACGAACTCGTTCCTCACAACCTTCGCCGCGCTCACCGACACGGCCGACGTCGACAAGCCCGTCACGCCGTTCGTGGCTCCCGCGACGGCGCAGCGGCCGACGCGGGCCCGGCAGGGTACGGTCTTCGGCGGGCAGCGGATCGAGACCGCGTCGGGCGGCTTCTGCTCGACCGGGTTCAACCGCCAGCACAACGGTGCCTGGATCACCACCACGGCCGGACACTGCCACAAGGCCGCCCGCGACTGGTACATCGGCGGCGCCCTGTTCGGGCCGCTGACCCGCTACGTGTACCCGGGGCGCGACTACGCGGAGATCACCCCGACGTCGGCCTGGTTCCTGCGCACGGCCGTACGCGAGCAGAACGGGCACATCCAGGAGATCGCCTCCTTCGGCGACCCGTACGTCGGCCAGCCGCTGTGCAAGACCGGCGCCAGGACCGGCACGACCTGCGGCCAGGTCACCGCGCTCGACGTGACCGTCAACTACTCCGACGGCCCGGTCTACGGTCTGGCCGCGACGACGGTCTCCGCCGCCGAAGGCGACAGCGGCGGCTCGGTCTACAACGGCTCGACCGGTGTCGCCATGATCAGCGGCGGCCCGAGGGGCGGCGGGAACGCCTGGGTCTACCCCACCCGCGTCATCCCCTGATGCAGGTCGGGCGCCACCGCCGGGGGTGGTGGCGCCTATGGCCGCTTGAACGCCTCGAACATGGAGAAGTAGTTGTCCTCGCCGTGCCCCTGGGCGATCACGCGCTCGGCGAGCTCCTGCATCAGTGTCGGCCACGCCGTGTTGACGCCCTGCTCGGCGCTGGCTCGGGCGATGTGCTCAAGGGCGTTGAGGTTCATCACCATGGTCCCGAGCTCGCCGGGGTAGGCGCCGTCGTCAAGGCTCGGCGCCTGGCTCGCCAGGCCCGCCGGGTCGAGCACCACGGGCGCGAACCAACCCAGCGCGAGTTCCGCGAACTCCGCCGCGGGCACACCCGCCGAGCCGACCATGGCGGCCGCGTGCAGGAAACCGTTCATGTGTGCGTACATGAAATGGAGCAGCGCCGTGTTGTACAGCACGGCGAGGCCCGGATCGGCGCCGAGGAAACGCGGGTCGCCGAGTTCCGCCAGCGTCGCCCGGTGGCGGGCGAACAGGTCCTGCGGCCCGGAGTAAAGGAAAACCGATCCCGGCCCGCCGACGAGCGTGGGCGGCACCATGATCGCGCCGTCGAGGTAGTCGAGGCCCTGTTCGGCCGCCCAGTCCGCCATGGCACGGGCCTCGGAGGGGGTCCCCGAGTTGAGGTTCACCAGTGTGCGGCCCCTGAGGCCGCCTTGGGCGCCGTCAAGGACCCGGTACATGGTCGGGTAGTCGTTGATACAGGCGATCGTGAACGGGGAGGCGGCCATGGCCTCGTCGACAGTGGCCGCCAGGTGCGCCCCCTTCGCTACCAAAGTGTCGGCCTTGCCGGGTGTACGGTTCCACACCGTCACCGAAATGCCCTTGCCAAGGAAGGTCTCCGCCAGCGCCGCGCCCATCGGCCCGAGGCCGACGACCGAGACAGCGGATGAGTGCTGAAATGTCATACCGGATAGTCTTAACTCTGACACCAGCGTGAGAGTCAACCTGAAGTGGCGGTGATCGCATGCGGATCGGAGAGCTGTCGCGGCTCACGGGCGTCAGCGTGCGCTCGTTGCGTTACTACGAGGAGCAGGGCCTGCTCCAGCCGACACGGCGGCCCAGCGGGTACCGCGAGTACGAGAAGGACGACGCCGACACGGTCCGCGGCATCCGGCTCATGCTGGCCGCCGGGCTCAGTACCACGACGATCCGCGAGATGCTGCCCTGCATGATCGACGACGGCGAGCGGCTTCTTCCGGGCTGCGGCGGGATGCTCCCCGACCTGTTCCGCGAACGGGAACGGCTGAGCGCCGCCGCCGAGGAACTGCTGGCGGCGCGCGACCGGCTGGACGCTCTCATCGGGGACACCGCGCGCTTCGACGTCGAGCCGGAGGCCGCCGCTCAGGTGTGAGGGGTGGCGCAGAAGCACGGCAGGGCGCCGTACATCCGGGCCATGACGTCGAGTCTCGCCGCGTACTGCGGGCGGCCGAGATCGGTGTAGGCCCGCGCCCACAGCGGCTTCAGTTCGGCGAAGAGGCAGAGCGGGGTGTTGACGTAGGTGTCCTTGAGGCCGAGCAGCGCCGTCGCCGGACGACCGGCGTCGAGCCACCGGGCCGCGTCGGCGAGCGCCGGTTCCAGCGGTTCGTCCTGGTCCACCAGCGCGACGACCGGATCCTGTCCGGCGAACGCCGCAGCGGGCGCGAGCACGCCGATGCCGTCGTAGCCCGGCTCGCACCGCCAGCCGGGGGGCACCTCGAAGTCGACGTCGTCCGGACCGTCGGGGATCGGGTCGAGGGTCACGCCCAGTTCACGCGCCAGCCGCTCATCGGCGGAGCGGACGCGCGCCAGCAGGTAGGCGAGTCCGGCTCGGGTGTCGTCGCCACAGGGGGTGAGGCCGTACTGGTGACCGTCCGCGATGCACACCGGGTGGTCCGTCCGCCCGAGTTCCGGGGCGGGCACCGCCCAGCCGACCCACCCGCCGTCGCCCCGGCTGCCGAAGGGCACGAACTCCGGCACGGAGAACATCGGCACGTCGCACCCCCCGTCTGGCCTCGGCAGATCGGTGCTTTCCCAGCCGGCGGGCGGGCCTGGGACGGCCGCCAGGTCGAACATGAAGTCGTAGTGGCATTCGAGCATGATGTAGTCGTAGTAGCCCTCACGCAGCATGTTCTCCCAGGCCAGGTCCACCAGCCTGGCCAGGGGCGGCGGAGTGGGGAACGGGAAGAGGTCGTCGGTCCACGGAGGGAGGGCAGGCTCTGACAAGGGGGTTCCGCCTTAGGTTCTCAGCGTGCGGCGAGGAAGGCCAGCGTGTCGGAGGCAAAGCGCCGGTCGGTGAAGGTGGCGTTGTGGCTGAGGCCCGGATAGACGATCAGCCGGGCGCCGGGGATGCCGTCGGCGGTCTCCCTGGCCAGTGCGAGCGGATAGACGAGGTCGTGCTCGCCGTGGACGAGCAGGGTGGGCGCTTTGATGTCGCTCAGCCGTCCGCGCAGGTCGAAGCCGTCTTCGGCGTTGAGTACGGTCGCCGCGTCGGTGAAGTCCCGCTGCCCGGTGTCCGACAGCCACAGCAGCGCCCTGAGCATCCGGCGGCCGATCACCGACTCGGTGACGATGTCGGCCAGCGCGGGGCTCGGGCGGCTGCCGTCGCGAACCCGGTCGAGGTAGGCGCGCTGGGCCCGTCTGCCCTCGGGGCCGAGGGTGCAGGCCGTACCCGCGAGGACGAGGCGGCCGACCAGGCCGGGGTGGTCGGCGGCGAGTTGGAGGGCGATGGCGCCGCCGGTGGACCCTGCCAGTACGTCCACCGGGGCGTCGAAGGCCGCCGCGAGCCCTCGGGCGTAGACGGCGGCGAGGCCGGCCATCGTCGTGTCCGGCGGCAGGCCGGGCGGGCGGTTGACGACGTAGCAGGTGAACCGCCCGGTGAAGGGGCGGATCAGCCGCATCGTCGACCAGCGCGCCAGGCCCGTCGGGGCGGCCGCCTGCGGGGTGTAGAGCAGGACGACCAGGGGCGGGCCTTCGCCGGCCGCCAGGTACGGCAGGCCGTTCAGCATACTGTCTCCCTATGAACAGATCGGATATCTGTTCATAGGGTACTCGTGGGTGCCCGATCACGAGGGCGCGACCGGGCACCACGGCGGCTACATCCAGGCCGACTTGTAGAACATGCTGGCCACTCGCGCACCGGTCGGCCCCGAGCCGAAACCGAAGCAGAGCTGAGGCTGGCCGTTCACGATCCGGACGGACATACCTTCGGGCTCACGGCCGTCGAGCGAGATGCCCGCCTGCGAGAAGGAGCGGTGCACCACCGCCGCCGTGCGCATGTCGATACAGGTGATGTAAGTGTCACCCTCGGGCAACGACGGCTTCGCGTAGGTGCCGTCCAGGGTGTACAGGTACTCCCCGTAGGTCGCCCAGCCCTGATGGGTGACGGTCTGGCCGGCGGGCACCAGCGGCGGCTCCGCGAACTGGTAGACGGGGTTGTTGAACCGGCGGGCCTTGAAGTCCGCGAGGGAGTAGACCGCGTAGCGTCTGGGCTCGGCTCCGTTGAGCCAGTACTGCATGGTGATCCGGTTGGTCGAGGGGTCGATCGACGGCGTGGTCACGGTGGCCCCGGGAATCGGCACGTACTTGTCCGCCCAAGCCTTGCTGTCCACTTCCGTCGCATTCTGGAAGGGGAACCTGATGATCGTCCTCCCGAACGAGTACTCGTTCGGGAACGGCTGGGCGTCGGCCTCCGTCCAGATGAAGACCTGGTTGCCGACGGGCTCCACCGCCATCGACACACCATGGCCCGCATCCCTGACGTACATGTGGCCGAGGTTCGCACCGGTGGCGGACAACTTGGTGATGGTCAGGTCGCCTCTGGCACGTGCGCCGGTTCCGTGCATCACCTGGATCGTGTAGATGTGGTTGTTGACGGTGTCGAAGGCGAACGACTGCATGATGCTCGGGTCTTCAAGCGGGTTCTTCCAGATGAAGCTGTACGACGGCGAGGCGAGGTTGAACCTTCCCTCCACCGCCTGTGCCGGTCGGGCGACGAGCCCGGCGACCGTGGACGCGGCGGCGAAGCCGGCTCCCAGCTTCAGCAGACCACGGCGCGACATCGCATCTGTCATGGCACGACTCCTGTTACTCGATGCTTCTCAGAGCACGCGTGCGAAGCCGCGCACACCCGCGGCTTCGGAATCAAGGGGGACCGCGCCGACACGACGGGTCGGCGCGAGGATCAACGACAGATGCAGTATCGCGCAGAAACCGGGGCGTTCCATGTACGGACCTAGGCAACTTCCTGCCAGCGCGGACGCCCGACCACAGCCGCCCGAAACTGTCAAGACGGACGCTACCGGCCGTCGTAGACCGTCTCGTGCTCCGGGCCGCTCGCGATGAAGGCGGCGACGGCTCTGCGGTGATCCGTCGTCGCGGCCAGTTCCCCGGCCAGCTCCGGCAGCACCCGGTCCGCTGCCTCCACTCCCCCGTCCCCGAACTCCCGCAGCACCCGCTTGGTGGCCGCGTGCGCCCGGGTGGGGCCCTCGGCCAGGCGGGCCGCGTAGGCGCGGGCGTCGTCGTGGAAGGTGGCCACGGGCAGCAGGGCGTTCACGACGCCCCACTCGGCCAGCCTCTCCCCCCGGTACAACTCCCCCGACAGGACCAGCTCCGCCGCGCGGGCCGTACCGGCCCTGGCGGCCAGCCGCTGGGTGCCGCCCATCGCCGGTGTGAAGGCGATCCTGCGTTCCACCAGCCCGAACCGGGCCGAGCGGGTGGCGACGACGAGATCGCAGGCCAGCGCGATCTCGAAGGCCGCGGTGAGAGTCAGCGAGTGCGCGGCGAACACCACCGGGCACGGCAGCCGTTCCAGCGCCCGCACGGTGGCCAGCTGCCCGGCCCAGAACGCGGCGGCCTCCTCCGCCGGGAGGTCGCGAAAGAGGGTCACGTCCACGCCCGCGCTGACGACCGGGCCTTCGGCGCGGATCAGCAGGCCGCGCGGCGGTCGCGCGGTGAGCCGCTCGACCGCCGCCGACCACGCGCGCACCATGGCGGAGTCGAAGAGGTTCGCGGGCGGGCTGTCCAGGGTGAGGACGGCGAGCGGCCCGTCTCTGGTGAGCAGAAGGGGCCGGTCCTCACTCATCGACGGCGCCGAAGACGGCGATGGCGTTGTGGCCGCCGAACCCGAACGCGTTGTTCTGGACGTACCGCAGCCCCTCGACGGCGCGCGGCGCGCCCGTCACCAGGTCCAGGCCGAGTTCCACCTCGTCGGCTTCGACCCGCGTCGGCGGCACCAGTCCGTGCCGCAGCGCCAGGCACGCGGCCACCGCCCCCGCCGCCCCGGCGGCGCCCATGAGATGGCCGATCGTGCCCTTGATCGCGGTCACGGCGGCCTTCGGATAGCGCTCCGCGAAAATCGCACCCTCGATGGCGTCGTTGGCGCGGCTGCCCGTGCCGTGCGCGAACACCGCCCCGATCTCGTCGGCGCCGACCCCGGCCTGCTCAAGGGCCAGCCGGTGGCAGGCGGCGACGCCGTCGGGGTCGGGCGCGGTGGGGTGGCGCGCGTCGTTGGTCACGGCCACGGCCTTCACCTCCGCGTACGGCCGCCGCCCGCCCAGCGCCGCCGCCGTGCTCAGCACCAGGATCCCGGCCCCCTCCGACGGGGTGACGTAGCGGCGGTCGCGGCTGAACGGCCGGCAGGCGGCGGGCCCGAGCGCCTGCAGGCTGCTGAAGCCGATGATGTTCTTCTCCGAGTAGGCGTCGCAGCCGCCCACGATCGCGGTGGCGGCGACGCCCGCGCGCAGCATGTCGAGCGCGCAGGCCAGTGCCACGTTCGCGGAGGCGCAGGTGTTGTGCACGGTGAAGGCGGGCCCGTGCGACCCGGCCGCGCGGGCCAGGCCCTCGGCCAGGGTGTGGCTCGACAGCCCGGCCGCCTCCTCGATGCCGCAGCGCCCGGCCACCAGATTCTCCAGCGCGGCGGCCTGGCCGTCGTTGGTCCCCACACAGACGACGGCGTCGCGCAGCACGGGCTCCCCGGGGGTGAGCCCGGCGTCGGCCAGTGCCTCCAGTGCGGCGTACTCGGCGAACAGCGAGGCCGGATGCCGGGTCCCCGCCGAGGCCGGACCGACCTCGGCCAGCGCCCGCTCGCGAGCCGCCTGCGGGACCCGGGCGGCGAGCACGCCGGGTTTCATGCCCGCGTACAAGGGGGTCAGCTCCTCGAAGCGGCCCCGGGCCGCGCACAGGTCCGCCCAGAACGGGGCGGTGCCCGCGCCCGCAGGGGAGATCATGCCGAGGCCGGTGACGTAGACGCGCTCATCCATGGGTGCCCCGCTTCCGTGACACGGTCAGCCGCGCCGTCCGCCCGCCGGAGCCGCCGCAGTGGAGGACGACGTGCTCGCCGGGGCTGAGGGAACGGACCCGCCGCAGGTAGTCGGCGGTGGCGAAGGCGCCGTTGCGTTCGGTGGCGGGCGCCGTGCCGTCGCCGGGGGCGAAGTCGAAGGCGGCGGTGAGGTCGCCGTCCGCGCGCACCCGGGCGTAGGCCACGCCTGACCGGCAGGTGAGCGCGGAGTCGTGGTGGCGGGCGTCCAAGCGGGACTCAGGAGAGTAGACCTCGCCGATCAGGACGTGCCCGGTCCTCGCGGGCGTGCGGGTGAAGGACGACAGCGCGTGCCACAGCGCCAGCACCGGGGTGAGCGGGCCGGCGTTGAGCGTGATCGAGCGGCCTGTCGCCCCGGTCGAGAGGTTCACGTAGGCGGAGGCGGCGCAGCTGTGCGCGTTCGGGAAGAACTGGGCCGACAGGCGGCGCCCCTGCTCGGCGGCGGCACGCTGCAGGTCCGCGACGGCGGCGGCGTTGCCGTACTCCGTGCCGATCACCACGGTGTCGTCCGTACGCGGGTGGTCGGCGTCGGCCCCGCGCAGCGCCAGGTACAGGCACAGGCGGCTGAACCAGTCGCGGAAGCGGTCGCCGCCGGTGCCGATGACCTCCCACAGGTCGGCGGGCAGCGCCTCGGGGTCCACCTCCCCGGTGTCCGGCAGCGTGACCAGCTCGACCGCGTCCAGGCTGAACCGCACGGCCCCGGGTCCCCCTGTCACTAGGCCGGTTCGGCGACGTGCCGGTCGAGGTCGCCCGCTGTCGCCATGCGCGGGACCTGCTCGTCCTCGATCGCCACGCCGAGTTCCTCCTCGACGTGGACGACCACGTCGATGAGTTTGAGCGAGTCGATGCCGAGATCGTCGCGTAGGTGCTGCTCGGCGGTGATGTCGAGGTCGGGGGGAAGCTCCCCGACCCGCCGGATGATGGCGGCGATCGTCGGGTGAACGGATCTGGTCACTGCACCTTCCCTCTGTTGCCCTCACGAGCGGGGTCCACCGTTAGGAGTATTCGGCGCGCGCGGAGGCGGGCCAAGCGCCGACGGGCGCCCGAAAGGGGTAGCCATCCCGGCGTCCGATCGTGTCCGGGCGGCGGGCGTGCGACGGCCCCCGGGCACGGCGGCGGCCGAGCCGGGGGCCTGTGGAAGGGTTCAGGTCAGGACGGGCAGTGCTTGCCGATCGCCTCGGGCCAGTCGCGCGGATGCGGGCCGAAGCTCTCCAGCGTGAGCTCGACCCACCGATCCACGCCGAAGGCCACGCACCCGGAGTGCGCCGTCCTGCCCGCCGCGTCGCGGATGCCGAACTGGCGGCACAGCGAGTCCCTGACGTTGTTGAAGGAGACGATGGCCGACTGCCCGCCGCCCGGACGGTGGCCGACCAGCTCGTACTTCACCTTGGCCAGCAGTTGGTGCTGGCGGATGGCGGAGTCCTCGACGTAGTAGAAGGGGTCGGTGGCGGTCTCGACGCGGCCGTGCAGGCCGAGGTCCAGATATAGCCGCCAGACCTGGTCCAGGAGGGTGTTGCGGATGTCCTCCACCTCCGCCTTCCCGCCCAGGAAGACGATCTCGCGCATGGTGAAGGACGGCAGCCGGAAGGCGTCCAGCCGCCATGGCGCTTCGTGGCGGAAGCAGCCGCCTGCCGCCGTCACGACGCTGAGCCCGTCGAGGGCGGTGTCGGCGTACTCGTCGTAGACGTGGAAGCACAGGGCCGGGTTGAGCATGTAAGGGCTGGAGCGGCGCAGGTCGTCCACGGTGGTGGTGCCGTCGCGCAGCCGCGCCAGGTGGGGGCGGTGGTGCGCCAGCTCGTCCACCAGGTAGGCGTTCTGCGGGAACAGGTCCACGTAGCGGCAGCGCTCCATGACCCGCAGGTCGATCAGCGCGGGCAACTGCCGCTCGGTCGCCCCCGCGCCCCTGGCCAGTTCCAGGAACAGGGCGTCGAAGGCCCGGTGCAGCAGCGGGCGGGCGCGGGCGAACCCGTCCCGGTCAGGCCACGGCGGGCGGGACGAGGCGGGCTCGTGGCGGCGAACCACCTTCGGCTCGCTCACCCGGGCCGACAGCGCCTCGTCGGCCAGTTCGCGCACGACCTGGCCCACCTCGTCGTCGTCCGGCCAGCCGTCGTGGGTGACGCTCAGCGCGGGCGGCGAGATCGTCACCTCGATCCCGGTGATGCCCTCCACACTGTAGACGAGCCGGTCGGCGATCGCCCGCACCTGGGCGGGCGCGCAGTTCTCCGGCAGTTCCACACGCACGGTCATCCAGCCACCTCCACGGTCGAGAACCCCGCCACCGGGTCCAGGTCGGACGGCTTCGCGTCGGCGCCGTCGGCGCTCAGGGCGACCAGCAGCGCCTCCACCCGCCGCAGGAACTCCTCGGCGCCCTCGGCGGTGACGGTCCTGGTGTCCACCAGCAGGCTCATGCTGATCAGTTCGGTGGATTCGGCCAGGTCGTAGGTGGTGAAGAAGAAGTCGACGTTGTCGCGGTCGTAGCGTTCGGTCCAGCGGAAGCGGGAGTCGGCGACGGCCGCGCGGACGGCGGCCGGGTCCGGCGACGCGGTAGCGGACGGTTGGAAGGCCGACCAGGTGTCGTTGAAGAAGGTGTTGAGCTCAAGCGTGTCCCCCCTGGTCCTGCGCACCTCGTCGATGACGGCCTCCACCCGGTCGGGGTCGCAGCGGCCATGGCGGTGGGCCAGCACCGAAGCGCGCCAGGCGGCCCGGACGAGTCCGGCGAAGGAGTCCTGGTCGAGGGCCAGGGTCGCCACCGACTCCTGCGTCGGCGTACTGATCATGAAACGTGACTCGGGCAGTTCCCGGTTGTCCACGACCATGCGCAGCGTGCACGCCCGCTGTCCGGTCGAGCGGCCCAGCAGTGCCGCCACCGCCGCCAGCAGCACGCTGGAGGGACCACTGCGGTAGCGGGAGGCGAGCACCGCGAGCGCCATCGGCACCGCCCGGGAGATGCGTTCGCCGCGCCAGAATCTCGGCCACTCCCCCGCCATCGTGTGGCGCACCGGGAACATGCTCCGGGGGGCGGCGAGGAGCTGGCGGCGCCAGTGCTCCACGGCCCGGTCGCAGACCTGCTCCCCGGCCGGGGAGCGCTCCCGGATGGCCTGGTCGACGGGCTGCTGGGCGGGGCGGCGCGGCGGCGGCGGACTCCCCGCCACGGCGGCCTCCACCAGCTCCCTCAGTTCGGCGACCAGCAGCCGCTGGCTGGCGTGGTCGGCGGCCAGATGCGAGGTGCACAAGGCGACGGTCGCGGGGCGTGCGGTGCCGTATCTCACCAGGAAGCGGATCGGGACCTCACGGGCGGTGTCGAACCCGCGCCCGCGCCAGTCGGCGAGGGCCTCGTCGAAGGCGGCGTCGGAGACGTCGGTGAGGACCTCTACCTCCACCTCGCCCGTCGCCAGCACCAGTTGCCGGTCGGCCGTGTAGAGGGTGCGGAGGGACTCGTGGCGGCCGACCAATTCGGCGATCTGCCCGGTGAGGTGCGGCAGCCGGGCGCCCTCCGGCATGGGGACGGCCAGCCAGATGTCGAAGAAGGCGCGGTCGGGCAGCATCCACTGGATGTCGTTCCACACCTGTCCCTGGCTCCAGGTCAGCATCGCGGAGGCGCTTCGCCGCCCCCGGAACGGGATCATGTGACGCATGCGTGCTCCTCAGGCCCTGCGGGCGCGCTGCCGGATGTGCAGAGCGATCCAGATGTTCGGCACCATCGCGGCCACGTTGAAGGCCGCCACGGTCCAGTACAGTCCGAGCGAGTCGTCGAAGGCCCGCGCGGCCCAGCCGCCGACCGCGGTGGTCCCCGCGAAGTAGACGAGATTGAGGACGGTCGCCAACGGCCCCATCCCGATCTGCTCGATGGCCGTCAGCGTCAGCAGCGACAGGCCGAGCATCGCGTAGGTGGGCGCGACGACGGCCAGGAACTCGGCGGTCTCGGCGCGGATACCGGGGTCGGTGGTGCTGAGCCCGGCCAGCCAGTCGCGGGCCAGCCACATCGCGGCGGCCAGCGGCAGGTAGGCGCCGGCGCAGACCTTGATCCCGGCCGTGAAGACGTCGCCCAGCTCGCCTTCCCGCCCGGCGCCGCGCTGTCTGTTCATGATGATGGCGGTGGCCGAGCCGAGCACCACGCCGGGGACCGTGACGAAGGTCTGCAGCGTCAGCGCGTTGGCATACCCGGCCTGGACGGTGGCCCCGAGCGGTCCCAGCAGGCCGAGCAGGACGAAGTTGCTGACCGACAGGATGCCGTACGACAGGCCGACGGGCAGCCCGACCGAGGTGAGCCGCGACAGCGCCGTGCGGGTGTGTACGGCCAGGTCGAGGCGGCCGGGCCGCCACAGCCCGGCCCTGAACATCAGGGACAGGCCGAGCGCGCCGCCCGCGACCCCGGCGAGCGCGAAGGCGATGGGGATCGCGTTGGCGCCGTGACCTCCCCAGACCCCGAATCCGGCCACGCTCGCCAGTTCCAGCAGCGCGGTGACGGTGCTCACGACGGTCGCGGCCCCGGGCCGTCCGGCGCCGCGCAGGGTCGCGGCGCTCAGGACCGGCAGCCCCATGATCGGGTGGCAGATCGCCGACCAGCGCACGAGCGTGACGAAGGCGTCGTGGGAGGCCGGCTCCACGTGCAGCGCGGTGGCCAGAGCGGGCGCGCCCAGCCACACGCCGGCCGCCATGACGGCGCCGACCAGCGTCCACAGTACGGCCAGGCCGGTGATCTGCGCGCCGATCTCCTTGTGGCGACGGGCTCCGGTGCCGAGCGCGGCGACGACCTGGCCGCTGGTGGCGAACGCGAACTGGATCGCGATGTAGATCAGCTCCATCGGCAGGTACAGCGAGCGCAGCACCAGCGCGTGCTCGCCGACGGCGCGGCCGAGGATGGCGACCATGGCGATCGGGACCAGCACCCCGGTCGCCTCGCCGACGAGCATCGGCCCGGCCAGCCCCCTGATCTCCCGGGAGACGCCGGGCGGGCTGGGCGCGCTCCTGCTCACGGTCATGCGGGCAGCTCTCCGGCCGGCAGCGCGGCCAGCGCCAGGAAGCCGTGCCTGGCCTCGTACTCGGCGAGCACGACCTGCCCCGCCGGCCCGCGCAGCGCGGGCGCGTGCTCGGCCAGCGCCGCCCATACGCCGGTGCCGCCGAGTCCGGGCCGGGCGCGCACCACCCCGGCCGCTCCGATGTGCTCCAGCCCGGACAGTCCCGCGCCCAGCACCACCGTGTACGGTTCCCCGCCCGGCACCACCTCCTTGACGGCCACGGCGAAGGCGTCGCCGAGCCGCTCAGGGGCGATCCCGGTGAGCCTGCACGTCCGCATCCCGGCCGTCCCCTGCGACCTGGCCAGCGCGAGCACGACGACCGAGTCCCGCTCGACCGCCGCCGCCTCGGGCACCGGCGCGGCGGGCGTGATGCCGCCCTGCTCCATCACCAGCAGCAGGGTGCGGTCCACGTCGTGCAGCCCGGCCAGCCGCAGTGCGGTGAAGGCCGCCACCGTGCCCTCGTCGCACACCAGGTACGGCAGGGGCCGATCGCCGAGCAGCCCGGCCAGTTCGGAGGTGGGCGAGCGGCGCGCGTCGTAGTCGGGGGTCGAGCAGGCGACCATGAGCAGGTCGGCCGCGTCCCGCTCGGGGTCCAGCGCGGCGGCGGCGAGGTCACCGTACGGGGTGCGGGTCTCCGCCGCGAGGTTTGCGAAGGGGACGGGCACGCCGTACAGGGCGAGCATCTCCTCGTAGTGGCGGGTGACGGTGGCGCGGTCGTCGTCCGAGGCCGTCCACCGGCCTGGCGGCGGCAGCAGGTGGCGGCAGGCGGTCAGGCGTAACGGCAGCGTCCCGGAGGGCACCGGCCGGTCATAGGCGGTCGTGTAAACGGCTCCTCCTCATGGTCGGGCCTTCAGCGGCGGAGCAGCATGGCGGAGAAGGTCCCGCTCAGCCCGGCCGAGACCATCAGGTACGGGTCGCCTGGCCGCAACCTGCCGTCACCGGTCGCGGTGGCGTGGTTGATGAACGGGTCGGCGGAAGAACTGTGCCCCGACACGCGGATGTTGTCCAGCACGACGCGTTCGACGGGGTAGCCGAGCTGTGTGCACAGGCGGCCCCAGGACATGACGTTGACGCCGTGCGGCAGGATGAGCGCGACCTCGTCGAGGCAGAGCCCGCCCTGTTCCGCGGCGCTGGTCATGACCTCGGTGAGGGCCTGTGGGTAGGCGTCGGTGTAGGCGCTGAAGGAGCCCGGTGCGCTCTTCCAGAAGGAGGCGAAACGGCCGAGGGTCTGGGTGGCGTATGAGAGGACCCGGTCGCGTTCGCCGTCCGGCCCGACCAGGACGGCCGCCGCGCCCTCGCCCATGAGGGTGATGTCGCTGATCACCTGCATGCGGTGGCTGAAGATCTTCTCTCCGGTGAGCACCAGCGCCAGCGCCAGCGGGTCGCCGTCCGACGCCAGCAGCCTGCCCGCCGCGTCCACGGCCTGCAGGCCGGAGGCGCAGCCGTGCGCGGCGAGCGCGAAGCTGTGGGCGTGGCCGAGCCCCAGCAACTCGCGCACCTGCTGGAGCGGGTTGATCGGGTACGGTGCGATGTCGGCGACGCCTCGCGCGTAGAGGAGGTAGCGCACCCGGTGCCGTACCTCGGGCAGGGTCTCCAGGGCGGTCGCGGCGGCCGTCAGCAGCTCCACCAGGGTGCCGTCCGGCTCGTAGCAGATCTGGTCGAACCCGAAGAACCGCCGGAACATCCGTACCGTCGCCGGAGGCAGGTCCATGCGCTCGGCGATCTCCTCCAGGGATCTGCGGCCGGGCGGCAGATAGGCGGCCACGGCATGCAGCGCGATCATGGCCGCCCCCCGGTGCCGCTGGATGCTCTGTGCGATCCCACCCCGACAGCATGACCGGCGGGCGTCGGCGGCCACAGGCCACGCGGGCGGCGGTTGATGCGGGCGTCCGGCTATGCCTGAACGGCTATCCGCGTTCGCCTTGATCGGGAGGGCGGAGGCGGCCTAGCGTGGTCGGGCCGGTGCGGACTCTTAGAGGGAGTGGTTCGTGAGCGACGTCAGACAGGAAGTCATCGCGTTGCTCCGAGAGACCCTTCAGGTCGAGCCGGGCGAGGACGGTTCGCAGGATCTCAGCGAGCGCGGGATCACCTCCTTCCAGTCGGTGGTGCTGCTGACGGTCCTGGAGGAGAGGTACGGGGTGACGGTGCCCGACGACGCGCTGGACCTGGAGAACTTTCTCACGGTGGACAGCATCGTCGCGCTGGTCGAGTCACTGCTGGCGGAGGCCGAACTGCCCCGCTGAGTTGCCCCGCTGAGCCGCCGCCCCCGCTGGCCCGCGCTGCCCTGCTGGGCCGCTGCCCCGTTGAGCTGCTGCCCGGGGCCGGTCTCCTACAGCAGCCGGGCCGCCGCCCGCTCACGGGTGCCTCGGTAGCAACCCGCCATCGGGTCGCCGGTGGAGTGCGGGCCGAGGAAACCCGGCGTCAGGAGCGCGGCAGTGCGTACCATCTCGGGCACGAGATCGGCTCGCGCAGTCTCGGGCACGAGGTCGGCGCGCGCCCGGGTGGCGGCGGGGATCGGCAGCACGGCTCCGGGCGTCATCACGACCTTGAGCACCGCGGCCGGAAGCCCGGGGGAACCCATGCGGCCCGCGCTCGCCGGTGACCCCCCGCTCCTTCGCGCGCCGAGGAGCACATCGGCCGGGTCCGACGTCTCAGGCCGGTGCTCTTCCTTGAGCAGCGGGTCGATCCAGCTCTCCGCCACGTTGAGCCGCCACAGCGACCGGGCCCGCTCACGCGGGCCGGCGCCGGAAAGCGGGCCTGGAGATCTCTCTTCCACCCGCGCGGCCAACCAGGCGGCGCGGGTGGCGAAGCGGGCCATGACCGGCCCCTCGCTTGCGGCGAGCACGATCGGCAGCAGAGCGCGCGGTTCGATCGACTCGCAGCCGAGGATCGTCAGCACCGGCAGCGCCGGGTCGGCGGCCTCCGCCGCAACCAGCCGCGCCGCCCCTGCGGGCGGCAGTCCACGCCTCCGGCCACCCGCCTGCGGGGGCGATCCGGCCGGACGCGGCGGGCGGCCCGCCGGATCTGCGAGAGGGGAAGGCAGCCCGGCTCGGCCCGCCGGATCTGCGAGTGCGTCCGGCAACCCGGCAGGGCACCACGGGCAGGGGACGATCTCGACGGCGACTCCGGGTTCCGGGCCGCCGAACGTCGTCGGCGCGGGCACCGGCGGCGTCGGCAGGAACCCCACCGCCGCCTCTCTGCGCGCCAGCAACTCCACCATTCGCCCGGCCAGCCGTACGGCCCGCCCGTCGGCCACCGTGTCAGCCGCCGCACCGACCACTGTGTCGGCTGCCGCGTCGGCCGATGGGGCCCCGTCCTCGCGACGGGGTGCTCGGGTCACTGTGGCTCCAGTGGGTCGGCGGCGCCCTCGGTCACGGCGGCCACGCCCACCTCGGCCAGCTCGCGCACGCCCGCCTCCCCGAGTCTGACCAGGTCGTCCTCACGCAGCCCCGACCGCACCCAGCTCTCCACGGCCAGCCGCACGAACCCGGGGCGCCCGGCTCCGGACCGCGCGGGCGCGACCGCTGCCGCGTCCGCCCCCAGCAGGTAGCCCGCCGCCCACACCTCAAGGGCGGGCCAGGGCGGCTCGGGCCGGTCACGGCGGTGGCGGTCGAAGGCGTCGGCGATCCGGCCGGGGTCGGCGCCGACGAGGAAGCACCAGTCGTGCCAGTACCAGCCGAACGTGTGCTCCACCGGCTCTCCCCGCTCCAGGCCGAGCATCCGCAGCAGGCAGCGCGACCCGGCCAGCTCGACCGTGAACGCCCTCGGTCCGCTCAGCGCCGCCCGCTCGCTGAGCGCCCGCTCCAGGGCGGGATCGAGGGTCCAGTGGGTGTGCGGCACCGGCTGCGCCGGCTGGAAGAGGGTGGCGTGGAAACGTCCGGGATGCCCGGCCAGGGTGCCGCTCTCGGTGTGGTCGAGCAGATGCGGGACGGTCGCCATCACGGGCGCGCCGAGGCCGCGCAGGTACGTGAGCACCAGCCAGTCCTCGTCCCTGACCACGTCGGGGAAGCGGGCGAGGAAAACGGCCAGCTCACGGGCCCGCGCGGCAGGCAGCACCAGCCCGAGCGTGGGGGTCCACTCCCCGGCCGACAGCGGGGCCAGGGCGGCGCCGAGCGCGGTGGCCAGCCGTACCAGGTAGGAGTTCTGCGGGGTGTGCCAGCTCGTGTAGAGCGTCAGCGCCCGGCCGGGGTGGCCGGCCAGCAGCCCGAGGAGCTGGCCCGCGAAGTCGTCGGCGAGCCGGACGTCGTCCTGCAGCACGAGGTGGTGGGTGGCGTCGTCGGCGACGGCGGCCCAGGCCGCCTTGGCGGTGCGCAGCGGGCTGGCGAAGTCGTCCGGCCTGGGGTCGGGTATGACGCGCGGGTCGAGCTTGGCGCACGCGGGCAGCAGGTCGGCGAGCAGCGGCGCGCGGGCCGGGTGGTGCATGACGACCGTGCTGAGCCGGACGGGTGAGCCGCTCACACGGGTTCCACGGGTTCTCCCGCGCGGACGGCGGAGGCGTAGGCGGCCTCGACGACGCGGGCGGTGGACAGGATCTCCTCCAGCGGGTCGGGTTCGCCGCCCGGCCGCTCCAGGTGGGTGAGCAGGTCGGCGAACAGGTCCGGGAACCACTCCTCGTGGGTGCCGCTCGCCGTCGGCGAAGTCAGGGCGGCGGTCTCGGTGCCCGACGGCGTCTCGATGAGCACCCGGTCGTCGTCGATGGCGATCGAGCCGTTGGCGCCGTCCAGGCGGTAGAGGTTGCGGCGTTCGGTACCGGCCCAGCTCAGCTCGATCACGCAGGTCCCGCGCGCGAAGTCGAGCCGGGCCGAGACGGTCTCGTCCAGGCCGCCCGCCCCGTCCCGCGTCGTGCACGTCACCCGGTACGGCACGCCGCCCAGCAGCCGGGTGGCCATGTAGACGCAGTGGGTGCCGTGGTCGAGCAGGATGCCGCCGCCGGCGACCGCCGGGTCGCGCCGCCAGTCCGGCCGCCAGCCGGGCGTGCCCGCCGCGTGGGTGGTGCGCCGGATCTCGAAACGGGCGTTCACCGGTTCCCGCAGCCAGGTGGCGGCCTTCGCCAGGGTGCGCATCATCGGCGAGTACACGTAGTTGAAGACCGGGTAGAGCATGCGGCCGGTCCGACGCGCGCACGCCACCATGCGCAGGCTCTCCTCGACGTCCAGGCCGACCGGTTTCTCGCAGAGCACGTGGCAGCCTGCCTCCATCGCCTGGACGGCCAGCGGCGCGTGGAAGACCGGCGGGGCGCAGATGTCGACCAGGTCTATCGGGCCGCCGTCCAGCGCCTGCTCCAGTGAGGCCGCCTGCCGGATGCGGCCGTCCAGTGCGGCGGCGTGGGCGCGGCGCTCGGGCGAGGGGTCGATGACGGCGACGACGTCGGCCCCCACGACCCTGCGGTAGGCGGACAGGCGGGCCGCCCCTGCGACGCCGAATCCGGCGATGGCGACCCTCATCGGCCGAGCTCGGTGAGCGTGCGGGTGATGATGTCGGCGGCGTCGTGCGCCTCGTCGTCGCCGATGTTCAGCGGCGGGTACAGGCGCAGGGTGTTGCCGCCGGTCATGACCAGCACCCCGGCCTGGAGCAGGGCGGTGAACGCCTGCCGTACCAGGTCGGTGGAGGCCGGCGCGCGGCTGTCCTTGTCGGTGACCAGCTCGATGCCGATCGCGAGGCCGGCGCCGCGCACGTCGCCCACGAGCGGCGCCTGCTCGGCCAGCGGCGACAGCGCCTCCAGCAGTTCCTTGCCGAGCTGCTCCGCGCGCTCCACCAGCCCGTCCCGCTCGATCACCGACACCGTGGTCGCGACCGCTCTGCAGGCCATGGGGAAGGCACCGAAACTGGAGGAACTGGCGCTCGGCTCACTGAAGGCCCCGCTCGACATCGTCGCGGCCGCGGCGATCACGCCGGTGACCGGATACCCGGCCCCCATGCCCTTGCCGACCGTGACGATGTCGGGGGTGATCCCGTCGTGCTCGAATGCGAAGGCCGCGCCGGTGCGGCCGAACCCGGTCATCATCTCGTCCGCGATGAGCAGCGCGTCGAACTCCGCCGCCAGCTCGGCGAGGGCCGCCAGGTAACCGGGCGGCGGCACCACGTTGCCCGAGCGGCCCTGCACCGGTTCGACGACGATCGCCGACAGGGCGCCGGTGGACTGCTGCTTGACGACCTCGCGGGCGTGCTCGACGCAGGCGAACCCGCAGCCGGGATGGCGCAGCTTGAACGGGCAGCGGTAGCAGTTGGCGTACGGCGCGCTGAAGAAGCCCCCGGGCAGCGGCCCCAGCTCCCTGCGCGCCCCGGCGGTCAGCGCCAGGCTGCCGAGCGTCTTGCCGTGGAAGCCGCCCCAGAAGGACAGCACCTCGTACTTGCCGGTCGCCGACTTGGCCAGACGCAGCGCGGCCTCGACCGCCTCCGTGCCGCCGCTGTACAACTGGACGCGGTCCAGCCCTTCGGGCAGAAAGTCGCGGAGCGCGTTCAGCATGTCGAGCCGGGCCTGCGAGCCGAACGCCCCGGCCGTCCACGTGGCCAGTTGCTCGGTCATCGCCGCGACGAGCGTGGGGTCGGCGTGCCCGATGGAGTTGACGCCGCCCGCGCCCTGGAGGTCCAGGACCTCGTTGCCGTCCAGGTCCGTGAGTACGGCCCCGCTCGCCCGCGCCACCGTGAACCGCGACCACAGCATGACCGCCTGCAGACCGGGCCCGATGACCTCCTGCTCCTCGGCCCAGTGACGATGCGTCTCCAGCGGCGGGGTGTTGAGCCCCCACCGCTCGTTTCGCGCCATGGTGCGCTCCCTTCGCTCCTGCCCGCCTGCCGTCTGGAGTATTCGCCCGCGTCCGCACCCGGGCCAAGCGCCGACGTGCGCCCGAAAGTCCTAGACGAACCGCCCGTCCGTTCGCCGTCGCCGCCGCCGGTCCGAGAGGTGAGACTGAGCGTCGCCGCACCGGGAAGCGCCCGGGGCGCCGAGGATCCGGGAGGCGTCGTGCGAGTGCTGCTCATCGACAACCACGACTCCTACACCTTCAACCTGGCCCAGCTCATGGCGCGCGAGTACGGCCGGATGCCGTCGGTGATCCGCAACGACGACCCAGCGCTGCTGGAGGTCGACCTGTCGGCGTTCGACGCGATCGTGGTCTCGCCGGGGCCCGGCCGTCCGCAGGAGCCGCGCGACCTGGGCCTGTCGGCCGCTCTGCTGCGTACGGCGGCGCTGCCTGTGCTGGGGGTCTGCCTGGGTCACCAGGCGATCGGCTGGCTGAGCGGCGCGTGGGTGGGTCCGGCGCCGCTGCCGCGCCATGGGTTCGTCGACCGGATCAGCCATACGGGCACCGGTCTGTTCGAAGGGCTGCCGCAGGGGTTCGCCGGTGTGCGCTACCACTCGTTGTGCGTGGCGGCCGAGGGCGTACCAGAGCTGGAGACGACCGCGTGGACGCGCGACGGCGTGGTGATGGGACTACGGCACCGCTCCCGGCCGTGGTGGGGGGTGCAGTTCCATCCGGAGTCCGTGGGCACGCGGCACGGGGCGCGGCTGGTGGAGAACTTCGCCGCTCTCGTACGGGGCGACCGCGCCGTCACCCTGGCTCCACCGCCCTTGCCGTCCTCAGCCCCCGCGCCGGCTTCTCCGCCTTCCCCACCCTCCCAGTCCTCGCGGTTCTCTCCGCCTTCGCCGCCCTCGCTGTCCTCCCAGTCCTCGCGGTCCTCACGGCCTCCGTCGCCCTCGCCGTCCGCACTCCCCGCACCGCCCTCGCCCGCGTCCCCCACTGCCCCGGGAACGTCGGGGACATGGCGGCTGCGGGTGCGGACGCTGGCGTTCGAGGCCGACACCGAGCAGGTGTTCCGCCGGTGGTTCGCGCCGGAGCCGTCGGCGTTCTGGCTGGACAGCAGCAGGGTCGAGGAGGGCCTGTCGCGTTTCTCCTTCGCCGGGTTCGCCGGCGGCCCCCATGGGGAGCGGCTCGCCTACCGGGCGGGGAGCGGCCGGGTCAGCAGCACCCGCGCCGACGGCACGACCACCTGGCTGCCCGGCTCCGTCTACGACGTGCTGGCCGCCCGGCTGCGCGAGCGCGCGCTCGGTGAGGACCCGGGTCTGCCGTTCGACCTGGACGGCGGCTACGTCGGTTTCCTCGGCTACGAGATGAAGGCCGAGTCCACGGGCCGCGCGGCCCACCGGTCCGAGCTTCCCGACGCGGTGTGGCTGTCGGCCACCCGCTTCGTCGCCGTCGACCATCTGGAGCACCGCACCTACGTGGCGGCCCTGGCGGGGCCCGCCGACGGGGACACGGCCGAGGCCGACCGGTGGGTGGACGCGCTCGCCACCGTCTTGGACGAATCGAGGACACCGGACGCGCAGCCCGCAACCGGGCCTTCAACCGGCCCCTTCGGCGGGCCTCCGGACGGCCACCTCACCGGACCTCTGGCAGGTCCACTCTCCGGACGTCCAGCCGGACCTCCGGCGGGTCCAGTGGCGGGGCTCCCGCCCGAGCCTCCGGTCGGCGGGATCGAGCGGTGGCTGGCCCGCCCGCGCGAGCACTATCTGGCCGACATCGCCGAGTGCGACCGCCTGCTGCGGGCGGGCGAGAGCTACGAGATCTGCCTGACCGACACCCTTCGCGTGCCGTACACGGCCGACCCGCTGGACTTCTACGCCCGCCAGCGGCGGCTCAACCCCGCCCCGTACGCCGCCTACCTGCAGTGGGACGGCTACCGCGTGGCCTGCTCGTCCCCGGAGCGCTTCCTGCGGATCGGCCGGGATCGCGTCGCCGAGTCCAAGCCGATCAAGGGCACCGCGCCCCGCCACCCGGACCCCGACCTCGACCGGGTCGTGCGCGAGGAGCTGGCGGCCGACCCCAAGAGCCGCGCGGAGAACATGATGATCGTGGACCTGATCCGCAACGACCTGGGCCAGGTCTGCGAGATCGGGACAGTCGAGGTACCCCGGCTGATGGCGGTCGAGTCGTACGCGACCGTGCACCAGCTCGTCTCCACCGTCCGCGGACGGCTGCGCGAGGACGTGGACGCGCTCACCGCCACCCGGCACTGCTTCCCCGGCGGCTCGATGACGGGGGCGCCGAAGATCCGGACCATGGAGATCATCGACCGGCTGGAGGGGGCGCCGCGCGGCGTCTACTCGGGGACGCTCGGCTACTTCGCACTCAGCGGGGCGGCGGACCTCAACATCGTCATCCGCACCGCCGTCAGCGACGGTCGCCACCTGTCCGTCGGCGCCGGCGGCGCCATCGTGCTCGACTCCGATCCAGCGGCCGAGTACGAGGAGATGCTGCTCAAGGCGCACGCTGCGCTGCGCCCACTACTGGGCTCACAACTGGACCCGCTGCCGGCGGCAGAGCCCGCCCGCCAGTCACGCTAGATCCCGCCAGGCGGCCGGGTCCGGGGCCGGGGCGGAGTCCGTGCGTCACTCAGGCCAGGGTCCGCCAGGCGGCTGGGTCCGGGGCCGGGGCGGATCAGTCAGGCCAGGGTCCGCCACAAGCTGCCCATCGGCACCTTGCCGCTGGAAGTCCTGGGCAGCTCGGGCACCAGGTGCAGGCGCTTGGGGATCTTGTAGGTGGACAGCACGGCGGCCAGCGCGCGACGCAGGCTGAGCTCCGAGTGCGGCGGGTCGGCGACCACGAAGGCCACGTACCCGGCCTCGTCGCCGACGGCGACGACGCAGTCGCGGACCCCGTCGAGCGCCCGCAGCGCGCCCTCGACCTCGGCCGGGTCCACTTTGCGCCCGGCCACGACGACCCGCCTGCCGATCCTGCTGGAGACGACGACGGCGCCGCCCTCGACGCGACCCCAGTCGCCCGTGCGAAACCAGCCGTCCGCGTGCGCGCGGCCGGTCAGCTCCGGCTGACCGAGGTAGCGGATCCGCGGGCCCGGGACGCGCACCAGCAGCTCGCCCTCGCCGTCGGCGTCGGCGCCGTCGATCCTCACCCGCACACCCGGGACCGGCCGCAGCACGCCGTCCTGTCCGGCGAAGGCGATCTGGCCCAGCTCGGTGGCGCCGTACTGGTCGCGCAGCGGCACGCCGAAGGCCTCCCGCCAGGCCGCGCCCACAGTTTGGGGCAACGGCTCACCGGCCGAGACGCACAGGCGCAGGGTGGGCGGCCGGTGCCCGGGGGCGGCGCGGAGGGCGGCGCCGTACAGGAAGGGGACGGACTGCACCACCGTGGCGCCGGTGTCCCGCAACAGGCCGGGCAACGCGGACGGCAGCGGCGGGTGCGGCGCGAGCACGATCGTGCCGCCGTGGAACAGGACCGGTACGAGTACGACGCCGAAGGCGAACGCGTGGTGCAGCGGGGTGGTGCACAGCACCCGGTCCGCGCCGGTGTATCCGGCCGCCTCGGCGAAGCGCACGCTGTTGTCCGTGACCGCGTCCCAGTGCTTGCCGACGACCTTCGGGATGCCGTTGGTACCCGAGGTGACCAGTGCCACCTCGGCGCGGGCGGCCGAGCCTGGCTGCGGCCACGGCCGGCTGCCCCCGTCGACGATTGGGGCGACGATCGGCGTGACGAGCCGGTGCGCTCCGGCCAGCTCCATGAACCGGTCGCGCTCGTACGCGGTCGCGTTCGCCTCGAACAGCAGCGGGACGGCCTCCATCGCGGCCACCGCGAGGATCGTCACGATCGACTCGGCGGTGTTGGCGGTGGGGACGGCGACCGGCTCGCCTGGCCGCGCCCCGTCCGCGCGCAGCAGCGCGGCCGTCGCCGCGACGGCCCGGACGAGCGCGCCGTACGACAGTGCGGTCCCGTCGGCGCTGACGACGGCGTCGGCGGTGGGCCGCTCGGCGGCCCGGCGCCGGATCCGCTCGAACAGTGCCGAGCGGCCGAGCAACCCGCTCACTCCGTGCCCGCCAGGTAGGCGACCAGTGAGGAGACCGACGTCGCCACCGCCCACAGCTCGGCCTCGGCAACCGGCTCGGCGCCGGTGTCCTCCTCCAACTGGGCGACGAGGTGCATCAGGTGCACGGAGTCGACTCCGGCCGTGAGGAACGGCTCGTTCGCGCCGACTCCGTAAGCTACCTCCTCACCGGTCTGCTCGGCCAGGCGTCTGCGTACCAGCGCCTCCAGCTCGTGCTGTGTGCTCACCCGGTTCTCCCCTGGTTCATGGCGGAGGCTGTGTCGGCGACCGGGCCCGACACGATGCCTGACTGTGGGGCCGGGCCATCGTGGCAGGTGGCGTTCGGACCGGACAACGGCGGTTCGGGGGAACTTTCGGGCAGGGCGGAGGTGTGCCCGTTCCGTCCTCCAGCCCGGTGCTCCCGCGCGCGGATACTGGCCCGCAAACCCACACGTACAGCGACGGGCAGGGCGGATGGACTTCAGCCTCTTCTACTTCGGCGACGGCGGCGACACCGGCGACCGCTACGATCTGCTGCTCGACGGCGCCCGCTTCGCCGACCAGCACGGCTTCCACGCGGTCTGGACCCCTGAGCGGCACTTCCACTCCTTCGGCGGCCTGTACCCGAACCCGTCGGTCACCGGTGCGGCGCTGGCCGCGCTCACCGAGCGGGTACGCATCAGGGCGGGCAGCGTCGTGGCCCCGCTGCACCATCCGCTGCGCATCGCCGAGGAGTGGGCGGTCGTGGACAACCTCTCGGGCGGCCGGGTCGGCGTCTCCTTCGCCTCCGGCTGGAACGCCGCCGACTTCTGCCTCGACCCGGCCGCCTACCCAACGCGTAAGTCGGCGCTGCTGGAGCAGGTCGGCACGGTGCGCGCGCTGTGGCGCGGCGAGCCGCTCGACACCGTCGACGGCCAGGGCAGCCCGATCCAGGTGCGGGTGCATCCCTCCCCCGTGCAGCCGGAGCTGCCCACCTGGATCACCAGCGCGGGCGACCCGGTCACGGTGGAGGGCGCGGGCGCGGCCGGGTACGGGCTGCTGACGCACCTGCTCGGCCAGGACTTCGACCAGCTCGCCCAGCGGATCGCCGCCTATCGCGCCGCCGCCGCCCGCGCCGGGCACCCCGGGCACGTGGCGGTCATGGTGCACACGTACGTCGGCACCGACGACGCCGAGGTGAAGGAGCTGGTGCGCGGGCCGTTGTCGGCCTATCTGCGCCGCTCCCTCGACCTGTCGCGCTCGCACGTGCCGTCGGAGCATCCGCTGTCGCGCGAGCACGACCACGAGCGGGCGGCGGAGCGGGCCGTACGGCTGGCCTTCGACCGGTATCTGGCGGGCGGGCTGCTCGGCGGCGTCGCCACGTGCGTCGAGCGGGCCCGGCGGCTGGCCGGGATCGGCGTCGACGAGGTCGCCTGCCTGATCGATTTCGGGCTGCCAGCGGCCCAGGTGCTCAAGGGGCTCAGGCAACTCGACGAGGTGCGCGCCGCCGGGTAGCCGGTGTTCGACTGGTGATCGGTTCCACTTGTCTCCCCCCGAAACCGCTGGGTACCGTCCACGCCATCGGTGCGGGACCGATATTCGCAATGAGTACGTGGGGGGACGATGAACCTGCCCATTCGAGTTGCCGTATGCATAGACGATGAATTGCTCCGTCTCGGCCTGGAGACATTGCTGCCGACGCTTTCCCTGTCCACTGACGTTCGCTATCTCCGGGGCGCGGGAGAATTGCGGGAACTCCTCGCCGGCGCTCGCGTGGACGTCATCGTGGCCACGCCGGACAGCCTCGACGGCACGCCGCTCGACGTGCGGACCCTGCTGCTGATCGACGAGCACGAGATCTCGGCGGGCTTCGACGTCGCCGCCAACCCGGCCGACGGCTACCTCATCCGGCAGAAGCTGACCGCCGAAGCCGTCGAGCGCGCACTGGTGCAGTTGGCCTCCGGGGAGATGCCGCTGCCCGCCGAGCTCGGCCGGCTGCTCATCGGGCGGAGCGCGGGACTGCCGGTGGGCTCGGCCCGCCTCACCTACCGCGAGCAGGAGGCGCTCACCCACCTGGCCAGGGGGATGAGCAACCGGCAGATCGCCTCGCGCATGCGCATCTCGGAACACGGCGCCAAACGCCTGGTCAGCAGCCTGCTGCTGAAGCTGAGCGCGGACAACAGGACCGCCGCGGTGGTCACGGCCATCAAGTACGGGCTGGTGACCAGCACCACCTGAAGGGATGAGATGTCGGAGATGGTGGAGGTGGCCGCCGGCGCGTGCCGCCGCGCCGGCGCCCTGCTGCTGGAGTCCTTCTCCCGGCCCGCCCGGGTCAGCGTCAAATCCAGCCGGTACGACCTGGTGACGGAGTACGACACGGCGGCGGAGCAGCTGATCAGGCAGGAGCTGAGCCGGGCCTTCCCCGGCAGCGTCGTCGTGGGCGAGGAGGGCGGCGTCACCGGTTCCGGGGAGCTCGCCTGGTACGTGGATCCGATCGACGGCACCCACAACTTCGCCAGGGGCCTGCCGTTGTTCTGCGTGTCCATCGGAGTGGCGCGCGGTGGGCGCCCGGTGGCGGGCTGTGTGTACGACCCGGTCCGCGACGAGCTGTTCAGTGCCGACGCGGACGGCTTCAGGCTGAACGGCGAGCCTGTGCGCGGGCCGGAGAAACCGTCCGGCGCCCTGATGGGAGCCGGTCCCCCCTCGCCGGACGCCGAGGGGGGACGGCTGCCGATGCTGCTGACGGACCTGCCCAATCCGGGGGCTCCGGAGGCCGAGGTCGAGGTGTTCCGCCGCCTGCTCGCGACGGCCGACGTGCGCCGGATCGGCAGCTCCGCGCTGGCGCTGGCCTACGTGGCGGCTGGCCGGGCCGACGTCGCGGCCAACACCGACACCTTCCCGTGGGACATCGCGGCGGGCAGGGTGCTGGTGACGGCGTCGGGCGGCCGGTTCACCGAACTGCCCGCCCGGGGTTCGGGCCTGCCGGGCGGTTTCGTGGCCTGGCGTCCGTCGGCCGACGGCCTCGGGCGGAGCCTGGTGCACGACCTGGGGAGCGGGTGAACGCGACGCCGACCCCATGCCGGTAGCCGCAGACCGGGCCGGGCCGGGTACCGGGGCCGTCGTCAGTGGGTCGCCAGCTTGGCGCGGGTGGGTTCGAGCACGGCCAGGTCCACCGGCTCGGCCACCCACGGCCGGTGCAGATGGTCGCCGGAGGCGCGCGGCACCAGGTGCACGTGCAGATGGAAGACGTCCTGCCAGCCGGAGGCCCGGTTGGCCTGGAAGAGCGTGAGCCCGTCGGGGGCCAGCACCTCCCGGATGCGGGCGGCCATCAGGTGGACCGTACGCATGACCGCCTCGGCGTCCTCAAGCGAGATCTCCCACAGGTCGCACGCGTGCCGCTTGGGGATGACCAGCGTGTGCCCGTCCATGACGGCGGTGATGTCCAGGAACGCCAGCGTGGCCGCGTCCTCGTGGACGATCGCGGCGGGCTGACGCCGCGCCACGATGTCGCAGAACACGCACGGCTCGCTCACAGGGCGACCCCGGCGGTGAGCGCCTCCAGGGCCTCGGCGACGCCGTCGTCGTCGTTGGCGCCGATGACGTGGTCGACGGCGGCGAGGACGTCCGGGTGACCGTTGGCGACGCCGTACGAGGTGCCCGCCCACGCCAGCATGGGCAGGTCGTTGGGCATGTCGCCGAAGGCGATCACCTGCTCGGGCGTGATGCCGAGCCGTGCGGTGTAGGACCGCAGCGCCGACGCTTTACTGACGCCGGTGGCGATGGCCTCGACCAGCCGCGAGCCGTTGGAGTGGTAGACGGTGACGAGCGGCGACAGGTGGGGCGCGGCCAGCGCGAGCAGTTCGTCGGCGCTCAGCTCGGGATGGCGGCCGAGCAGCTTGGGCGCCGGCCGGGCGAACAACTCGGCGTCGGGCAGCCGCTGCACGGAGATGCCACGGTCCCAGTCCCACGGCTCGTAGTGGTCGTCGGCGGCCAGCGTGCCGGCGAACTCGACGGCGATCCCGATGCCGGGCACGGCCGCGCGCAGCCGTCCGGCGGCCTCGGCCAGCACCTCGGGGTCGATGGCGAACTCCTCCAGGACCTGTTTGCCCGACAGGTCGTAGACGAGCGCGCCGTTGGAGCAGATCGCGGTGCCGTGGTGGCCGAAGAAGGCGGTGATCTCCTCGATCAGGCGCGGCGGGCGGCCGGTGACGAACACGTACGGGGTACCGGCCCGGCGCAGGCGCTCGAACGCGGCGACGGTGCGCTCGGAGACGGTCCCGTCGCCGCGTACGATCGTGCCGTCCAGGTCGGTGGCCACCAGGCGGGGCATCGCTGGGTTCACGGTCCTCTTTCCACGAGTTCGGCGGACAGGCGCAGGATCTCCCGCGCGGTCCTCGACAGCGGGAACCGGGCGGCGTTGCGGCGCCCGGCGGCCCGCAGGTCGGCCAGCGCCGCATGATCCTTCGCCAGCCAGGCTACGGCGTCCAGCAGCGCCTGCGGTCCCGAGGCCAGGTCCACGGCGAGCGAGGAGTCGGCGAGCACCTCGGCCAGGCCGGGCACCCGCTGGTGGAGCACGGGCAGCCCGCACGCCTGCGCCTCCACGGCGACCAGCCCGAACGCCTCCAGTCGGACCGACGGGACGACGAGCAGGTCGTGGGCGGCGAACGCGCGCCAGAGCGCGGGCCGGCTCAGCCAGCCGAGGTAGTGGACCCGCGACACGTCGGCGCGCGCGGCCAGGGCCGCGTACTCCGCCGTGGGGGCGGCGACGGCGAGGCCGACGCCGTCCATCCGGGCGACCGCCTCAAGAAGGTTGTCCACGCCCTTCTCGGGGGTGAGGCGTCCGGCGTACAGCAGCCGCAGGCCGCCCTTGTCGTCGGTCTCTTCCGCGCGCGGCGGCGGGTCGGCGAGCAGCCGGTCCGGTACGCCCCAGGGGATGTGCTCCAGGCGGCGGGGACGCACCGGCAGCAGGTCGGCCATCGCGGCGGTGGGCACCGAGACGGCGCCCGCCTCGGCCACCGCCTGGCCGAGCACCTCCTGCTGCGTCGGGTGGTCGGCGGCGAACAGCAGGTCGGTGCCGTGCACGAAGGCGAGCGTCGGGCTCGCGGGGAAGGCGCGCAGCAGCGCGGGCGTGGCGCCGAAGGCGAGGTGCTGCAGGTGGACGAGGTCGTGTCCGTCCTCCGGGAAGCGCGCCCTGATCGCGGCGGCCAGGGCGCGGGTGTAGGCCCAGAAGCCGCTGCCGTCGAGCTGCTTGCCCGGGACGTCCAGTTCGACGGGCGAGCGGGCCGCGCCGTCGCCGCCCAGCATGAACACCTCGGCGGCGATCGGCGCGTCAGGGGCCAGGTAGAGGTCGCGCAGGAGTTCCACGCTGCCGCCCGGACTGCCCACGGGCAGGTCGACGCCGGTGAGGACCCTCACCGCAGCTCCTCGTACAGCCGGGAGACGTCGATGCCGCCGGTCTGCCGGTATTTGCGGCCCATGTGCTGGTAGCTGGCCACCTCTCCCTCCGCCCGGATGAAGATGATCTTCCCGAAGGTCATGAGCGGGTAGACGCGGACCGGCCGGACGACGCGGATCTCCAGCGTCCAGGCGATGGCGTGGCCGACGTGCCCGAGCGGGGCGGAGATGTGCACCCACACGCCCAGTCCGCCGATCGTCCGGTCCCCGTTGATCATCTGGGCGTAGTGCTCGGAGCCGGTGCGCTCGTGGGTGACGCCCAGGTACAGCCGCCCCGGCTGCAGGACCAGCCCGTCGGCGGGGATCTCCCGCTCGGGGAACTGGGTCAGGGCCGCGGCGTCGAGTTCTCCGTCGCACTCCCTGATGCGCCGGCCGAGCCGCCAGTCGTAGGCGTTGGGCGAGATCCTCGCGGGGTCGAACGGGTCGATGACGATCTCGCCGGTGCCCACGGCGGCGCTGATGGCCTGACGGGTGAGGATCACCGCACGGCCATCCGGTCGTACCAGTAGCGGGAGGCGCGCGGACCGTCGGCGGACTGGTACTTGCCGGAGTAGAGGTCCACGTCGCCGAGGGAGACGAAGAACATGATCTGCCCGATCTTCATGCCGGGGTAGACGCGCAGGGGCCGTACCGGCGACAGCATGAGCGTCCACTGGCCGTGGAAGCCGATGTCGCCGATCGGCGCGGTGATCTCGACGAACAGCCCCAGCCTGCCGACCGAGGAGCGGCCGAACAGCAGCGGCACGTACACGTCCGAGCCGACCTTCTCCTCGGTGTGGCCGAGGTAGAGCTCGTCGGGCCGCAGCACGTAGCCCTCCTCGCCGATGGAGATCTCCTTCGTCGGGTTGGGCTGGTAGGCGTCGATGACCTCGTCGGTGTACGTCAGCAGCGTGGCGCCGAGCCGTACGTTGTAGCTGTTGGGGTTGACCTGGTCGGCGGTGAATGGTGTGATCCCGATCCTGCCGTCCCCGGCCGCCGCGATGATCTCGGGGCCGGTGAGGATCATCCGGTGGCCTGGTTCGTCGCGAAGTCGAAGGCCACCTGGTCGGCGATCTCCAGATCCTCGACCAGCCGCTTGATCGGGGCGAAGTCGGTCACCAGGAGGTCGGCGCCGGGCAGCACGCGGCTGTCCTCGACGATCTGGCGGGCGTCGCCGAACCCGGCGAAGGTCAGGATCTCCAGCCACAGCGCGTAGTCCTCGGCGCCGAAGGCGAGGATCGCCTCGGGGAGGGTGCGGGTGATCAGCGCCCGCTGCTCCTTGTTGAGGTGGACGAAGACCTCCTTCATCAGCTCGTACAGCACCGGCCCGTGGGCGGCCTCGTCACGGGCGTGCAGGCGGGCGATGAGCGCGTGCATCGGCTGGATCGCGTCGTCGCCCGCCACCAGGTCGAGGAACTTGTTGATGCTGATCTCCCCGACCGCCGTCCACAGCAGGTAGAGCAGGTCGCGTTCCCACTTCTCGCTCGCCTGCGCCTCCAGGGCGTACAGCCTGCGGTTGGTGACCGGGTGGTCGTAGGTGTCGGGCTCCCTGGCCAGGCCGCGCGCCTCGCGGGTGCGCTGCATCGCCAGCATGTGCATGTACGTGTGCCACACCTCGTCCACGTGGGACTGCTGGACCGCTTCCTTGGCCTCGAAGGAGGTCAGGCCGGGGAAGACGCCGTGGGCGAGCATGGTGAACGTGGGGTTGGCCACGTGTTCTTCCGCGGCGATCACCCGCTCGTTCCACGACAGCCACGCCAGGGTGTTGACCAGCCGGCGCTGCTCGGGCTCGGCCGCCAGATAGGAGGGGTGCTCGCCGAAGGGCAGCAGCGAGGCGGGGTAGTCGAGCAGTTCCGCGTCGTAGGCCCCCGGGTTGGTGACGTTGGCCAGGTCGGTGCGGATCGTGGCCCGCTTGGGCCAGGCGGCCACCAGGCGCCGCAGAGTACTGGGGCCGACGCTCGGTGTGTCTTCCTCGATAGCGGAGGTCATCTCATCTCCCCTTGAGCAGTTCGTCGACGAGCACGAACCGGTAGTCGCGCTCGAACAGGCCCTCGATGAGGGCGGGAAGGGCGGCGACCGTCTGCGAACGGTCTCCGCCGCCGTCGTGCAGCAGGATGATGGAGCCTGGGCGGGTCTGCTCCAGAGCGATACGGGCGATCTCCTCCGGGCCGGGCCGCGCCCAGTCGTTCGGCTCGACGTCCCAGAGTGCGATCGTGACGTCCTCCTCGCCCAGCCAGCTCATCACCTCGGGGGTGCGCGAGCCGTACGGCGGGCGGAACAGCGTCCCGCCGCCCAGCAGTTCGGTGGTCCGGGTGATCTGCTCGCTGAGCTGCGGCCGGGACAGGTCGGGCAGGTAGGGGTGCGACCAGGTGTGGTTGCCGAGCCCGTGCTTCTGCTCCCTGATCCGGGCGATCTCATCGGGGAAGGCGCTGCTCTGCAGGCCGACGCAGAAGAACGTGGCCGGGATCTGATACTCGGCGAGGATGTCGAGGATCTGCCCGGTATAGGGCGGTTTGGGGCCGTCGTCGAAGGTGAGGGCGATCTCACGGCCCTCGCGGGAGCCGTGACTCAGGCACCGGCCGGCCTTCCGCATCCGCTCGTCGTCGGCGGCGCTGGAGTCGATGGCCGCCACCAGTTCGTCGATGCGCCCGGTGAGCGTGCCGCCGGTGATCTCCAGCCTGGTCAGGCTCGACAGATCGCGCCGGGCCACCTCGGCCAGATCGCGCGCCGGGACGGAGGCCAGCAGCGGCCGCTCCGGCAACGACCACGGGTCGGCGCGGTAGACCGCGATCCCGGCCAGCACCAGCCCGCCGTCCAGGACGCCGTTGGTGCTCTCGACCACCGCCACGAGCGGGGACCCCGCGCTCTTGAGGTAGGTGGTGATCGCGGCGGCCTGGCCCGGTCCGAACCTGGCGGACGGCAGCGCCTGCCGACCCTCCTCGTCGAGGGTCTCGATCACGAAACCGGCAGAGGTCCAGGCAATGCCCGAGTACAGCATGCAAATCCTTCCCGCCTCGCAAATGTAATTGCCGAACGGAAAACCGTCCCCCCATTCATCGGCAAACGCGGTACATCGTCGGCATCGGGACAATGCGCTGTCAAGCCATGTACCGTCCGGCACAGATCCGAAAAAGACTGGGAGTATGCAGTGCGAATCGTCCAGCGGGGAATGTTCGCCGGACCGGCGGAGACCGTGAGCAAGGACCTGTACGCGACCATCGAAGGGGGCTCGGTCACCCGGCGCCGCAGCAGCCTCACGCTCGGCCCGTCGAGTGAGGTCACGTGCGACACCTACTTCGGGCGCTTCCCGGCGAGCTACTGGCAGCGGTGGACGCGGGTGGGCGAGGTGAGCCTGCGCGCGCGGGTGACCGGCGCGGGCCGGTTGAGCCTGGCCGCCTCCGACGTCGGCGGGTTCGCGGCCGTCGTCGCCGTCTGGGAGGACACCGAGGGCGGCGCCCGTGAGATCGTGCTGACCGCCCGCCTGGACCGCTTCGCCGACGGCGGCTCCCTGTGGCTGCGGGCGCAGACCGAGGCCGGGCAGGACCTGCGGGTGGAGGACGTGCGCTGGTGCGTCTCCTCGCCGGGCGCCGGACGGCGCACGGCGCTCGCCATCTGCACGATGAACCGTCCCGCCGACTGCCTGGAGACGCTGCGCGCGCTGGCCGGGGACGCGCAGGCGCTGGCCGCCGTCAGCGCCGTGTACGTCGTCGACCACGGCGACGACCTGGTGCGCGACCAGGACGGGTACGCGCAGGTCGCCAAGGACCTGGGCGCCGGGCTGCGCTACCTCACCCAGCCCAACCTGGGCGGCGCGGGCGGGTTCACGCGGGGCCTGTACGAGGTGGCGGGCGAACGCATGAGCACGCTGCTGATGGACGACGACGTGCTGCTGGAGCCGGACCTCGTCGTACGGATCACCGCCTTCGCCGACCAGGCGGCCGAGCCGCTGATCGTGGGCGGGCAGATGATCAACCTGTACCACCCGACGATCCTGCTGGCCGACGCCCAGCAGACCGACCTGGACGGCATCCAGCCGGGCGTGCCGATGCCGCACAGCGGCGTGGACGTGGACCTGCTCGGGGGCAGGCTCCAGGAGCGGCGCCTGGACGCGGGCTACAACGGCTGGTGGGCCTGTCTGATCCCGCCCGAGGTGGTCGAGCGCGTCGGCTACCCGCTGCCGCTGTTCTTCCAGGGCGACGACGCCGAGTACTCCTACCGTGCCCGTGCCCGGGGCGTCCCGACGGTCACGCTGCCGGGCGCCGGGCTGTGGCACACCGACTTCGCGTGGAAGGACCTCGACGAGTTCAACCGCTACTTCCTGCTGCGCAACTACACGATCATCTCGGCGCTGCACGGCCGCTTCACGCTGCTCAGGCTGGTGCGCAAGCTCGCGGCGGAGTTCGCGCAGCACCTGCTGTCGATGCGGTACGGCCTGGCCGAGACCCTCCTGATGGCGGTGGAGGACTTCCTGGCCGGCCCCCGGATCCTGCACGACGGCGGCGTCGACGCGCTCGCCCGCGTGCGCGCGGCCCGCGCCGCCCATCCGGAGACGCGGCGGCATCCGGCCCCGGAGCTGCCGCGCCTGGTGCCGGAGGCGCCGCCCATCGTCGGCGCCGGGCGGCGGCCGCCGTTGGCCGCTGCCAGAGGGCTGCTCGGCCGCCTCCTGGGGCGGCACCGGCACGCCGTCGGCGCGGTCCCGCACGACGAGGCGCACTGGTGGCACGTGGCCGGGTTCGGCACGGCGGTGGTGACCGACGCCTCGCAGCAGGGCTTCCGGGTCAGGCGCCACGACCGAGGGCGCATGCTGACGCTGGCCCGCAGGGGCGCCCGGGTGCTGCTGCGCCTGGTCCGGCGGGGACGGGCCGCGCGCACCGCCTACCGCAGGGCGCTGCCCGAGTTGTCCAGCAGGCGGAACTGGAGCCGGCTGTTCGGCGCCGACTGAGGCTCACGACGGCCGCGCCACCGGGTGCCCTCGCCAGGGATACGGGCGTTGAGAAGCGCGCCCCACCGTCGGGGCGCGCTCCTCACGGTGCGACGCGGGCCTTCTCCCCGGTACGGCCTGCCGCGCGGGCGAGCACGACGGGGCCGAGCCCGACGATGACCACGCACAGCGCGGCCGGCAGGAGCATGGCGGTGCCCAGGGAGGTCAGCTCGGCCAGCGGGCCGATCAGCGCCGGCCCCGACAGCAGCCCGACATATCCGAACATCGACACCCAGGACAGCATCCGCCCCGCCCCGCCGTCGGAACCGTGATGGGCGCCGATCGCGCTGAAGACCACCGGCACGACGGTGGCCAGGCCCAGCCCGGCCAGCGCCCACCCGGTGTAGGCCAGCGCCGTACGCACCGGCAGCCCCATCCCCGGAACCCACGAGACCACCAGCACCAGACAGAACCCGGCCAGCGCGGTCAGCCCCGCCCAGCGCAGCGTCCGCTCGGGTCCGAGCCGCGCCCGCAGCCCGTCGCCGAGCAGCCGCACGAGCGTCATCGTCGCGGAGAACACGGTGTAGGCCACGGGCGCGAGCGCCGTGCTCACCCCGAGCACGGTGCTGGCGTGCAGCCCCGCCCAGTCGGCCGCCGCGCCCTCGCTCACGAAGGCGCAGAAGGCGACCAGGCCCAGCAGCAGCACCAGGTGGAAGCGCATCGGCCGCCCGCCGCCCGCCGCCTCCGGCGCCGCCGCCTGCGCTCGCACCCCGTCGGGGAGCAGGGCGCGGCGCGGGAACAGGAACAGCACCGCCGCCACCAGGGCGCCCGACGCCATCACCCAGCCGATGTCGACACCCGCGTGCAACCCACCCGCGACGGCCGCGCCGCCCGCCACCCCGCCGAGGCTCCACACGCCGTGGAAACCGGACATGACCGGGCGGCCGTACAGCGCCTCCACCTCGATGGCGTGCGCGTTCATCGCCACGTCGAGCAGCCCCAGCCCGCCGCCCAGCACGAACGCGGCGGCCAGCATCAGTGGGAACGAGGGCGCGAACGCGGGGCCGAGCAGCGTCAGCGCGGCGAGCGTGCCCGCGACGCCGAGCACCCGCCTGCTGGAGAACCGATCGCACAGCCGCCCGCCGACCGGCATCACCGTCAGGGTGCCGAGGCCGACCACAAGGAGTACGGCCCCCAGCCGGATCTCGCCCAACTGGAGGCGGTCGTTGATCGCGGGCAGGGCCGCGCTCCACAGGGCGCAGACCAGGCCGCTCAGCCAGAAGACGCAGAAGACGGCGACGCGCGCCCTCGACACGGTCGCGTTCACGCGGGCTGGTACCCGCGTGTCTCGACCTCTCTGGCGAAGTACAGCCAGGTCTCCGCGCATGTCCTGGCCACCTGCGCGAGCATCTCCGTGGTGTGGGGCGGCACCCCGTGCACCAGGCGCGTCCACTCGTCGGCGCTGACCGTCTGCATGGTGCCCATCAGACGCAGCACGGTCCGGCCGGTGTCGGTGAAACGCAGCGACGGGTCGCGCCGCAACCTGTCGATGAGCTCCCTGATCTCCTCCGCCGGCATGCTGGTGACGGCCGCGCCACAGTAGAAGTCCGCCCGCTCCCCCAGTTCGCCGCGCAGCTTCGGCGGCACGGGGTCCTGTCCGTGGCCGACGCGCTGGCGTACGTCCCGCGCGGTGGAAACGGCGATCCCGGCCTCCTCCGCGATCTCCCTGAGCGAAGCTCCTGGCCGCTCGGTCATCAGACGGAAGGCGAGCCTGCGGCCCTCCGCCGCGTTGAGCGGGCGCACCCGCCCGTCTCTGCCGCGCCTGGTGTTCGAGTGGACAACATCCCCGGTCGAACGTCTGCGGATCGCGGCGACCGTACGGTGCGACAACCCGCTGGCCGAGGCGATCAACCGGTCCGACCACTGGGGGTGCGACCGGATGATGCGCGCGGCCGCGGCGGACCGGTCCGACTGCGTCAGCGGCAGCCCGTGCGCCGCGTTCAGCCGGACCGCCAGCACAAAGGCGTCCTGTTCGTCGCCGTCGTAGAAGCGCGCCGCGATCTTCTCGTCGCCGCGCAGGCGGGCCGCACGCAGGCGGTGCATGCCGTCGATGACCCTCATGCTGGGCCGATGCACCACCAAGGGTGGTAATTCGGCGTCGAGTTCGGCCAGCGCGAGGATGTGCGCGGCGTCCTCGCCGGCCACCCTGGGCGAGTCGGCGGGGAGCAGGGATTCCAGCTCGACCTGCTCGATGTCAGACAAGAGAACGTAGTTCGGAATTGCCAACCTTGCGCTCCTTCACCCTCCGCCGTCAAGCTCCACCGAAAGCAGCAATGGTAGGAAACCTTCTTAACTAAACGCCCAGAAGGGCGGTTTAGGCAAGTCAAAAGTACGGAAAACAGAGGTCGTTGCCCGCCGAGTGAGCGGCTCCGTAGCCTGCCCCCATGAGAGCAGATCTTGTTGTCGTCGGTTCCGGATTCTTCGGCCTGACCGTCGCCGAACGCGCCGCCGCCGAGCTCGGTATGGACGTGGTCGTCGTCGAACGCCGCGACCACCTCGGCGGCAACGCCTTCAGCGAGTTCGAGCCCGCCACCGGGATCGAGGTCCACCGGTACGGCTCCCACCTGTTCCACACCTCGAACGAGCGCGTCTGGCGCTACGCCAACCGGTTCACCGCCTTCACCGACTACCGGCACCGGGTCTTGTCCGTGGTCGGCGATCGGGTGTATCCGCTGCCGATCAGCCTGGCGACCATCTGCGCGTACTTCGGCAGGATGATGTCGCCCGCCGAGGCCAGAAGGCTCATCGCCGAGCAGGCGGCCGAACAGGTGGACGTCGGGACGCTCGAAGGGCGGGCCATCTCCCTCATCGGGCGGCCCTTATACGAGGCGTTCGTCCGGGGGTACACTGCGAAACAGTGGCAGACCGACCCGCGAGAGCTGCCCGGCGACGTGATCTCCCGGCTGCCGGTGCGCTACACGTTCGACACTCGCTATTTCAACGATCTTTATGAGGGTCTGCCGGTCGACGGATATACGGCCTGGCTGGAGCGAATGGCCGATCATCCGCGCATCGAGGTCAGGCTCGGCGTCGATTTTTTTGAACTGGACGACAGCCCGGTCGGCACGATTCCGGTGGTATACACGGGGCCCCTTGATCGCTATTTCGGATATACCGAGGGACGACTCGGCTGGCGCACCCTGGATTTCGAGTTGGAGATCAAATCGGTGGCCGACTTCCAGGGTGCGGCGGTGGTCAACTACGCCGATGCGGAGGTGCCGTATACCCGCATCCACGAATTCCGGCACTTCCACCCCGAACGCGATCACTATCCGGACGACCGGACAGTGATCATGCGGGAGTACTCCCGTTTCGCGGGGCCGGGCGACGAGCCCTACTACCCGATCAACTCCCCCGCCGACCGGCGGATGCTGGCACGCTACCGCGAACGGGCAAAGGCCGAGCGCGGCGTGCTGTTCGGCGGCCGGCTCGGCACCTACCGGTATCTCGACATGCACATGGCCATCGGCTCGGCGCTCAGCATGGTGGACAACCGGCTGCGGGTGCCCGCTCAGCGGTAGGCGCGCGCCTGCAGGCCGTACAGTTCCGCGTACAGGCCCCCGTCGGCCATCAGCCGCGCGTGGCCGCCCGACTCCACGACCCGGCCCTGGTCCAGCACCACGATCAGCTCGGCCATCCGCACGGTCGAGAAGCGGTGCGAGACGAACACCGTGACCGCGCCGGACTCCTTGCGCGCCTGCCCCGCCGATGCGGCATACCTCTCGAACAGGGCGTGCTCCGCCGCCGCGTCCAGCGCGGAGGCCGGCTCGTCCAGCACCAGGAGCAGCGGATCCTCCCGCAGGTGCGTACGGCTCAGCCCCAGGCGCTGCCACTGCCCGCCGGACAGGTCCACGCCGTCGCCGTACCCGTGCCCCAGCAGCCCGTCGAGGCCGCCGGGCACCATCTCGGGCAGCCTCTCGGCCCCGGCCCGTGCCAGCGCGGCGGTGATCGCCTCGTCGTCGCGCAGGCGGCGCAGCTCGCCCGCTCCGGCGTTGTCGCGCAGGCTCAGCTCGAACCTGGCGAAGTCCTGCAGCAGCGTCGCCAGCCGGGCCCGCCATGCCTCGGGCGGCAGGTCGCGCAGGTCGAGGCCGTCGGCCAGGACGCGTCCCGACGTGGGCTCGTACAGGCCGCACAGCAGTTTGACCAGCGTGCTCTTGCCCGCGCCGTTCTCCCCGACGACGGCGACGGTGGCGCCGGGCGGGATCTCCAGCGACACCTCGTGGAGCACCGGCCGGTCCGCGCCCGGGTAGGAGAAGCCCACGTTCTCCAGCCGGATGCCCCGCTCCAGCCGCGCGGGCAGCGCGTCCGCGCGCGTCCGGTCCTCCCCGGGTGCCGGTTCCAGGCGGCGTCGGGCGGCGTGCAGCCGGGCGAGGGTGGCGGCGGCGCCCTGCAGCCGGGCCAGCAGCCCGAGCACGCCCGAGACCTGCACACTCACCTGGACGGCCAGCGTGATCACCAGCACGACCTGCCCGACGCTCGCCTGCCCGGCCACCGCTCTGGAGATCACGGCGACGATCGCGCCGCCGTAGGCGAGGGCGAAGAAGATCTGCCCTCCGGCGCGCAGCGCCGCGCTGCGCAGGTGGGCGGCGCCCAGCGCGGCCGAGACCCGCTGCCAGGCCGCCGACTGGCGGGCGATCAACTGCTGCTCGGCCTGGAAGATCCGCACCTCCTTGACCGACGCGGGCGAGACCGCGACGGCCAGCAGGTGGGCGGCCAGCCGGGTGCTCTCGCCCACCTTCTCCTTGGCGGTGTCCAGCACCCGCTGGGCGCGTTCGGCGATCAGCACCGGGGGCAGCGCCGCCAGCGGCAGCAGGAGCAGCCACGGGTCCAGCCGGACGAGCAGCACGGTGGTGAGCCCGACCTGGAGCGCCAGGCCGCAGAACTGCAGCAGCGCCTCGACCCCCTCCCTGGTCTGGGCGAAGCCCTCCCGCATCAGCGTGACCGAGTTCATCACCTGCGGCTCGTCGAAGTGGTGCACGCCTCGGGCGCCGTGCAGCAGCCCGCCCAGCCGCTCGTTCAGCCCGACCTCGGCCAGTTCGCCCACCTCGAAGTAGGACAGGTGCGCGAAGTGCACCGCCATGAGCTCGACGACCAGCAGCACCGCCACGGCCAGCGCGTACGCCCCGGCGGCCGGGCCGTCCCCCGCGACGGCGGCGTCGGTCAGGCCCATGAGGGCCACCGCGATGAGCGGCGTGGCCAGGTAGCCGAGCAGGACGAGCAGGGCCGCCCGCACCAGCCGCCACCGGTCGGCCCGCAGCGCCAGCCCGGCCAGCTCGCGCGCGCCGCGCAGCAGGGTTCTCATCGGGCCGCCTCCAGGGTGGTGCCGTCGTCGGCGGCGAAGCGCCGGGCCTGGGCGTGGAACAACGCGGCATACCGGCCGTCTCGCGCGAGCAGTTCCTCGTGGGTGCCGGACTCGGCGACGCGGCCGTCCTCCAGCACGACGATCCGGTCGGCCCGCCGTACGGTGGAGAAGCGGTGGGAGACGATGATCGTGGTCAGGCCCCGGGTGAGTTCCAGGAACCGGTCGTGGAACTCGACCTCGGCCCGCACGTCCAGTTGCGCGGTCGGCTCGTCGAGCACCAGCACCGACGCGCCGCCCGCGACGGCCAGGAAGGCGCGGGCCAGCGCGATGCGCTGCCACTGGCCACCGGACAGGTCGCGGCCGCCGGTGTAGCGCCCGGACAGCGGAGTGGCCAGCCCGTCCGCCAGCGAGCGCACGGTCTGCGCGGCGCCCGCCCGCTCGACGGCCGCCGTCAGCGCCGCCTCGTCCTCCAGCAGGTCCGGGGCGCCGAGGCCGATGTTGTCCGCCGCGCTCAGCTCGTACTTCACGAAGTCCTGGAAGATGACCGCCAGCCCGCGCTGCCAGGCGCGCGGGTCGGCGCCCGCCAGGTCGGCGCCGTCGGCGAGCACCCTGCCCTGCTGCGGCTCGTACAACCGGGCCAGCAGTTTGACCAGCGTGGTCTTGCCGGCGCCGTTCAGCCCGACGATCGCCGTCGAGCTTCCGGCGGGGATCTCCAGGTCGAGGCCGCGCAGGACGGCACGCTCGCCGTACCCGAAGCTCACGTTCTCGAAGCGGATCGACTCCCTGGGCCCGCACACTGTGGGCTGGCTCTCTGCGGGGCTGCTCTCTGTGGACCGGCTCTCTGCGGGGGGCAGGACGGCCGCGCTCTCGAAGGCGCTCATCGCCCGGTACGCCTGCAGGCCCACCTGCGTCTTGACATCGCTCTCCGGGAAGTAGACGCCGAACCTGATCGGCACCAGCGCCGCCTGGATCGCCAGCGACAGCTCGAACAGGCTCAGCCCGCCGCCGGACGCCTCCCTTGCCAGCAGGAACAGGGTGAGCCCCCCGCCCGCCAGCCCCACCAGGGCGTAGCCGAGGAACGGCCGGGCGTAGATCCGCCTGCGGCCGGACCACAGCAGGGAGAGGTAGGCGCGCGAGTCCTCGTCGTGGCGTTCGCGCAGCCACGGCAGCAGCCGCAGCAGCCGGATGTCCTTGGCGCCCTCCGGGCCGGTCAGCAGCCGCCGCAGGTAGCCCGCGCGCCGCCGTTCCGCCGCCAGGCTCTCCCACAGCGCGGAGAACAGCCCCAGCGAGCGCCGCTGACCGAACCTGATGACCAGCGCGGTGCCCAGCACGACCAGGCCGGGCAGCGGGCCGAGCACCACGGAGATGATCAGCACCGCGCTGACCAGGTGCGTGTAGCGGGCGATCAGCGCCAGCGTGCCCGCGACCGCGTCGCCCGGCGTGGGCTGCACGCGGTCGAAACCGTCGCGGGCGTCGGCGAGCAGCGCGGCGGCCCGCTGCTCCTCCAGCGCCGCCAGCGGCGCGCCGACCAGGGCCGAGTTCATCAGCCGCCGGACGCAGGCGCCGTCCACCCGCCGGGTGATCATCTCGCCCAGCGCGGTCTGGAACGGCGCCAGCGCCTGCTGGAGCACGAACGCGCCCACCGCCAGGCCGATGGCGAACGCCAGCTCCGCCGTCCCGCCTCGCAGCCGGTCGAACATGAGGCCGGTGCAGACGATGAAGGCGGCGGGCAGCAACCCGATGGCGAGGTTGAGCAGGATCGAGGCGGCCAGCAGGGCCGGGCCCGCGTGCCCGGCCAGCCGCGCGACGGTCGTCGCCGAGGCGAGTCTCACCGGTCACCGCCGCCGAGCGCGTGCGCGACCGAGGCCAGCCGGGCCGCGAGGTAGCGGCGGTTGAGCCCGGCCATGAGCGGCCCGTCGGCGTGCGGGGTGAGGAAGTGGGCCGCTCCTCCCCCGTGCGCGCTGGAGACCGGCAGCACCTCGTCCAGGTTCTCCTGCTCGTCCAGTTCGCGTAGCCCGTGCCAGACGTCGTCGGCCGTCAGCGGCCCGGTGCACTTGCCCGCGAACTCGGCCCAGAAGGCGGCCCTGGTCCGCCGGCGCCCGCCCCCGCGCAGCGCCAGCAGGTTCCTGGCCGGGACCTCCTCGCAGCTCAGCACCGTCAGCACCGGCACGTCGGCGGGTCCGCCCCGATAGGTCGCGACCTCGCGGATGGGCGGCCTCGGGCGCGGGACGGCCGCGCACCAGGGGCACGGCCGGACGTCGAACAGGATCTGCGGCCGCTCCGGCACGTCGACCCGGACCTCGTCCGGCGGCACCAGGGCGAGCACGGCGGCCTCGCGCCGGGCCAGCCTGCCGACCAGTTCCGCCCGCGACGCCTCCTGCCCCGCCCGGAACCCGGCCAGGCAGACCTCCGTCAGCGCCGCCTTCGTCTCGGTCGTGCCGCCGCCGCAGGCCGCCCACGAGGCGATGGCGGCGCGCAGCGCGGGGCGCTCCTCCTCCTCGGCCGGGTCTCGGGAGACGTCGGTGCCGAGCAGGTATCCGGCCGCCCAGAACTCCAGCCCTGCCGCGTCCTCAACGGGCCACGGCCCCGACTCCGCCCAGCTGTCCACCACGTCTCCCGCCTCGACACCCAGCAGCGCGGACCAGTCCCGCCACCGCCAGCCGTACAGGTGGTCGACGGGCTCACCCGACCCGGGCCTGGTGAAGCGGACCAGGCACTGGGAGTCGTACATCTCCAGCACGAACGGCGGGATCCCGTCCCACGCCTCCGGCACCTCGCGTGCGCCCGTCCAGTAGCCGTCGGGCAGGACCACTTGGTCGGCGAAGACCGCCGCATGCCTGGCGCCGTGGTTGCCGTTGCCCGCCACGCTCGGCAGATCGCCGTGCTCGATCAGGCTCGGTACGGTCGCCGCCACCGGCAGCCCCCGCTCGCGGCAGAACAGGGTCACCACCTCGTCGTCGTCCCTGAACTCGTCCGGGACCGTCCGCAGGTAGGAGGCCAGCTCCCGGGCGTCCTGCGCGGGGAGCACGAAGCCCAGGGTCGGCGTGTACTCCGCCGACGACAGGCGCGACCAGCGCGCGCCGGAGGCGGCCGCCCGCCGTACCAGGTAGCCGTTCCTGAGGCTGCCCCGGTTGACGTACAGGGCGAGGCCGTGGGTGGGGCGGCGGGCCACCACCGCCTCCAGGTGGGTGAGGAAGTCCCTGGCCAGGACGGCGTCGTCCTGGAGCACCAGGTGGTGGGTGGCGTCGGGGCGCACCGCCGCCCAGGCGGCCTTGGCGGTGCGCAACGGGCTCGGCACACCTGTCGGGTCGGGGTCGGCGACCAGCTCCGGCCGCAGCGGCGCGCATTGGGCGGCCAGGGCGCGGGCGTGGGCGATCCGGCTCGGGTGGTACATGACGGCGAGGCTGATCTTCAGCACCAACGGGCTCCTTCACGGGCGCGCGGGGTGCTCATGACAACACGGCCGTCGGCGAGGCTCCAAGAGTGATCGACTTGGGTGGACACCGCTCGCCGGTCCGTGCGAACGTGGCGACGACCACGACCCGCAGGCGGGCCGTGGTCGTCGTGGGACCGGGGGCGGGGCTCAGGCCAGGTGCAGGCGCTTCACACCGGTGACGGTCGGGGTGGGGATCAGTTCCACGGAACTGCCGGGCTCGACGCGCAGGTCGTCGAACCGGTCGAGCAGCAGGTCGATCGCGATCCGCCCCTCCAGCCGGGCCAGCGGGGCGCCCAGGCAGAAGTGGATGCCCCGGCCGAAGGCCAGGTGCGGGTTGTGCTCACGGCCCGGGACGAACAGTTCGGGGTCGGGGAACTGCAGGGGGTCCCGGTTGGCGGCGGCCAGCCAGACCAGGACCAGTTCGTCCGCCCCGATCTTGTGGCCGCTCAGCTTCACCTCGCGGGTGGTGCTGCGGGCCATCATGGCGAACGGGGTGAGCAGCCGCAGCGACTCCTCGATGACGTCGGGGATCGTCGAGCGGTCGGCCCGCGCCCGCCGTTGCTCGTCGGGGTAGGCGTCCAGGCACAGCACGGTGTTGCCGAGCAGCACGGTCGTGGTGATGTGCCCGGCGAGCAGCAGCAGGATCCCGAAGTTGACCACCTGGTCGTCGGGCAGGCGCTCGCCGTCCACCTCCGCCTCGACCAGTCTGGTCAGCAGGTCGGCACGCGGCCTGCGGCGGCGCTCGTCGGCGTGGGAGCCGAGGTAGGCGGACATCTCGTGCCAGGTGCGCATCCTGTCCTGCGCCTGGGCCTGCTGCTTCTCGCTGGCCTTGCGCGTGATGGTGGAGTCGCTCTTGAACAGCTCGTCCGCCCATGCCTTGAACAGACCCCTGTCACTGCTGGGCACGCCCAGGAGTTCGGCGATGACGGTGATCGGCAGCGGGTAGGCGAGGTCGGACACGAGCTCGAACCGGTCGCGTTCGCGGGCCTGGTCGAGGAATTCGCAGGTGATCTCGGCGATCCTGGGTTCGAGGTCGGCCACGACCTTCCGGGTGAAGGCGCTGCTGACGAGTTTGCGGAGCTTGCTGTGGTCGGGCGGGTCCACCTGGGTGAGGAAGCCGTCGAAGGAGACGCCCTCGTCGGGCAGGAGCTCCTTGGGGGTGACCCTGAGGGTGTTGGAGGAGTACGTCTCCGGGTCGCCGAAGATCTCCATCGCCTCGCGATAGCCGTAGACGTTCCACATCTCGGTCTTCTCGTCGTACTCGACCGGCGGCTTGGCGATCGGACCGTGAAGCCAGAAGAAGTGCTGGGGTATGTCGTACTTCTTACCGATGTTGACCATGCTCAGTCCTTTGACGGTTGGTGATGCTCCCTGCTTTCCATGTGCTGGGCCTGCTCGTACCGGTACTGCTTCCAGCGCTCGACCACGTTGGCTCCGTCGCGCGCGGTGAAGGCGTAGAAGTCTCTGGTCTCCTCCAGTAGCGCGCGCTGTTCCGGCCGGTCGGCGCCGACGACGGACAGGCCTGTTTCCAACGCCTCGATCAGGGGTTGCATCCGGGCCGTGCGGTCTGCCAGCAGCTGCTCCCAGCCTCCGGCGGCCACCCGGTAGTGGTGCTGACGTCCTGCCACCGGCACCCGTTCGAGGATCGCGCCCGCCTCCAGGTATCGCGCCACCGTGCTGACCGCCGTCTTGCTCACGCCGAGGGCGGCGGCGAGGTCGGTGAGCGACTGGTGGGGCGGGTCACAGACCATCAGCCAGGCCCAGAGGCGACCCATCGTGCGGGTGCCGCCCAGTCGTTCCAGGGCGAGGCCCATCCGGTCGACGAACTCTTTGTCCAGGGCGTCCATGCTGCTGTCCCCTACGTCAAGTACGTACTTTACGTAGAGTACGCCGCTATCGTGGGGAAGGCCATGGCCCTCAGCCCATCACACCGCTCTCCCAGGCCCAGGCGGCGATCCCGACCCGGTTGCGGACGCCGAGCTTGGCCTGGACGGCGGAGACGTGACCCTTGACCGTGCTCACCGACAGGAACAGCTCGGCGGCGATCTCCTGGTTGGTACGCCCCTGGGCGACGGCCCGCACCACCTCGGCCTCCCGCGCGGTCAGCGGATGCGCGAGCGCCCGGCCGCCCCGGTGGGCGAGACGGCGCAGCAACCGCACGGCGATCGACGGCGAGATGAGCGCGTCGCCCGCGTGAGCCGCCCGCACGGCCTCGACCAGCAGGCTCGGGCCCACGCCCTTCAGCACGAAACCGGCCGCGCCGCAGCGCAGCGCCTGATGGACGTACTCGTCGAGGTCGAAGGTGGTGACCATGACCACCTTGGTCCTGGCAGAGGCCAGTTCCCTCGCGACCCCGAGCCCGTCGAGGCGGGGCATCTGGATGTCCACCAGGCACACGTCCGGGCTCGTCCGGCGGACCTGCTCGATCGCCTCGACGCCGTCGCCCGCCTCGGCGACCACGGTGATGTCGGGCTGGTCGTCGAGGATGATGCGCAGGCTGGCCCTGATCAGCTCCTGGTCGTCTGCCAGCAGTACCCGGATGGTCATCGCTCGACGGGGATGCTCGCACGCACGGACCAGCCGGAGCCGGGCCGGGGGCCGGCCGCCAGGGTGCCGCCGAGGGCTTCGAGGCGTTCCCGCATCCCCACCAGGCCGTATCCGGCGCGGCCGCGTCCTGCGGACGCCGGCGCGTCGTCCTCGACGGTCACCGTGACGGCCGCCGTGTCCTCGGTGACCTCGACCGTGACCTCGCGCGCCTGCCGGGCGTGCCGCAGGACGTTGGTCAGCGACTCCCGGACGACGCGGTGCACGGTGGTGGCCACCTCCGGCGGCCACCCGTCGGGCTCGGCCGCCAGCCGCAGGCTCGCCCGGACTCCGTGGAGCCCGAAGTCCTCGACCATGTCGCGCAGCCGCCCGTGCTCGGCGGGGGCCGCTCCGGCGGTGCGCAGGACGTCGACCACGCGGCGGGTGGCGGCCAGGGCCCGCGCGCCCGAGGACTCGATGGCCGAAAGGGAGTCCGCCGCCTGGTCGGGGTGTCTGCGAGTGACGACCTGGGCGGCCTGGGCCTGGAGCACGATGCCGGTGATGTGGTGGGCGACGACGTCGTGGAGTTCCCTGGCCAGGTCGAGGCGCTCGGCGCGGCGTACGCGCTCGGCCATGGCGTGACGGCGGACGGCCAGCAGCCGCGACGCGAGCCCGGCCGCCGCTCCGGCGAGCACGGTCGCCAGGCTCAGCACCGGAATCGCCGAGGTGGGGACGGCCAGCAGACCGGCCGCCGAAACGGCCG